>NZ_KV838592.1:83157-99797 GCF_001838705.1 Staphylococcus sp. HMSC34C02
GTTCATCTTTAGAATTTCTTACATAAGTGCGCTATCACTTATGTTCATTAATAACCAACAGAGGAGTCTCCACAACTCTGTTTCGTAATCTATCTTAGAACTATTTACGTAAGTGTGTGAGCACTTACGTTAATTAACCCCAGCTTACTTTGCTTGTAGATTTTCATGTTGAAAATCTCTTCGCTAGGGCCCCGCACGCAACGCCAATTATTATCCATCTATAGAGCTACTTACCTAAGTGTGTGAGCACTTATGTTCATTAATAATCAACGTAAGAGTCTCGCCAAAATATTTTATATTTATATGTAATTTTATATTAAAATACTAAAAAATATAATATGACTCAAGTAACTATACCAAAATATAATAATAGTTATTTTAAAATAGACCATGATGTCACATTGATGAAAATGAAAGAAGATTGTATGAAAAATGGACAACTGTATGAACTTCAATTCAAAAATAAATAAAAAATGAATGAAGAATTATAATTGTGAATGTTTTAAAGCCCAAATTAATTGAATACTTTTAGAATCTAAAACGAAAACCACCTACAGTCAAAGGAAAATTGATGTGGCGCTTACTTTTAGATTTATGGAGGCGTTTTTGGGTTTCACTCGAATGTCTGTACAAGAGATAAATAAATCCAAAAGAGAATAAGGAATTGTGCTAATGCACATAATATAAAGAAAGTAACAACTCAATGAGCTAAAAATAATAAAAAAGACAATTTCTATATTATTTCAATAGAAATTGTCTTAATTTACTTATCCTGGAACTTTATGTCCTGGACGCTATTACGTCATGCAGAAACCATTTATTAATCTTCGTTCACTTTCATGATTACAGGTAAAATCATTGGACGACGTGCTGTTTTATCATATAAATAAGGTTGTAGTGTCTCAATGATTGACGATTTAATTTGATGCCATTGAATATTTGGATTAGCATTTAGTTTTGAAATAACATCAGTTTTAATTTTACGTTGCGCATCGTAAATTAATTGTCCAGATTCTCGCATATATACGAAACCACGAGAAATGATGTCTGGACCAGAAAGCAATTTATTAGTACTGAAATCGATACTAACGACAACTATGACTAAGCCTTCTTCAGATAATAATTTACGATCGCGGATAACGACATTACCAATATCACCAATACCACTACCATCAACTAACACATTTCCAGAAGGTATACGACCTGCTTTACGTGCTGAGTCATGTGTTAATGCAAGCACGTCACCGATATCAAAGATAAAGACGTTGTCTTCTTTAACACCACAGTCAACACCAGTCTGACCATGTGCTTTAAGCATGCGATATTCACCGTGAATAGGTAAGAAGTATTTCGGTTGAATTAAGCGAAGCATTAATTGCTGATCGCCTTGTGAACCGTGACCTGATGTATGGATATTAGATATTTTACTATGAATTACATCAGCACCAGCTTTATATAAAGCATTAATAGTGCGGTTGATACTCTTAGTATTACCTGGAATAGGTGAAGAACTGAAGACTACAGTATCATCTGGAATAATTTTAATTTGTTTATGCGTTCCATTTGCGATACGAGATAAAGCAGCCATCGGTTCACCTTGAGAGCCTGTACATAGAATAAGTAATTCATGTTTAGGAATATTGTTAATTTTATTTGGCTCCACAAAAGTTTCTGGCGGTGCTTTGATGTAACCAAGCTCCATACCAATTTTGATATTATTTTCCATAGAACGACCAAATGTTACAATTTTACGATTGTATTTAATTGCAGCTTCAACCGCTTGTTGTACACGGTAAATATTAGATGCAAAGGTAGCAAATATAATACGTCCCTTACAATTACGGAAAATCTTATCAACGTTCTGTCCGACTTCTCGCTCACTTAGTGTGAAATCAGGAACTAAGGCATTAGTTGAATCAGATAGAAGGCATAGAACACCTTCTTTACCTAATTCAGCCATTTTAGCAATATTCGCTGGTTCACCTACAGGCGTGAAATCAAATTTAAAGTCACCAGTATGAACAATTTTGCCTTCAGGTGTGTCGATAATTACACCGTAAGCTTCAGGAATACTATGAGTTGTTAGATAAAATGATATTTCAAAGTGTTTCGATTTAATAACACTATCTTCTGTAATCTCATTTAATGATGCATTACGTAACAAGTTGTGTTCATCTAGCTTATTACGTATTAGTCCTAAAGCTAATGGACCGCCATAAATAGGTACATTAATTTGCTTTAATAGGTAGGGCACACCACCTATATGGTCTTCATGTCCGTGCGTTATGAATAGACCGACAATTTTATCTTGATTTTGTTCGAGGTAAGTGTAATCAGGAATGACGTAGTCAATTCCTAGTAAATTATCATCAGGGAATTTAATTCCAGCATCTATGATGACGATTTCATTCTTATATTCGATGGCGTAAGTGTTTTTACCGACTTCACCTAAGCCACCTAAAGCATATACACCTACTTCGTTAGAATGTAATTGCTTCATTATTGAGCATTCTCCACGTTGAAATGATCAGAATGTTCTTTTTCATATTCTAAATGTGCGCCCTCTAATTTAGTAATGAATTCGATATTATAATTGCGGTCTTTTAAATAACGTCTTACTTGTTCCTCTGTTTCACCTTCAACATAAATTGTATTTGTGTTTTCACGAACGATTACTTCGTCTTTGTTATGTTGGAAAAATACTTTAAATACTGTCATATTGGATAGTTCCTCCTAAATTTAAACATCTTAATTGATTTTATTAATCTGAAACCTTAATCAACTTGATACGTCCAGTCATATTGCGTAGGTTAATAGTAGTACTTTATCAATTTACAATTATTTGCAGATATTGATTTGTCTACGTGTTGATATTAGCGTCATGTTATAAATATCGACCTAATAGTTATGTGATTAAGCACAATATGATATGTTTCTGACTTTCAAGCGTGTATTAAGGCAAATATAAATGTCGTTCATTATTTGAAAATTAGCATTACACTAAGATTTCAGTTACTATTTATTTTACATTATGTATATAAATAAATAAAGCAGTTTATATCTGTTCAACACTTCAATTACTAGATATAAAGTCTAAATATTATTAAATAAGTAAGAATTAAATTTATTGTTCACGCCGTGGATAAATAAAAAACTCAAACTACTTCCATATTTGAAAATAGCTTGAGTAAAATAAACTTGATTAAAGTTAAACCTCAACTGAGTCTGGTAATGGTGTTAATGGATTGTCTTGATCAATATAATCATAGAACATAATACCGTTTAAATGATCGATTTCATGTTGGAAAATAATCGCAGGGTAACCTTTTAATCTTAATTTAACTTCATTACCGTCAATGTCTAATGCTTTAATAGTTACTCTATAATGTCTATGAACTAATCCGGGAATATTTTCATCCACACTCAAACAACCTTCACCAGTAGGTAAATAGGCGTGTTGAACACTGTGGCTCATGATTTTAGGATTAACCAGCATATAGTCATATGATTTACCGTTTCCATCATCAGGTAAGTAAACAGCAATCATTCTTTTAGAAACATTGATTTGAGGAGCAGCTAAACCAACGCCTGAACGTAAACCATATTTTTTAGCAATGTCATCATCTTGACTGTTAATTAAAAATTGACGCATTTCTTTTAATGTATTTTTATCTTCATCAGATAACGGTAAATTTACATCTTCCGCTTTAGCGCGTAACGTAGGATGACCATCTCTGATAATATCTTTCATAGTTAACATGTCATACACCTTCCTTATAATAAAATATAACAGAAAAACGAATCATAAGTACATTATCTTATTTCATTTGATTTATAAAGCATAATTCTATATGATAACAGTCGAATGACTACGAGGAGGTTTACACTCAATGAAACTACGTAAAACAGTTGCAGTAGTAGCAGCGTCGACAGTTTTATTAGCAGGTTGTACAACAGATAAAAAAGAAGTGAAAGCATACAATGAAAATGTTCAAAAGGCGTTTGATAAAGAACAACCTATTAATAGTATTAGCAAGAAATTAAATTCTCTTGAAGAAAAGAAACAAGATTTATATAAAAAAGCGAATAGTGATAACGAGGAAACACGTAAGAAAGCAGCTGATGATATTCTTGATAATATCAAACAAAGAGAAGATACATTTGATAAAGAAATAGCAGCATTAGACGATTCTAAGAAACAATTTAATAAAGGCGAGTCACACATCAAAGAAATTAAAAGTGATGACAAGAAAAAAGAACTTAAAGAATTAGATGATGCAGTTAAAAACAAATATAAAGTTCATGACAAATATGCGGATGCCTATAAAAATGTTTTAGATAAAGAAAAAGATTTATTCGAACTTATCAAACAGGATGGTATAACGCAATCTCAAGTAGATGAAAAGAATGATGCATTAAATAAAGCACAGAAGAATTTCCAAGACAAATTTAAAGAATATTCAAAAGCTATGAACACAGTAAATAAAGAAAAACAAGATGTTGATAATCTGTAGTACTTTGGGTATTGATACAGATTGAATATCGATAATGATACAGTTGGAAAAACTGTATCTTTTTTAGTAATACAGAACTTTATTAAAATATTTAACAGTACAAATAAATTGTGGTACACTATGAGAGGATAAAATGAATTTCTATTATATGGGAAAGGTATGGTGAATTGAATGGCTCCTAAGTTACAAGCCCAATTCGATGCAGTAAAAGTATTAAATGATACTCAGTCGAAATTTGAAATGGTTCAAATTTTGGATGTTGATGGTAATGTCGTAAATGAAGACTTAGTACCTGATTTAACTGATGAACAACTAGTAGAATTAATGGAAAGAATGGTGTGGACACGTATTCTTGACCAACGTTCTATTTCATTAAATAGACAAGGTCGTTTAGGTTTCTATGCGCCAACAGCTGGACAAGAAGCTTCACAATTAGCTTCACAATACGCTTTAGAAAAAGAAGACTTCATCTTACCAGGTTACCGTGACGTGCCACAAATCATTTGGCATGGTTTACCATTAACTGAAGCTTTCTTATTCTCAAGAGGACACTTCAAAGGAAATCAATTCCCTGAAGGTGTTAATGCATTCAGTCCACAAATCATTATCGGTGCACAATACATTCAAACTGCTGGTGTAGCATTCGGTATTAAAAAACGTGGTAAAAAAGCAGTAGCGATCACTTACACTGGTGACGGTGGTTCATCACAAGGTGACTTCTATGAAGGTATCAACTTTGCTTCAGCTTACAAAGCACCAGCAATTTTTGTTATCCAAAATAACAACTATGCTATTTCTACGCCACGTAGTAAACAAACAGCAGCAACTTCATTAGCTCAAAAAGCTATTGCAGTAGGTATCCCTGGTATCCAAGTTGATGGTATGGATGCATTAGCTGTATACCAAGCTACTAAAGAAGCTCGTGATCGTGCTATTAATGGTGAAGGTCCAACATTAATTGAAACTATGACTTATCGTTATGGTCCTCATACAATGGCTGGAGATGACCCAACTCGTTACAGAACTTCAGATGAAGATGAAGATTGGAAGAAAAAAGACCCATTAGTTCGTTTCAGAAAATTCTTAGAAAACAAAGGATTATGGAACGAAGATAAAGAAAATGAAGTTATTGAACGTGCTAAAGACGACATCAAGAAAGCTATCAAAGAGGCTGACAATACTCCAAAACAAACAGTTATTGACTTAATGGATATCATGTACGAAGATATGCCTCAAAACTTAGCTGAACAATATGAAATTTACAAAGAGAAGGAGTCGAAATAAGCCATGGCACAAATGACAATGGTTCAAGCGATTAACAATGCGCTTAAAACTGAATTGCAAAATGACGAAAACGTAGTAGTTTTCGGTGAAGACGTTGGTGTTAACGGTGGTGTATTCCGTGTAACTGAAGGTTTACAAAAAGAATTCGGTGAAGATCGTGTATTCGATACGCCATTAGCTGAATCTGGTATCGGTGGTTTAGCTCTTGGTTTAACTGTAGAAGGTTTCCGTCCAGTAATGGAAATCCAATTCCTTGGTTTCGTATTTGAAGTATTTGACGAAGTTGCTGGTCAAATTGCTCGTACACGTTTCCGTTCAGGTGGTTCTAAAGTAGCACCTGTTACAATCCGTGCACCATTCGGTGGTGGTGTTCATACACCTGAATTACACGCTGATAACTTAGAAGGTATTTTAGCTCAATCACCAGGTATTAAAGTAGTTATTCCTTCAGGCCCATATGATGCTAAAGGTTTATTACTATCATCAATCAGATCAAATGATCCAGTTGTATATTTAGAGCACATGAAATTATACCGTTCATTCCGTGAAGAAGTTCCAGAAGAAGAATATACAATTGACATCGGTAAAGCTAATGTGAGAAAAGAAGGTAACGACATCACATTAATCGCTTACGGTGCAATGGTTCAAGAATCTGAAAAAGCTGCTGAAGAATTAGAAAAAGAAGGTTACTCAGTAGAAGTTATTGACTTACGTACTGTACAACCTATCGACATCGATACTTTAGTTGCTTCAGTTGAAAAAACTGGTCGTGCTGTAGTAGTTCAAGAAGCACAACGTCAAGCTGGTGTTGGTGCTACAGTAGCTGCTGAATTAGCTGAACGTGCTATCCTTTCATTAGAAGCACCAATCGCTCGTGTAGCTGCTGCTGATACAGTATATCCATTTACTCAAGCTGAAAATGTTTGGTTACCAAACAAAAACGACATCGTTGAACAAGCTAAAGCTACATTAGAATTCTAATACTTTTAGCTTAACAATTAGCTAGCAATCAGACTTATAGGAAGTAAGTAAGTAACATGTTTACTTTTTACTCTATGTGTGAATAAGTAAGTGTAAACTAGAGGCGTAGGGCAAAGTAATTTGATGTATTGGTTCAAATTATTCTGTCCTTGCTCTATGTTATAAATTTATTAAATGATGAATAAGAAATCTAGGAGGACAAGAACGTGGCATTTGAATTTAGATTACCCGACATTGGTGAAGGTATCCACGAAGGTGAAATTGTAAAATGGTTTGTTAAAGCCGGAGATACAATTGAAGAAGATGATGTATTAGCAGAGGTTCAAAATGACAAATCTGTAGTTGAAATCCCATCTCCTGTTAGCGGTACTGTTGAAGAAGTTGTAGTTGACGAAGGTACTGTAGCAGTAGTAGGTGATGTTATTGTTAAAATCGACGCACCTGATGCAGAAGATATGCAATTTAAAGGTGGTCATGATGACGATGCTTCAACAGAAGAAGCACCAGCTCAAGAAGAAGCTAAAACAGAAGAAGCACCAGCAGCATCAGCTTCACAAGATGAAGAAGTAGATGAAAATAGACAAATCAAAGCTATGCCATCTGTTCGTAAATATGCTCGTGAAAAAGGCGTTAACATCAAAGCAGTAGCTGGTTCAGGTAAAAATGGTCGTATTACTAAAGAAGATATCGACAACCACTTAAATGGTGGCGGTGCGCAAGCAGCAACAGCTTCAAACGAAAGTGCAGCTGCTTCAACATCAGAAGATACTTCTGCAGTTCAAACACAATCTGTACCTGAAGGTGACTTCCCTGAAACTACAGAAAAAATCCCAGCAATGCGTAGAGCAATTGCGAAAGCAATGGTTAACTCTAAACACACTGCTCCTCACGTAACATTAATGGATGAAATTGATGTTCAAGATTTATGGGATCACCGTAAAAAATTCAAAGAAGTTGCAGCTGAACAAGGTATTAAATTAACTTTCTTACCATATGTTGTTAAAGCATTAGTTTCTGCACTTAAAAAATACCCAGCACTTAACACTTCATTCAACGAAGAAGCTGGCGAAATCGTACACAAACACTATTGGAACATTGGTATTGCTGCTGACACTGAAAGAGGTTTATTAGTACCTGTAGTTAAAAATGCAGACCGTAAATCAATCTTCCAAATTTCAGATGAAATCAACGAATTAGCTGTTAAAGCACGTGATGGTAAATTAACATCTGACGAAATGAAAGGTGCTACATGCACAATCAGTAATATCGGTTCAGCTGGTGGACAATGGTTCACTCCAGTTATCAACCACCCAGAAGTAGCTATCTTAGGTATTGGCCGTATTGCTCAAAAACCTATCGTTAAAGACGGTGAAATCGTAGCAGCTCCAGTATTAGCTTTATCATTAAGCTTTGACCACAGACAAATTGATGGTGCAACTGGACAAAACGCTATGAATCACATTAAACGCTTATTAAATAATCCAGAATTATTATTAATGGAGGGGTAAAACATGGTAGTTGGAGATTTCCCAATTGAAACAGATACTATTGTAATCGGAGCAGGTCCTGGTGGATACGTTGCAGCAATTCGTGCAGCACAATTAGGACAAAAAGTTACTATCGTTGAGAAAGGTAACTTAGGTGGTGTATGCTTAAACGTTGGTTGTATTCCTTCTAAAGCATTATTACACGCTTCACACCGCTTTGTAGAAGCACAACACTCTGAAAACTTAGGTGTTATCGCTGAAAGCGTATCACTTAAATTTGACAAAGTTCAAGAATTCAAAAAATCAGTTGTTAACAAATTAACTGGTGGTGTTGAAGGCTTATTAAAAGGTAATAAAGTTGAAATCGTTAAAGGTGAAGCATATTTCGTTGATAATAATAGCTTACGTGTTATGGACGAAAAAAGTGCTCAAACTTATAACTTCAAACACGCTATTATCGCAACAGGTTCTAGACCAATCGAAATTCCTAACTTTGAATTCGGTAAACGTGTTATCGATTCAACAGGTGCTTTAAACTTACAAGAAGTTCCAGGTAAATTAGTCGTTGTCGGTGGTGGTTACATTGGTTCAGAACTTGGTACTGCATTTGCTAACTTCGGTTCAGACGTTACTATTTTAGAAGGCGCTAAAGAAATTCTTGGCGGATTCGAAAAACAAATGGTTCAACCAGTTAAAAAAGGCATGAAAGCTAAAGGCGTTGAAATCATTACTGAAGCAATGGCTAAAAATGCTGAAGAAACTGAAAATGGCGTTAAAGTTACTTATGAAGCTAAAGGTGAAGAAAAAACTATCGAAGCTGATTATGTATTAGTAACTGTTGGTCGTCGTCCAAACACAGACGAATTAGGTTTAGAAGAATTAGGCCTTAAATTCGCTGATCGTGGATTATTAGAAGTAGACAAACAAAGCCGTACTTCTATCGACAATATTTATGCAATTGGTGATATCGTTCCTGGTTTACCACTTGCTCATAAAGCAAGTTATGAAGCTAAAGTAGCTGCTGAAGCTATTTCTGGCCAAGCATCAGAAGTAGACTACATCGGTATGCCAGCTGTATGTTTCACTGAGCCAGAATTAGCTCAAGTTGGTTACACTGAAGCACAAGCTAAAGAAGAAGGTTTAGACTATAAAGCTTCTAAATTCCCTTATGCTGGTAATGGCCGTGCATTATCATTAGATGATACTACTGGTTTCGTTAAACTTATCACATTAAAAGAAGACGGTACTGTTATCGGTGCACAAATTGCTGGTAACGGCGCTTCAGACATTATCTCTGAATTAGGTTTAGCTATTGAAGCTGGTATGAATGCTGAAGATATCGCATTAACTGTACACGCTCACCCAACATTAGGTGAAATGTCTATGGAAGCTGCTGAAAAAGCAATTGGATTACCAATCCACACTATGTAATAATTAATGATTAGTCGAATAGACTAATTTCATAAATTGAATAACTGTTTTATAGTTATTTAACAGTCAACAGGGGTGCAACTCAAGTTCATATTTGAACTTGGTTTCACCCCTTTTTTAATATTATCTAGCTGTAATGGGTATAAGATGAATAACGGCTAAAATAATAAAAAGGAGGGTTTAGATGGAGTATCAATATCCGCTAGATTTAGATTGGACTAACGAAGAAATGGTCGATGTGATTGCCTTTTTCAATAAAATTGAAAGCTATTATGAAAAATCGGTCAATGGTCAAGACTTAATGCAGCATTATAAACGTTTTAAAGAAATCGTTCCTGGTAAAGCAGAGGAAAAGCAATTATTTAAAGAATTTGAAGAAAAGAGTAGTTATAACAGCTACAAAGTCATACAAGAAGTGAAAAATAATCCTGATCAAACGTCGTTTAGCGCTAATTAACTTAGCATTGTTCTATGTGAACTATCAAAACTTATAAAGTCTATTAGATTAATTTATATTTAATTTCAAAAAACTATTGAAGTCAAAGCTATATTTTGATACTTTTATTAAGCATTAAACAAAATGTTTAATATTAGTAAACAAGGTATAGCTTTTTTTTTAAGGTGATTAACAATGCAAATTGGCAATAAATTACGTAATTTAAGACGTATAAAGAATTTAACACAAGAAGAGTTAGCAGAACGTACAGATTTGTCCAAAGGATACATCTCTCAAATTGAAAGTCAGCATGCTTCTCCTAGCATGGAAACCTTTTTAAATATTCTAGAGGTGTTAGGTACATCTCCAAGTGATTTTTTTAAAGAAAAATCAAAAGAAAAAGTGCTTTATACGAGAGATGAGCGCACAGTTTATGATGAATATGATAGAGGATATGTTCTTAATTGGTTGGTAATGAAATCAAATGAATTTGAAATGGAACCGCTCATATTATCATTGAAACCAGGTGCATCCTATAAACATTTCGATCCATCTGAATCAGACACATTTATATATTGTTTAAAAGGATGTGTAACGCTGACTTTAGGAAAGTCACGATACCAGGCTAATGAAGAGGATGTTTTATACTTTAGGGCTGATGAAATTCATCAATTACATAATGAAACATCAGAAGAAATAGAAATTTTGATTGTTGCGACAGCATCATATTTATAAGGGAGGAGAATAGTAATGGAGCCATTGTTATCATTTAAAGGTGTGACAAAAGGTTTTGACGATGTAACAATATTGAACAAAATGGATTTAGAGATAGAATCAGGTCATTTCTACACATTACTAGGTCCTTCAGGTTGCGGGAAAACAACGATATTGAAGCTCATAGCTGGATTTGAACAACCAGATGATGGAGATATTATCTATTTAAATAAATCAATAGGTGATTTGCCTGCGAATAAGAGAAAGGTAAATACCGTTTTCCAAGATTATGCTTTATTTCCACATTTAAATGTTTACGATAATATAGCTTTTGGATTAAAGTTAAAAAAACATTCTAAAAAAGATATCGATAAAAAAGTAAAAGATGCATTAAGACTTGTGAAGTTATCAGGATATGAACAACGTAACATCAATGAAATGAGTGGCGGTCAGAAACAGCGTGTGGCAATTGCAAGAGCCATTGTCAACGAACCTGAAATATTATTGTTGGATGAATCATTATCCGCTTTAGATTTAAAATTAAGAACAGAGATGCAATATGAATTACGTGAACTACAAAAACGCCTAGGAATAACATTCATATTTGTAACGCACGATCAAGAAGAGGCGTTGGCTTTAAGTGATTATATCTTTGTTATGAAAGATGGTAAAATCCAACAATTTGGTACACCAACAGATATTTATGATGAGCCGGTCAACCGTTTTGTTGCTGATTTTATAGGTGAATCTAATATCGTTGAAGGTAAAATGGTAGAGGATTTTGTAGTGAATATCTATGGTCAAGATTTTGAATGTGTAGACGCAGGCATACCCTCTGGGAAGAAAGTAGAAGTTGTCATCAGACCTGAGGATATTTCATTAATAGCATCGGACAAAGGGTTATTCAAAGCCACTGTAGACTCAATGTTATTCAGAGGCGTACATTATGAAATTTGCTGTATTGATCGAAAAGGGTATGAGTGGGTAATACAAACAACTAAAAAAGCTGAAGTCGGCAGCGAAGTTGGACTTTATTTTGACCCGGAAGCAATTCATATCATGGTTCCTGGTGAAACAGAAGAAGAGTTTGATAAACGTATTGAAAGTTACGAGGCGTTAGACAATGCGTAATATTAATAAAGTGCTCATCATTCCATATTTATTATGGATGCTATTATTCATTATCATACCAGTTATTTTACTCGTATATTTCTCATTTACCGATCTAAATGGTCATTTTAGTTTTACCAATTATGAACAAATATTATCATTGAAATATTTAAAGATGATGTGGGATTCAATTTTTTATGCAGCGCTTATTACAATAATTACTTTGTTAATTAGTTATCCGGCTGCTTACTTTATTCGTGCATCAAAAAATCAAAATATGTGGTTACTCATTTTAATTATTCCTACGTGGATAAACCTTTTACTAAAAACATATGCGTTTATTGGCATATTAAGTCATGAAGGTTTGATTAATAAATTTCTTAATTTTATTCATTTACCGGCAGCTAATCTTTTATTTACGCCAGGCGCATTTTTATTAGTAGCAAGTTATATTTATATACCATTTATGATTCTACCGATATTTAATAGTATGAAAGCAATTCCTAATAATTTGTTACAAGCTTCAAGTGATTTGGGAGCTAGTCCTTTTACAACTTTTAGAAAAGTAATCGTACCTTTGACTAAAGAAGGTGTCATGACAGGCATTCAAGTAACCTTTATTCCAGCATTATCATTATTCATGATTACACGATTGATTGCGGGTAATAAAGTAATTAATATTGGTACATCAATTGAAGAACAATTTCTAGTGATTCAAAATTATGGTATGGGTTCTACAATTGCTATTTTCTTAATTGTATTTATGGCGTTTATTTTAATTATTACTAAATCAAAATCAACGGACGAAAGAAGGTGAATTAAATGAAGTGGTATGGAAAATTATATATTGGCATTCTATTAGTTATATTATATGTTCCGATATTTTTCCTTATGTTTTATTCATTTAATTCAGCGGGAAATATGATTCATTTTGAACATTTCACTTTAGAGCATTATCAAAGTCTGTTTCAAAATGACCGTTTAATGTCTGTTATTTTTAATACAATAGCGGTTGCACTATTAGCGGCAGCAATTTCTACTATTATAGGAACATTTGGTGCTATTTCGTTATATTACTTAAGAAATAAAAAATTCAAAGTAACTTTGTTAACACTTAATAATGTACTAATGGTTTCCTCAGATGTAGTGATAGGCGCTTCATTTTTAATTATGTTTACAGCAGTTGGACATATAACTGGCTTAGGTTTAGGCTTTGGAACAGTACTTGCATCTCATATTGCATTCTGTATTCCAATTGTTGTTATCGTAGTGTTACCACAGCTTTATGAAATGAATAACAATATATTGAATGCTGCACGCGATTTAGGCGCATCAGAATCACAAATACTTGGACGTGTATTGATTCCAAACTTAATGCCTTCCATTATTGGTGGTTTTTTTATGGCTTTAACGTATTCATTAGATGATTTTACAGTAAGTTTCTTCGTGACTGGTAACGGATTTAGTGTACTGTCTGTCGAAGTCTATGCTATGGCACGTAAAGGAATTAGTATGGAAATTAATGCCATTTCAACAATTTTATTCGCTGCTATTGTATTAGGAATTGTTGGTTATTATGCAATACAACGTTCAGTGAAAAAACGACATTTAGCTAAGCGAGGTGTACAACAGTGAAGCAATTTTTACAACTTATATTGGGTGCCATTGTTGTCGGTTTAATTTGCTTAGGTATTAGTCACTGGTTTAAATCGCAGGATAATACGAGTACTGGTGAAAAGATTTATGTATATAATTGGGGCGAATATATTGACCCAGATTTAATTAAACAATTTGAGAAAGAAACGGGCATTCAAGTTGTATATGAAACGTTTGATTCGAACGAAGCGATGGAAGCTAAAATTCGAAATGGTGGAACGCATTATGATGTGGCTTTTCCAAGTGAATATACCGTTCAAAAATTGAAACGTGAAAATTTACTAGAACCACTTGACCATAGTAAGGTTCCCAATATTAAAAATTTAGATCCTAATTATATGAATATGCCATATGATAGAAATAATAAATATTCACTACCTTATTTCTTTGGAACAGTGGGTATTTTATATAATAAACAAGCCTATCCAAATGAAGACTTTAGTAGCTGGCGTACTTTATACCAACCCAAATATAAAAATGATGTCCTATTAGTGGATGGTGCACGTGAAATTATGGGATTAGCTTTAAATAAATTAGGCTATAGTTTAAATGATACTAATCCCAATCATTTAAAAGAAGCTGAGAAGGACTTACATCATCTGGCACCTCAAGTTCGTGGTGTTGTTGGAGACGAGGTTACAATGATGCTTGAACAAAATGAAGGGAATATCGCAGTCGTTTGGAGTGGTGTTGCAGCCCCACTAGTGCAAAATAGTGACAAATATAATTATGTGATTCCGAAAGAGGGGTCTAATCTATGGTTTGATAACATGGTTATTCCTAAGACAGCGCAAAACAAAGAAGGTGCTTATAAATTTATGAATTTCCTTCTTGACGCTAAAAATAACAAACAGAACACAGAGTGGGTAGGATACGCTACACCAAATAAAGCTGCACGTCAGTTATTACCTAAAGAAGTAAGAGATGATCATCGTTTCTATCCAACGCAAAAAGAGCAATCGCGATTAGAAGTTTATAAAGATTTAGGTCCTAAAACATTAGGAGAATATAACGAAAGTTTCTTAAACTTTAAAATGTCTTTAAAATAGACTATAAATAGTAGTTATTTTATAATGAATTAGATATAATTATTTGATAAGTTATATAAGGAGTTGTAATACATGTCAGGAGAACGTTACACGCAAATCAAACGGCCTGTGAGTCGTCTGACTGAAAAACTTTTAGGTTGGTTTAGTTGGATTTTCTTACTTATATTGACGGTTATTACAATGTTTATTGCACTCGTGTCATTTAGTAATGATACATCAATTCAAAATCTTGAAAACTCAATGAATAATAATGAACTAATTCAGCAGATTTTAACAAACAATAGTTTAAATACCACACAATTTGTGATTTGGTTACAAAATGGTGTATGGGCAATTATTGTTTATTTCATAGTATGTTTGCTTATTTCATTTTTAGCATTAATATCTATGAATATGAGAATACTTTCTGGATTCTTATTCTTAATTGCCTCAATTATTACATTGCCATTGGTATTATTATTCGTGACATTAATTATTCCTATTTTCTTCTTTATCATTGCAATCATGATGTTTGCACGGAAGAGTAAGGTTGAAACAGTACCTATGTACGGTCCATCACAAGGCTATGAACCGCATTACTATCCTAGAGATGAATATAATGATTATGATGATCGTTATTATGGATCAAATAGAAATATTAATGACGACTATGGTTACGATAATCATAACCAGTATGACGATTATGAACAAGACGATGTGGAACCACCACATAAAACTAAAAAATCAGACCGTCGTACACGTCGTAAAAAACCATATTACAATGATGATATCGATAATAATTATCGAGATAACAACTTTGATGACACAACACATCGTAATGATGCTGAGCAAGATTTAGCAACTGACACTGAGAAAGATAAATATAATCAATATCCAAAACGTGCAATCACTGATGAGTACCACACAGATGCTAATGAGAATGAAGCAACTGGCGTACTTTCTAGACAGGCTAAATACAATCAGAAATCGAATAAACAATCTCAGTACGATAACAACATTGATGAAGATTCAAATGATTTTGCTGAAAATGTGGTTGATTCAGAGCCGAAAATTGATAAAAAAGAAGAAAAAGCACAACGTAAAAGAGAAAAGGCTGAACTTAAAGCCAAGAAAAAAGAAAAACGTAAAGCTTATAATCAACGTATGAAAGAGCGTCGCAAAAATCAACCAAGTGCAGTTAGTCAACGACGTATGAATTATGAAGAGCGTAAACAAATATTGAATAAAGATGATATTGAATCAGATAAAGAATTAAATAACAGCGAAGATAATAAAGATTAATATCTCCTTAAAGCGGTTAAGTCATTTATGGCTTAACCGCTTTGTATAAATTATTAAGTTAGTCGCAAATAAATTATAATTTTAGTATGATTTAACTAAATACTTCAATATTGGAGGTGTAGTGTGTGAATAGAAAGGTAGAATTAATTCTTGGCTGGATTGCTTGTGGTTTAAGTATGATGTATTTGATTATGTCATTAATATCATATTTTACGGTAAGACAAAATAGTAATACGGAACAATACCAGCAAATGTTAAAACAAGTTGGTAATCAGGATGTGAAGGTTACGCCTGAAATGATAAACTTTGCAATGACTTTTTCTATGGGAACACTTATTTTCTCAACTCTTTTAGGCATTATTGGAATGTCTATCATTAAAGGACGACCTATATTAGCTGGTTCGCTACTTATTGTTGCAGCGTTAGTAGGTATATTCAATATGAGTTTAATTGCAGGCGTGCTATGGATTGTTGTAGCAATAATGCTATTTGTTAAAAAGGATCCAAATCAACCTAACAAAAAGCCAAAATCAGTCAAGCCATCAATGGATGACTGGCAATCTGAAAGGGCTTATAATGATCGTAAAAAAGATGATCCCTATATTTATTAAAATATAGAGTGAAAATAGATGTGCATAGGAAATATGCCTAGTTAAATAGAGGGTGGGACAAAAATAATATAATGAAGCTATTTAGC
>NZ_KV838592.1:99897-141631 GCF_001838705.1 Staphylococcus sp. HMSC34C02
AACGAATTTAAAAAGAATTCTGTCCCACTCCCTTATTCATTTTGCCGTTTAATTTTATAATTCTTTAAATGTTTCTATAATCAGATAAATATTAAGGAAGCTTAGTATAATGATTAAACTCCAAGCACATATATTTACCCATTTTTTATTTTGAAATGGTCCCATTAATGTTTTATTACTAGTGGCTAATTGTAACGGTATTAATGAGAAGGGTAATGCAATACTTAAGAAGACTTGAGAAAATACGAGCAATTGTTCCATTTTAGATTCGTTACCCCGAAAAATAATAAGACATACTAAAACAGGGATGACGGCTAAACTTCTTGTGATTAGTCGTCTCATCCAATTTGGAATGGATAATTTTAAGAAACCTTCCATCACTATTTGACCTGCAAGTGTACCAGTGATAGTTGAATTTTGACCAGAAGCTAACAATGCTACTGCGAATAAAGTGCTCATAATACTCCCCATCACAACACCTAAGACAGGTTGCGTTCTTAATGCGTGATATAAATCATAAAAGCCACCTAAATTATTCGAATTGACACCATAAAATAGGGCGGCGCCAAGAACGAGTAATAAACAGTTTACAATAAATGCGATACTTAATTGTATATTAGAATCAATCGTCGCGTATTTAATCGCTTGGGCTTTATCAGTAAGGCTGTGACGATTATATTTTCGTGATTGCACGATTGATGAATGCAAATATAAATTATGAGGCATAATCGTAGCGCCAATAATACCTAATGCAATATACAGAATATTATGATCAGTAATAATTTGATGATGAGGAATAAAGCCATTAAGTATTTCAATTGTATTCGGTGATGAGATGAAGACTTCAAATACAAAAATCATAAGTACAGTAAAAATTAATGTACCGACGATTGCTTCAATCTTACGAAAACCGAACTTCATTATAAAAAGTAACAAAAATACATCCAAAACTGTAATCAATGCGCCGATGATTAAAGGTATATCAAAAAGTAAATCTAAAGCGATAGCACTTCCAATTACTTCGGCAATATCAGTCGCAATGATTGCAAGCTCAGCGATAATCCAAAATATAATTGCAGTCGGTTTATTTAAATAATGACGTGTCATTTGTGCTAAATCTTTATCAGTTGCGATACCTAAGCGAACAGTCATACTTTGCAATAACATTGCTGACAAACTTGAAATCAAAATGATAAATAGTAAGGTATAACCAAATTGTGCGCCACCTTGCATTGATGTAATCCAATTTCCTGGATCCATATAGCCTACTGCTACAAGTAAGCCTGGACCTAGAAATGCTAAAAATTTTTGACTCGTACGTTGTGTACCATTAAATTCGATTGTGCTATTAATTTCATCTAAACTACGTTGTTCATTGTTGTCTTTTATACCCATGATAAAACTCCTTCAAACTATATGTTTTATAATAATCCAACTATATGTTTTATAATAATCCAACTTTATTTTTAAGTCAACCTAATAAATTTAAAGTAAAAAATTAAGGGAGTGGGTTAGAACGCTTATCACATTCGTCTTCCCACTCCCTAGTTACTTCGATTATTAAATTGCTTCATATAATGTTTTTTAGTTTCCGCCAGTACGGATGATGTATGTTGAGAAGAGCAATTATTTAAGCATCTTCTCAATTCAGTCAGCTACTGCGCCTGTACTACCTAGTTCACTTATTACATACGCTGATATCATAATGACAACAATTAAAATAGCGTTAAACTTTGAGTTTATTCATAGAATTTTAAAAATTCATCAAACGTTTCTTTTACGAAAGCTAAAAATGCCTTATCCGATTTTAATTCAGCATCATTAGGAGAGAGTGTACGTGCAACAAAAAATTCTCCCTTTTTAACATGTTTCACACGATCAATCGCTTGGTGTAATTCATCATCACTTAAATCTTTAATGTATGATTTTTCAGGTTTCATATGATCTAAACTTACTTGATAATCTTCAGGTAAATGTTTAAGCGTATCAAAGTGTTTATCAAATACTTTCACACGTTCAGCTTTATCTTTACCTTCATGCATAACGCCAAACATTAAAAATAAATGGTCTTTAAATAAACCAATTTGGAAATGAGGTAGCATTTTATATCCACGTTTATTAGGAGCAAAAGCAACCCACGTATCTACAGGTGGGTTTACACTTCTACGTGCATGTTTTGCAACATGAGCATAAAAAGTTTCTCCAGTTTGAGAGGTGAAATATTCACTAAAATAATCTCCTAATTGATGAAGTTGTGGGCGTACGTACTCATTTAATGCTTCCATTCGAGCATCTAAGCCTTCAACTTCAAACGCTTTGAAATCTTTAGGTTTAAATGTATATTGCGTCATTAGCGTTGCTCCTTTTCAGAAAATAATTTACCGTTATTGTAGCACAGAATGACTGAATCTATCCAAATGCTGAATTGAGATTATTTGCGTTTAAACTCATTATAATAAGGTATACAAAGATGTATAGATTATATTGACTAAAATTCTGTATAATAGGAAACAACAGGAGATGATGATATGTCACTATACGAATTTGCTCAAGGTTTGATATTAGAAGCGGGTAATAAAGTAAGATTTATGATGAAAGAAGAATTGAGTATTGAAACGAAGTCAAACCCAAATGATCTAGTTACGAATGTGGATAAAGCAACTGAGAATTATATTTATGATGCCATACTAAGAAATTATCCTGATCATCGTGTAATTGGTGAAGAAGGACATGGTCATAATATGGAAGACGTCAAAGGTGTAGTATGGGTTGTCGATCCAATTGACGGAACGCTCAATTTTGTTCACCAGCAAGAAGGCTTTGCGATATCAATAGGTATTTATCGTGATGGTAAGCCATATGCTGGATTAGTCTATGACGTGATGAAAGATGTCCTCTATCATGCGAAAGTGGGCGAAGGCGCATTTGAGAATAAACATGAATTAAAACCATTAAATGATACGCATTTAAAGCAAAGCTTAATAGGTATTAATCCCAATTGGATTACCAAACCTAAAATGGGGCCAATCTTTTCAGAAATTGTAAATCAAGCAAGAAGTTGTAGAGCATTTGGAAGTGCAGCTTTAGAAATTATAAGTGTTGCTAAGGGACAATTGGCTGCATATATTACGCCAAGGTTGCAACCTTGGGATTTTGCAGGTGGCTTAATTATTTTAAATGAAGTTGATGGCGTTGGAAGTAATTTATTAGGTGAACCACTGACAATAGAAAGTGCTAATTCTGTTCTAGTTGGAAATAAGACGACGCATAATGAAATTTTGGTTGATTATTTAAATCCGAATAACGCCGTTTTAACAGAATTGCATCAACGTTTCAAAAAATAAAAAATGTCTCGGTCAGTCAACTTTGAAAGATGTGCATCTTCCAAATGGTACTACCGAGACATTTTTATTATATTAAAGCCAGTCATTTTCACGATACTTCTTTTTAAGCGTGAAACCAGCGCCAAAAGTTGCAATGAAAAGTATAAATGTTAAAATCATCATTGGAATACTACCAGCACCAACGCTGAAACTAAAAAGCACTAAAAATATTACTGCTATAATTGATAGCAACCAAAATATACCTTTAGACTTAGGTTTTTCCATCCCATACCCCACCTTTTTGTTATCTTTTACTAATAATATGATATAATAAAAAAGTTGTAATTAAAAGTGGGAGTTTACTCGAGAAAGGAATTATAAAATGACTAATAGAAGAGAAGATGTACGTAATATTGCAATCATTGCGCACGTTGACCATGGTAAAACTACATTAGTAGATGAATTACTTAAACAATCTGGTATTTTCAGAGAGAACGAACATGTTGACGAAAGAGCAATGGACTCTAATGATTTAGAAAGAGAACGTGGTATTACAATTCTTGCTAAAAATACTGCGATTGATTATAAAGGTACAAGAATAAACATCTTAGATACACCTGGACATGCTGACTTTGGTGGCGAAGTAGAACGTATTATGAAAATGGTAGACGGTGTTGTACTTGTTGTCGATGCTTATGAAGGTACAATGCCTCAAACACGTTTTGTGCTTAAAAAAGCACTAGAACAAGACTTAAAACCTGTTGTGGTTGTAAATAAAATTGATAAACCATCAGCAAGACCTGAAGGCGTAGTGGATGAAGTATTAGATTTATTCATCGAGTTAGAAGCAAATGATGAACAATTAGATTTCCCAGTAGTATATGCATCTGCTGTTAATGGTACTGCTAGTCTTGATTCAGAAAAGCAAGATGAAAACATGCAGTCTTTATATGAAACAATTATTGATTATGTACCTGCACCAATCGACAATCATGATGAACCGTTACAATTCCAAGTCGCATTATTGGATTATAATGACTACGTAGGACGTATTGGTATCGGACGTGTATTCAGAGGTAAAATGCGCGTAGGTGACAACGTATCGCTTATTAAATTAGATGGTACTGTTAAGAATTTCCGTGTAACTAAAATCTTTGGTTACTTTGGCTTGAAACGTGAAGAAATCGAAGAAGCACAAGCGGGTGATTTAATTGCCGTTTCAGGAATGGAAGATATTAACGTCGGAGAAACAGTGACACCAACTGATCATCAAGAAGCATTACCTGTGTTACGTATTGATGAACCAACACTTGAAATGACATTCAAAGTAAATAATTCACCATTTGCTGGCCGTGAAGGTGACTATGTTACTGCACGTCAAATCCAAGAACGTTTAGATCAACAACTTGAAACAGACGTTTCATTAAAAGTAACACCAACTGACTCTCCAGATACATGGGTAGTTGCAGGACGTGGTGAATTACATTTATCTATCTTAATTGAGAATATGAGACGTGAAGGATTTGAACTTCAAGTATCTAAACCACAAGTTATTTTACGTGAAATTGATGGTGTTCTAAGTGAACCATTTGAACGCGTTCAATGTGAAGTACCTTCTGAAAATGCAGGATCAGTCATTGAATCTCTAGGTGCACGTAAAGGTGAAATGTTAGATATGTCAACAACTGATAATGGGTTAACACGACTTATCTTTATGGTACCAGCACGTGGTATGATTGGTTATACAACTGAATTTATGTCTATGACACGTGGATATGGTATTATTAACCATACTTTCGAAGAATTTAGACCTCGTGTTAAAGCACAAATTGGTGGTCGTCGTAATGGTGCATTAATTTCTATGGACCAAGGCCAAGCCACAGCATATGCGATCATCAACTTAGAAGATCGTGGTGTAAACTTCATGGAACCAGGTACTGAAGTATATGAAGGTATGATTGTTGGTGAACATAACCGTGAAAATGATTTAACAGTAAACATTACTAAAGCAAAACATCAAACAAACGTACGTTCAGCTACTAAAGACCAAACACAAACAATGAACCGTCCAAGAATTCTTACACTTGAAGAAGCGTTAGAATATATTAATGATGATGAATTAGTTGAAGTAACGCCTCAAAGTATTCGTCTAAGAAAGAAAATTTTAAATAAATCATTACGTGAAAAAGAAGCTAAACGTGTGAAACAAATGATGCAAGAAGAATAAGCATCGTTGAAATCTAAAGTATAATTTAGAGTACTTTATGCAAAAACCAGTAAATGTGTGCTAAGCATCATTTACTGGTTTTTTAGTTTGTGTATTTTACAGGATGACTAGAACTGAGAAAAGCTTGATTTAAGCGCCTTTTCAGTTCAGTCAGCTACTGCGAATTTGCTAAGTAGCATGATTATATTATTTATGTCCCAGACTGATTTGTTTTGAGAAATAAAAGTTTTTTAATCAATTATAGATAATTACAATCCATCATTTGGATTAAAGTTTACTGTGTGGTGTGTATTCAGACGTTGCTTTGGTCTATCTAGGCGACTTTTACAATCATCACACATAAATGTTCTGATTGGATTATTGCGAAGTCGTTTGGCTTCAACCGTATGTTCATCAATTAAAACCTTCGTATCACAAATTATACATTGTACTTCACGCAAATTAGATCACCTCTATATGCGTAACATATTTAAATTCATACGTGTAATCTTTCTCATCTGGGTTATAAACAAAGCTATCTACAGCGTTATCATCATACATTCGTTTACCGTCTTTCGCAAATTGGAAGAACAGATAAGGTAACAAGTCAATTGGCACTTCAATGGCATCATTTTCATTAAATAATTTAATTGCAGTCGCATTGTCTTGTGGTTCTGCATTTTTGAAGAAAGGTGTCATATTGATAGCGAAAGAATCTTCTAATACAGAACGTTTACGATATTTTATCTCTGAATTTAAAGTTGGCGGATTCGTTTGTCCTTCAAGAATGGCTCTGTTCCATTCACGATTATCTTCAAATTTAATAGGTTTCGTTCCTTCAAACACACCGCTTTCAATATCTTCGATCTTTACTTTTCTATCATCGAATATCCAAGTTGTACTATCTAAAGTGATAGGGAACTTGACTAAGCCTTTGATTTGAATCATTTTTTGCCCACTCCCTAATTTCGTTCTAGTCATTATTTTATCACAATTAAATTCATGTATTCACTGAATAAACTTGCTTTTTAAAAAGTAGTAAGATAAACTTTTGATATGAAGATATTTAATGATAGGGGGAGTATGTGATGCCGAAGCAAACGAAAATGAGTAACGTGGCTTATGAGCAATTAAATCAAGATGCTGATAGAATCTTACATTTAATTAAAGTTCAAATGGATAATTTAACTTTACCTTCGTGCCCGTTATATGAAGAAGTTCTCGACACACAAATGTTTGGTTTACAAAAAGAAGTTGACTTTGCGGTTAAACTTGGTTTAGTCAATAAAGAAGACGGCAAAAATTTAATGCTACGTTTAGAAAAAGAATTATCTAAACTTCATGAAGCATTTACTAATGTAAAATAACTATCGATTAAATATATAAGTGAATTTTAATGATTTGCTTTTTCATTTATAAATTGAGTTAATTGTAATATTTACTACATATAAATTATCTCACCATAGTGACTGAAATATTATGTTTATAATATTTTCAGTCATTTTATGTTTTAAGCGCTTTTTCAAATTGAAGACTGAAATTGTAAGTTAATTAGATGCATCTCTAATCAGTTTATATTTGTTAAATAATGTGCACAAAGTATATAATAGTTTAGACAGAAATTATGTTTAAACGTAATAGTATTGACCATAGTTTTAAAAATCTAGAATTGGATGATCATTTTTATGAGTAATTTAAAAAATATATTTCGATACATAGGTAGAACTGCTAAGTTCATCGATTATCCATTATTAATTACATACGTTATTTTGTGTCTCTTTGGTTTGATTATGGTATATAGTGCAAGTATGGTTGCAGCAACTAAAGGGACGCTAACAGGTGGACTTGAAGTATCTGGTACGTATTTCTACAATAGACAGCTTATATACGTTATTATGAGTTTTATTGTCGTATTCTTTATCGCTTTTATGCTGAATATTAAAATATTACAAAAAGCGAAAACACAGAAGTGGATCATGATAATCATCTTCGTGTTACTATTTTTAACACTTATCGTAGGTAAAAATATTAACGGTTCTAAGAGTTGGATAAATCTTGGATTTATGAACTTACAAGCATCAGAATTGTTGAAAATTGCATTCATATTATATATTTCTTATGTGATCAGTCGAAAATTACCACAAGTAAGAGAGAAGATTAAAGTTATCGCTGCACCACTTGTGTTGATCGTTGTATGTCTATTTTTAGTATTGTTACAAGGTGATATTGGACAGACATTGCTCATCATGATAATCATTGTATCTATGTTTATTTTTGCTGGCATAGGTGTTCAGAAAATAGTCAAAGGACCCGTCTTACTTATCGTTGGTAGTTTCGTTGGTATTGCTTTACTCTTTGTAGCAAGCGGTATGATGCCACACTATTTGAAAGCCCGTTTTAGTACCCTAATGAACCCATTCAGTTCTGAAGCTGGTACAGGTTACCATTTGACCAATTCATTAATGGCAATAGGTAATGGTGGTTTATTTGGACGCGGATTAGGTAATGGTATTATGAAACTTGGCTATTTGCCAGAGGCACATACTGACTTTATTTTCGCAGTCATTTGTGAAGAACTTGGTTTAGTAGGTGGATTATTTGTAATTTGCTTATTATTCTTTATCGTTTATCGCGCTTTCGTATTAGCTACTAAAACGCCATCTTATTTTTATAAATTAATTTGTGTAGGTGTTGCAAGTTATATCGGAAGTCAGACGTTTGTTAATTTAGGTGGTATTTCAGCAACTATCCCATTAACAGGTGTTCCATTACCATTTATAAGTTTTGGAGGTTCATCAATGTTAAGTTTAAGTATCGCAATGGGTCTATTATTGCTAGTTGCCAAACAAATTAAAATGGACGAAAAACGATCACAAAAAGCTAAAAAACAAAAAATTGGTTTAACTAGATAAAGATAATAATATAAACGATACCTTTACATGAACATATAATTAGAGTTCATGTAAAGGTTTTTTACATTTTTATGAAAATTATTATAAAACGTCGATGTCGGTGGAGTATTATCTATTAAAGTGATAATATAAAGTTATGACTAATGATAATTTTTCCTGATGATACTCTGAGCATGCGTTTTAGAAAAGGGTATATATGCAATACTTATTTTCAAGCATTATTAGTACTTTACTATTTTTTTATAACTCACATTTCATAAATAAAGATAGCTTTATTATTTGAGTTAGTATAAAATTTTATTATCTAATTAGTTAGAATATTCGAACTTTAAAAGGGGAGTGCCTTTTTTGAAAAATATAAAAAAATTATTAGTAGCAAACCGTGGCGAAATTGCAATCAGAATATTTAGGGCAGCAACAGAATTAAATATTAAAACCGTGGCAATTTATTCGAACGAAGATAAAAATGCTTTACATAGATATAAAGCTGACGAATCTTATTTAGTGGGCAAAGATTTGGGCCCAGCTGAGAGTTATTTGAACATTGAACGTATCATCGATGTGGCGAAACGAGCTGGTGTGGATGCAATTCATCCTGGTTATGGCTTCTTAAGTGAGAATGAACAATTTGCACATCGTTGTGAAGAAGAAGGTATTAAATTTATTGGTCCACACTTAGAGCATTTGGATATGTTTGGGGATAAAGTTAAAGCGAGAACGACTGCGATTAAAGCTAACTTACCAGTCATTCCTGGTACTGATGGACCAATTGAGAGTTTCGAAGCGGCCAAAGCATTTGCTAAAGATGCTGGTTTTCCTTTAATGATTAAAGCCACTAGTGGTGGCGGTGGTAAAGGGATGCGTATTGTTCGTGAAGAAAGAGAATTGGAGGATGCGTTTCACCGTGCCAAATCTGAAGCGGAAAAATCTTTTGGGAACAGTGACGTTTATATTGAAAGATACATAGACAATCCGAAACATATAGAAGTACAAATTATTGGTGATGAATATGGTAATATTGTGCATTTGTATGAACGTGATTGTTCGGTACAACGTCGTCATCAGAAAGTTGTAGAAGTAGCCCCTTCAGTAGGATTATCTCATGATTTAAGAGAACGAATTTGTGATGCGGCACTACAATTGATGAATAATATCAAATATGTGAATGCGGGTACTGTAGAATTCTTAGTATCAGGCGACGAGTTCTTCTTTATCGAAGTTAATCCTCGTGTACAAGTAGAACACACAATAACTGAGATGATTACAGGTATAGATATTGTTAAAACTCAAATTCTAGTTGCTGATGGTGCTAGTTTGTTTGATGAACGTATTTCTATGCCTCAACAAGAAGACATTCAATCATTAGGTTATGCCATTCAATGTCGTATTACGACTGAGGACCCAACCAATGATTTTATGCCAGATTCAGGTACAATTATCGCGTACCGTTCAAGTGGCGGCTTTGGTGTACGATTAGATGCAGGTGATGGTTTCCAAGGTGCAGAGATATCTCCGTATTACGACTCATTGCTAGTTAAATTATCGACACACGCGGTTACGTTTAAACAAGCTGAAGAAAAGATGGAACGTTCACTTCGCGAGATGCGTATCCGTGGTGTGAAAACGAATATTCCGTTTCTAATTAATGTGATGCGAAATGATCAATTCCGCAGTGGAGATTATACAACTAAATTTATTGAACAAACGCCTGAATTATTTAATATTGCACCTACACTTGACCGTGGTACTAAAACGCTTGAATATATCGGTAATGTCACAATTAATGGTTTCCCAAATGTTGAAAAGAGACCTAAACCTGATTATGAATCAACAACGATACCTCAAGTGTCTCACAGAAAAATTAATTCATTGAATGGTACAAAGCAGTTACTTGATAACGAAGGACCAAGAGCAGTTGCGAATTGGGTTCGTGAACAAAAAGATGTATTGGTAACTGATACTACATTTCGTGATGCACATCAATCGCTTTTAGCAACACGTGTACGTACTAAAGATATGATGAATATTGCCTCTAAAACAGCTGAAGTATTTAAAGATAGTTTCTCTTTAGAAATGTGGGGAGGCGCAACATTTGATGTCGCATATAACTTTTTAAAGGAAAATCCATGGGAACGACTTGAAAGATTACGTAAAGCCATTCCAAATATTTTGTTCCAAATGTTATTACGCGCTTCAAATGCAGTCGGTTATAAAAACTATGCCGATAATGTAATTGAAAAGTTTGTAAAAGAAAGTGCAAATGCAGGCGTAGATGTCTTTCGAATTTTCGATTCATTAAACTGGGTAGACCAAATGAAAGTAGCAAATGAAGCGGTTCAAAAGGCAGGTAAAATTTCTGAAGGCGCAATTTGCTATACGGGAGATATCTTAAATCCTGAACGTTCAAATGTATTTACACTTGAATATTATGTTAATTTAGCTAAAGAATTAGAACGTGAAGGATTCCATATCTTAGCAATTAAAGATATGGCTGGATTATTAAAACCTAAAGCAGCTTATGAACTTATCGGCGAATTAAAATCAGCGATAAACTTACCAATACATTTACACACTCATGATACGAGTGGAAATGGCCTGCTTATCTATAAAGAAGCGATAGATGCAGGTGTTGATATCATAGATACTGCTGTTGCATCTATGAGTGGTTTGACAAGTCAACCTAGTGCTAATTCACTTTATTATGGACTGAATGGCTTTAATCGTCATTTAAGCGCAGATATTGAAGGCTTAGAAGAACTCAGTCATTATTGGAGTACTGTGCGCCCTTACTATAGTGACTTTGAAAGTGACATTAAATCTCCTAATACTGAAATTTATCAACATGAAATGCCTGGGGGACAATATTCAAATTTAAGTCAACAAGCTAAAAGTTTAGGCTTAGGTGAACGTTTCCACGAGGTCAAAGATATGTATCGTCGTGTGAATTTCTTATTTGGAGATATTGTGAAAGTGACACCATCATCTAAAGTTGTAGGTGATATGGCACTTTATATGGTTCAAAATGATTTGGATGAAGAAACAGTAATCAATGAAGGACATAAGTTAGATTTCCCTGAATCTGTTGTATCTTATTTCAAAGGTGACATCGGTCAACCGGTCAATGGTTTTAATAAAGAGCTCCAAGCGGTCATCCTTAAAGGCCAACAACCATTAACAGAACGTCCAGGTGAATATTTAGCCCCTGTAAATTTTGATGATATAAGACAAGAACTTGAAGCAAAAGCTTATGGTGAAGTGACTGAACAAGATGTTATCAGTTATGTATTGTATCCAAAAGTATTTGATCAATATATTCAAACGAAACAACAATATGGTGATTTATCGTTATTAGATACACCAACGTTCTTCTTCGGTATGCGTAATGGTGAAACAGTTGAAATCGAAATAGATACGGGTAAACGCTTGATCATTAAACTTGAAACGATTAGTGAGCCAGATGAAAATGGTTATAGAACGATTTATTATGTGATGAATGGACAAGCGCGTCGTATTTCGATTAAAGATGAAAATATTAAAACAAATACGAACTTAAAACCTAAAGCAGATAAATCAAACCCTAGTCATATCGGTGCTCAAATGCCAGGTTCGGTTACTGAGGTAAAAGTTGCAGTTGGCGATGAAGTAAAAGTTAATCAACCACTACTAATTACAGAAGCGATGAAGATGGAAACGACAATTCAGGCACCGTTCAATGGTACAATCAAACAAGTAACCGTTGTTAGTGGTGATGCAATTGCCACAGGGGATCTACTGATCGAGATTGAAAAAGCAGATTAAATTAAATAGTTGTTTGAAAATAAGACATTTTGACGTTAGAAAACAATTCAATAAATATAAAAAGGAGATGTGATAACACGGTTCACATCTCCTTTTTAATTTGATAGGTTATTTGTTATTTTCACTTCTAATGGTACGTAGCATTAACATAATGAAGTAGGCAATCATACCAAATAATAGTGTGATAAATAATGCATGTAAAAGTGCAATGAATAAATTGACGTTCGTCATTACAGATAAAGCACCAGTAATGACTTGCAATATGATAAGAATAAACGCAGTCGTATATCCATATCGTATCGTTCTATTCTCAGAATAATTCTTAACTGCGTGAATAAATGTGATCATAATCCATATAAATGTAATAAATGCCATGCCACGATGCGCAAATTGAACCCAATCTTGTTCAGTATGTGGAATAATATCATGGAAAGGTAATGGCCAACCACCATAAGCTAAACTTGCCTTTGCATGTCTAACTAACGCACCAGTATAAATGGTTACATACACAATTCCTGTCATGATCCATGTTAATCTTCTTAAAGGCTTTCTGATATATAATTCATCGGCTTCATATTTCTTATCAACTTCAAATATGATCAGCATTAGAACGAATACTGAAGAGAAACTAATCAAAGATATGCCGAAATGCAGCGCTAATACATATGAATTTTGTTGCCAAATAACAGCTGCTGCACCAATTAATGCTTGAACAAGTAAAAATGCGATACTAATAATAGCTAATGGCTTTACTTCTTTAATATAGCCGATATGTTTCCATGCAGTAATAGCTAACCACAGTACAACAATTAATGAGATACCTGAGACAGCGCGATGACTTAATTCAATAATAGTGTCTATTGGTAAATTGTCAGGGAGTAATGCACCGTGACATAAAGGCCAAGATGATCCACATCCATCTTCTGAGCCAGTCTTAGTAACTAATGCACCACCAAGTTGTACAAATGCCATTATGATAGTTGCTAATACAGATAACCATTTAAGGTTTCGTTTATTAAACAATGTTATACACCCCATCATTAATTAAGTGCATCTTCTAAATACAATTGATTACGCTTAATTAATGTCTATTTTATTGAAATTATATTATTAAAATAATTATACAACAATAAGAACTAACAAAAAATTAGTGTAGTAGAATGTCGCTAAAGTGTCACAATTAAATTTGATATAAACTAGTCAATTTTTAGTAATTACTATATCATAGTATTATATGGAAAATTTAAGGAGGGGGATCATGAGCAAAGAGCAAACTTTGTCACAACCATCGAGCCGTGTATCGTTTAAAGAGTTACAACAGATTATCAAGATGGGATTGGTCCAAGGTAACTTAATTCCTGCATTTGCAGGCGCTTGGTTAGCAGTTGTGATGACCAATCATTCCTTCCTATCGTCAATACCTCAAATTCTATTAATGTTGATTGGTTCAACATTAATTATGGGTGGTGCTTGTGCATTAAACAATTATTATGATCAGGACATTGATCGTATAATGCCAAGTAAACAAAATAGACCAACAGTTAATGATAGAATTTCAGATAAAAATTTATTATTTTTAAGTTTTGGTATGATGTTAGTAGGAGAAGCTTGTTTATTCTTATTAAATGTACCATCAGGCGTACTAGGACTTATCGGCATCGTAGGTTATGTGTCTTATTATTCAATTTGGTCTAAAAGACATACAACTTGGAATACAGTAGTAGGAAGTTTTCCAGGTGCAGTACCACCATTAATTGGATGGGTTGCAATTGATGGAAATATAAGTCTCGTTGCAATTGCATTATTTTTAGTTGTTTTTTGTTGGCAACCAATTCACTTTTATGCTTTAGCAATTAAACGCAGTGATGAATATGCATTAGCTAATATTCCTATGTTACCATCTGTTAAAGGATTTAAACGTACTAGAGTAAGTATGTTTATATGGTTAATATTTTTACTTCCATTACCATTCCTATTATCAAGTCTTGGAACAACATTTGTAGTATTAGGAACATTGCTCAATTTAGGTTGGCTTTATATAGGTTTAACGTCATTTAAGAGAAATACAGACCAAACTAAATGGGCAACAAAAATGTTTATATACTCTCTAAATTATTTAGTAGTATTTTTCGTTTTAGTTGTTGTTATCTCACTTATAAAAATGATTTAAAATATACAAATTAAATAAGGATGAAACATATGAATTTACCAATTCTACCAACGATTAGTACAAGTTGTATTGTGATAAGTGCTATTTTTGTTGCCATTGGTTGGTGGCAAATTTGGCATAAAGATATAGATAAGCACAAGAAAACAATGTTATGGGCAGCAATTTTTGCATTAACTTTCTTTATTATCTATGCATCAAGAACGATATTTATAGGTAATACAGATTTTGGGGGACCAGATTCAGTTAGAACGTATTATAAGATATTTTTAATATTCCACATTAATTTAGCTACAATTGGTGGCGTTCTTGGGTTAGTTCAAATCATTACAGCATTCAAAGATAAGTTTAATTGGCATAGAAAAGCAGGACCAATTGCATCAATTATTTGGTTCTTTACAGCGATTACTGGTGTAGCAGTTTACTTACTACTATATGTATTTTACCCAGGTGGAGAAACAACGTCATTGATTAAAGCTACATTAGGCCTATAATCAATTCATATCACTATAAGCAGACAACATAATTTGTGGTGACTACTTAGCAATGTCGTAGCAGTATACTGTAAGAGAAAGCACTTTAAAGTAGCGCTTCTTTATACTGGACATACTTGCGGGAGTGGGGCAATGAATTCAAAAAGAATTCTACCCTGCTCCCTTTTTTAATATGATAATGTTAATGACAAAAAGAAAACGGGGTATGCCACAAGTGTCATCTTAAGTAGGATATCTTGATTAATAAATTAGTTATTTTGTACAATAGATATAATTCAAAATAGGTGGGTGAAAGATGGCAAAATTAGTTATTAAAGTTTTAGGTGTAATATTTTTAGTTTTATTTCTTATTTATTTATTTTACTCACCAAGACTTAAATTTGATGTATTAGAGAACCCAAATAAAACCGTGTCAACCAATCATTCAGATCAAACACCTAAGATGCATAATACCACTGAAAATCCCGCACCTAAGGAAGGGGTAGGTACATGGATTGGAAAAGATATAGATACGCTAACTGATAAATTTGGCCAAGCAAGTCGTACATATCCGTTTAGAGGCCATTATATGAACTATGTCTTTAAAAAAGATAATCAATATTATATCGTTTCAACTAAAAAACATAAAATAAAGTCAGTTTATGCTACAGGTAATAAAGCAAATGTTGCACCTTTAAAGATTAACGAGAGTGCGTCACGTATCTTTGAAAATACAAGTATTAATCCCGATCCTTCAATTAAAGTGGATGGTCAACGATATAATTTTGAACTATCTGATGAAGATATCAAGACACAAACATTAATAAAATATGGGAATGTGTATGCACAAGTGTATGTTGATCAACAATCTAATCAAATTATGGGCATTCGCTTTCTAGATAAAGAGGCACTAGCATTTCTTAAACCGTATCCTTTAGCTAATGAGACTGAAGAAGATGATAAAGGAGACAATTTTGATAATGCTCAGAAAGATAAACTGCCTTATGAACAAAACCCGAACCAATTAATGACGCTATACGAAATTACTAATGAGATGAGAGAGCTAAAAAACATTAAACCGTTAAAAGTTAACTCGGATATTGCGCATATTGCATCAGTAAATTTATACGAAGCAACTGGTTCTAATGATGTTGAGTTTACAGAGGATGCGTTAAAAAGCCAACTAAGTAATGAGAATATTTCATTTACTACGACAAGTCAAAATGTTGGGTATGATTTTGATGATGTACCAACATTAATTCATAGTTGGATGAATTCTGATATGCACCGTTCTAGAATGTTAAATACTAAATATGAAGAAATGGGTGGAGAAGTCATGAAAGATTACTATTCACTTATTTTCTTAGAAAAATAATCTAATTTAGAAAGGAGACTATGCATTGTATACAGAAGAAACAATGTCAATTCTTGATGACATCGAAGGTCTTTCGGATATGATTGTTCAATCAGAACTGTTTCATGATTTTCGGGAAGCTCAAGAGAGATTGAATCAAGATGATGAAGCACATCTCATGTATCAAGCCTTCTTGAAATCTAAAGTTGCTTATGATGAGGTAATGCGATTTGGAAAATATCACCCCGATTATCAAAAAGTCATGTTAGAAACAAGACGACGTAAAAGAGCTTATGAAATGTTGCCTGTGGTTATGGATTATAAATCTAAAGAAGTATCACTACAGAATTTAATAGATGAAGTAGTAAGCAAGATTGCACTGTCAGTTTCGCAAAATGTAAAAATAGAAGCGGGAAATCCATTCTTTAAGACCGGTCATGATGGTTGTGCAACGGGTGGCACATGCAATTGTAGTTTGAAATAAAAGATGAGGCTGGGACATAAATAATATAAATATGCTATTGTGCAATTTCGCAGTAGCTGACTGAACTGAGAAGGCGCTTAAATCGAGCTTTTCTCAGTTCTAGTCATCCTTGCGGGCGGGGCCCCAACAAAGAGAATTTCATCAAGAAATTCTACAAGCTAAGCAAGCTGGGAGTCGGGGCCCCAAAAAAGAGAATTTCATTAAGAAATTCTACAAGCAAAGCAAGCTGGGAGCGGACTACGAATTCAAAAGAATTCTGTCCACTCCCATTTACATTATCTTAAAGTATTTTATTTATTGTTTTGAAGGCTTGCTTTAAATTGTTGACCTAAATCAGGACGGTCAGTCACTAATGTATGAACCCCTTTACGATATAAATCAACCATCAAGTCAGTACTATTGATGCCGTAAAAACCAGGTACAATATTTAAAACATTTAACCATTGAATGAAACGTTTAGAAGTTAAGGGAATGCCTTTAAATTGCGTAGGCATTTGAAATGTATCAGCAACAGGTTGATATGTGTTACCTAATCCAGTGTTAAACTTAATAAAGCCTTCTGCTACTTCCTTTTGACTCGCACCAATCGCTACTTGGCCATTGCTTATCTTTCTAAAACGATCATTTTGTTCTTTATAAAAACTAGTTACAAGTACGCGATCTTGTGCGTCGTTATTAATGATATCTTCATACATTTTTGTAGGTGCAACGGTTCCTTCATAGCTATCAGGTGCGTCTTTCAAATCAACATTAATATACATGTTGGGATACATTTTTAACAGCTCATCAAAAGTTAAAATTTTAGCTTCATTATGACCACGATATGGGAATAAACCATTTATATCTTTGAAATGATAACCAGCATCTAAGCGTTTCAATTCTGCAACACTATGGTCGCTCACTTTGCCAGAACCATTTGTAGTACGATCTACAGTTGCATCATGGAAGACGATTAATTTTTCATCTTTAGTCAGTCGAACATCCGTTTCAAAACCATCCAAGTTGTATGCAACGGCGTTATCAAATGCTAATTGAGTTTGTTCAGGTCTTACCGCCATGCCACCTCTATGAGCAAAGATATATGGTGCTTGACCACTAAAGAACTTAGGTATTTCCTTCGTATGTTCTGTTTTATTGCTTTTATTTATAAAAAATAAGCTACCTAAAAAACTAACACTCGCTAAACTTAAATTAAGCGCCCATCTTTTTTTATTCGTCATTTATAACGCCTCCTCGTAATTATTGAACTAAGCGTACCAAACTTTGCACTAACGCAAAAGTAAATAGATATTTAATCAACAGGTATGCAAGATATCGTTTTAAGGATTTTATAAAATAAATAGACATGGTATAGTTATTATGCATAATAAATGGAGTGTGTATAGTATGGAATTAATTCCTAGAGTGAGTTTGATTATCTATTTAAAACATATTAAACATGAACGTCAAATTAGAAAGTATGGTCATATCATTTATACAAATAAACAACGTAAATATGTAGTGTTGTATGTTAATGAGAACGACGCAGACGCAATTGTTCATAAATTAATGAAACTTAAGTATGTTGTTGATATAGACGGATCACCTTATAAATATTTGAAAAAAACATACGAGAAAGAAAAGCATGAAATGTTATAAATCGTTATTTAAATTATTATTTTAAATCGCGACAATTACAATCATCGGATGTCTCATTTTAGTGGTTCTCTGACTACATAATGACAAAGCTTACGTTGTTACTGCATAGGTGGAATCCAATTTTGTAGTCGTAAGACACTAATTAAATATTTAAAATATTGGTCCAAAGTGTGGAACGCTTCTGGTGGTTGTACATCTACGCCCAATATAGGGATATTATATTGATTTGCTTGATTATTTATGAGTTCAAATTTTTTATTACTGTTAGGATATGGATATTTAAGTGCATTAAGCATGATGTACATTGCCTGGAAATGATTGCCTGAAGTAGGGTTCATAATCAACGCTACTGACGAAAGTTGTTTTGAAGATTGTGGTGTATGAAAATACACTATTTTATTGATTCGAAGATGATTGTATTCGATTAATGTATTAAATTCAAATAGGTCTGTTAATCCTTCACCTAAAACAATAAATGACTGTTTCATAATATAATCTTTCTCCTTTTTACAACAAATTATAATAAATAACCTAGAGAAATGGAAGTGTAAGTCAAGATGAGAGTTATTGCTGGTAAACATAAAAGTAAAGCACTAGAAAGTTTAGAAGGTCGTAATACACGTCCAACTATGGATAAAGTAAAGGAAGGGATTTTTAATAGTTTACAAGACGTACACGGTTTGGGATTAGACCTGTTCGCCGGAAGTGGCGCATTAGGTATCGAAGCATTATCTCGTGGTATGGAGAAGGTCATTTTTGTCGACCAAAATTTTAAAGCTGTTAAAGTAATCCAAGCAAATTTAAAGCAATTAGATTTACGTGAACAATCGGAAGTTTACAAAAACAATGCGGATCGAGCATTAAAAGCTTTGAAAAAACGAGACATTCAATTTGACTATATCTTCCTTGACCCACCATACAATAAAGGATTAATTGATAAAGCTTTGGAGCAGATTGCAGAGTTTAATTTATTAAAAGAAAATGGTATCATCATTTGTGAGTTTAGCAACCATGAACAAATCAACACAAATGGATTCAAAGTGATTAAACAATATCACTATGGTCTTACTGATACTTTGTTATTAGAAAAAGGAGAGCAAAATGGCTAAAACGAAAGCAGTCATTCCAGGTAGTTTTGATCCTATTACATATGGACACATTGATATTATCGAGCGTAGTGCAGGGCGCTTTGATGAATTGCATATTTGTGTGCTAAAGAATAGTAATAAAACTGGAACGTTTAATATTGATGAGCGAATGGCATTAATAGAAGAATCTGTTAAACACTTATCTAATGTTCAAGTACATAATTATAACGGCTTGTTAGTAGATTTTTGTGATAAAATCGGTGCTCAAACAATCATTAGAGGACTAAGAGCAGTTAGTGATTTTGAGTACGAATTACGTTTAACATCAATGAATAAGAAATTAAATAGTAATGTAGAGACGATGTATATGATGACAAGTACGAACTACTCTTTTATAAGTTCAAGCGTTGTAAAAGAAGTGGCACAATATAAAGCTGATATTTCAGATTTTGTACCACCTAATGTAGAGAAAGCTTTGAAAGAAAAGTTTAAAAAATAATAGTTGAGGGAGTGAGACAGAATTCTTTTTTAGATTCATCGTCCCACCCCCGCAAAGATGACTAGAACTGAGAAGTTATTTTGATTAAGCTTTTCTCATTTCTAGTCATCTTTGTTAATTATAACAGGTGTATTAAAATCATTAGCTTCCTTACCAGATATTAAATTATAAATATGTGTCGCTTTAATTTCATTTTCAAATAAAGTGGCCGTCTTCTTATTTACATTTGTCACATAAGAACGATTTGGGAATTTCTTTTTTAAACACTTTAAATATTGTTGGCCTTGAGGTGTCATTCCTAAAATACGTACGGCCTCAATATCCTCTTTGAACGCATCTTTCTTTATGTTCAACAATAATTGCATCAATACACGTTGAATATGCGTATATGTGAAACGCTTGGTCTTAACTAATGACATCAATGTGTCAAAATCTGGTGCACTTTGAATATTTGCTTTAAGTCGGTGTTCAAAGCCTTCGGACATTGTATAAATTTGTGACAATTCTGTAGAAGAACGACTCAAAATATTATATTTAATAAAATTAAATGTCTGTTGCTTTAAAAGGTGTGGTTTCTCATATAGGCAAGTTATATTGGATGGTACAACATCCTTCCAAATATGATTGTTATTTATTAAGGCCCGTCTTATAGCTGAGCCACTTGCAAATGTGTCATGTTTAATGTCTTGATCATGATGCGTGGCAGATTGGCGTTGAATAGCAATTTTATTAATCGTCGGATCAATGGTATTGATTGCCTTTATGTATGCGACACCTAGTATATTATTCGGTGAGCGTAAGACATCGGGGTCTTCAACCAAGTCATCAATAATTTTGGCATAATGTTTGCCTTGCTTAATTAAATCTTGAAAAAGTGATGACTGCTCAAGTGCGTTGATGTTTGTTGCTACCTTTTCAAGGCGTGCAAGATTATCAATTTCACTGCCAAATGCGATCGTATCAATATCTAAATAGTGAGCGACTTTAATTGCAAATGTTGCAAAATAATCACTAGATGATAGGCTGGCAATGGTTGGGAGTTCAACGACTAAATCAACACCTGATAAAGCCATCTTAGTACGTAAAAATTTGTTGTAGATTGCGGGTTCGCCACGCATAACGAAATTGCCACTCATGATTGCAATAGCGATTTCAGCATTAGACTGTATCTTAGATTGTTGGGCATGATATAAGTGACCGTTATGGAATGGATTATATTCTGAAATCAGTCCAACACTTTTCATTTGCAATTCATCCTCTCAGTATTCATTATTAGTATTGTAACAGAAGAAAGTATGTTAAGAAAAAATCTTGACAACTTATACTTGTAAAGTTAAAATAAATTTTGTGTTTGTTAGAGGTGAAGCCATATGAAATGGTCAATAACGCAATTAAGAAAATATCAAGATAAACCATTTGAATTTAATCAAACGGCGAATTTTGAACATTTAATAGAACCCTTAGGCTTGATTGATTTATCAGAAATCAATGTTGAAGGTGAATTAACCGTTAAATCAAATGAAGTTATTGCAGATATGCATTTAACTGGAACGTATACAATGCCTTGTGCACGTACGCTTGTACCTGTAGAAGTTCCTTTAGACGTGCGTACATCTGAAATATTTGATTTAGAAGGTTATGATAGTTATACCGATGAAGAAGTTGAAGAAGATGAACATTATCATCTAGCGACTGATGGTATGATTAACATTCGAAACATTGCTAAAGAATTGGTTATCATTGAGAAACCGATGAGAGCATATTCTGAGAATAGCGATCAAATGCTTACAGAAGGTAATGGTTGGGAAGTTATTGACGAAGATCAAATGATCGAACTTGAAAAAGAAAAAGACAATAATAATTCCCAAACGCAACAAGTTGATCCTAGGCTTCAAAAATTACAACAATTATACGATAAAGAGTAATAGCAGGTTGTTTTAAATTATTGTATAATGATTTAATGACCTAACACTTAAGATATGTGTTTAATATTAAGGAGGATATATCATGGCAGTACCAAAAAGAAGAACGTCTAAAACTAGAAAAAACAAACGTCGTACTCACTTCAAAATTTCAGTACCTGGTATGACTGAATGCCCAAGCTGTGGCGAATACAAATTATCTCACCGCGTATGTAAAAACTGTGGTTCTTACAATGGTGAAGAAGTCGTTTCTAAATAATCGACGTATGAATTTGAAGGAAGCATGAACAATTTTTATTTTGTTCATTGCTTCCTTTTTTTATCGATAATTAAAGCGTTAAATACAATGTGCTTTAAAATGTAATGAATTTACGCATTATATAAAAGGCTTCATTATAATCAATTCGATTATGTTAATATAAATGTGTAAACAAAACAATCTAGTTACAATAATGGAGATAATTATGGAACAAATTACGTCAGCTCAAAATAATAAAATAAAAAATGCGAATAAATTAAAGAAAAAACGAGATCGAGATAAAACAGGACAAGCACTTATTGAAGGCATTCATCTTATTGACGAAGCATACCATAGCGGCATCGTGATTAAACAATTATTTGTGATTGAACCAAGTAGAACAGATGAGTCACTTATAGATTACGCGGAAGAAACGTATGAAATTAATATGAAAGTGGCTGAATCACTATCCGGTACGATTACACCGCAAGGGTTTTTCGCTGTAATTGAAAAGCCAGAATATGACATTAACCAAGCCAAACAAGTATTGTTAATTGATAGAATTCAAGATCCAGGGAATCTAGGGACTTTGATTCGAACATCTGATGCAGCAGGCATTGATTTAATTGTTATGGAAAAGGGCACGGCTGACCCTTATCAAGATAAAGTTTTACGCGCAAGTCAAGGCAGTGTCTTCCATATCCCAGTAATTACTACAGATTTGAAGACGTTTATAACTGACTTTAACGGGCCTGTGTATGGTACGGCACTTGAAAATGCACAACCTTATAAAGAAGTAGCTTCTCAAGAAATGTTTGCTTTATTACTAGGTAATGAAGGCGAAGGCGTTAACAAAGCATTGTTAAATGAAACTACACAAAATTTAACAATCCCGATTTATGGTAAAGCGGAAAGTTTGAATGTAGCCATCGCAGGTAGTATATTACTTTATCATTTGAAAGGTTGACCCTGAGAATTAAAATCGGCTATACTTAGAGATACACAACGAATAATGTAAATTGGTAAATCAATGCATAAAAATTAAAAATATAACCGATAAAAAGACTTTAACTAATAGAACGTGTTGTACAGGGAGAGTGAACGTGACTGGAATTCACTCCAACACGAATTAGTTTCTTTCATCTTTTTGGTTACTTAAAGAAATTTAAGTCGGAGTATGTCTTCGTTAACAACGTTTGCAAGTGTATGCGTAAGCATAAATTTGGGTGGTACCACGGAAAGACTTTCGTCCCAGTTATTGGGATGGAAGTCTTTTTTTATGAATAAAATAGTAAAACACAAAGTGAACATAAAATGAGAGGTGTAAGTCAATGACTCAAAACGATTCTATGGCTGATTTAAAACAACAAGCACTTGTTGATATTAATGAAGCTCAAAATGAACGCGAATTACAAGATGTAAAAGTTAAATATTTAGGTAAAAAAGGCTCAGTAAGTGGCTTGATGAAAAACATGAAAGATTTACCAAATGAAGAAAAGCCAGCATATGGGCAAAAAGTGAATGAATTACGTCAAACCATTCAAACTGAATTAGACGAAAAACAAACACTTCTAAAAAATGAAAAACTAAATCAACAATTAGCAGAAGAGACCATTGATGTGACCTTGCCAAGTCGTCAAATCAGTATTGGCTCTAAACATCCTTTAACACGAACAGTAGAAGAAATTGAAGATTTATTCTTAGGATTAGGTTATGAAATTGTTGATGGTTATGAAGTAGAACAAGATTATTATAACTTTGAAGCATTAAATTTACCTAAATCGCATCCAGCACGTGATATGCAAGATAGTTTCTACATCACTGATGAAATCCTGATGCGCACACATACATCTCCTGTACAAGCACGTACAATGGAAAAACGTAATGGACAAGGACCAGTTAAAATTATTTGTCCTGGTAAAGTTTACCGTCGTGATTCAGATGATGCGACACACAGTCATCAATTTACTCAAATTGAAGGATTGGTAGTTGATAAAAATATCAAAATGAGTGACTTGAAAGGAACATTAGAATTAGTAGCGAAAAAATTATTTGGTGCAGACCGTGAAATTCGATTACGTCCTAGCTACTTCCCATTCACTGAACCTTCTGTTGAAGTGGATGTATCATGTTTCAAATGTAAAGGTAAAGGCTGTAACGTATGTAAACATACAGGATGGATTGAAATTTTAGGTGCGGGTATGGTACATCCAAATGTACTTGAAATGGCCGGTTTCGATTCAAATGAATATTCTGGTTTCGCATTTGGTATGGGGCCTGATCGAATCGCTATGTTGAAATACGGCATTGAAGATATTCGTCATTTCTATACAAATGATGTTCGATTCCTTGAGCAATTTAAAGCTGTTGAAGATAGAGGTGAAGCATAATGTTGATTTCAAATGAATGGTTAAAAGATTACGTTAACGCAAATGTATCGGTTGAAGATTTAGCTGAGCGTATTACCCGTACAGGGATTGAAGTGGATGACATTATTGATTATACAAAAGATATTAAAAATTTAGTGGTTGGTTATGTTCAATCAAAAGAAAAACATCCCGATGCAGATAAATTAAATATTTGCCAAGTAGACATTGGTGAAGAAGAAGCGGTTCAAATCGTATGTGGTGCACCGAATATAGATGCCGGTCAACATGTTATTGTAGCGAAAGTGGGTGGTCGCTTACCAGGAGGCATTAAAATTAAGCGCGCTAAATTACGTGGTGAACGTTCCGAAGGTATGATTTGTTCATTACAAGAGATTGGTATTTCAAGCAATGTAGTACCTAAAGCATATGAGAATGGGATTTTTGTTTTTCCTAATGAAGTTGAACCAGGTACAGATGCTTTAACTGCATTATATTTAAATGACCAAGTAATGGAATTTGATTTAACACCAAACCGTGCTGATGCATTAAGTATGGTTGGTACAGCTTACGAAGTGGCAGCGTTATATCAAACTGAAATGACGAAACCGTCAACTGAAAGTAATGAAATTGCAACTTCTGCATTAGATGAATTATCAGTTACAATTGATAACCCTGAAAAGGTGCCGTATTATAGTGCGCGTGTTGTTAAAAATGTAACCATCGCACCATCTCCAATATGGATGCAAGCACGTTTAATTAAAGCAGGTATTCGTCCAATTAATAACGTTGTTGATATTTCAAACTATGTATTATTAGAATATGGCCAACCATTACACATGTTTGACCAAGACCATATCGGTTCTCAAGACATTGTCGTACGCCAAGCTAAAGATAAAGAAGTAATGACAACATTAGATAATACTGAACGCACATTAGTGGACACTGATATCGTTATTTCGAATGGGCAAGAACCTATCGCATTAGCTGGTGTAATGGGTGGAGACTTCTCAGAGGTAACAGACCAAACGACCAATGTAGTGATTGAAGGCGCAATATTCGATCCAGTTTCAATTCGTCATACTTCACGCCGTTTAAATTTACGTAGTGAAGCTTCTAGTCGCTTCGAGAAAGGTATTGCAACAGAATTTGTCGATGAAGCGGTCGACAGAGCATGTTACTTATTACAAGAATATGCTTCTGGTGAAGTACTACAAGATAGAGTATCAGCAGGTGACTTAGGTTCATTTGTGACACCAATTGATATTACAGCTGATAAAGTGAATCAAACGATTGGTTTTGATTTATCAAGCGATGAAATTAAAGCAATCTTTGAACAATTAGGATTTGATACGCAACAAAATGATGATACATTAACGGTTAATGTACCGTCACGTCGTAAAGATATTTCAATTAAAGAAGACTTAATTGAAGAAGTTGCACGTATTTACGGTTACGATGAAATCCCTTCATCATTACCGATTTTCGGAGAAGTTACAAGTGGAGAATTAACAGATCGTCAACATAAAACTCGTACAGTTAAAGAAACGCTTGAAGGTGCTGGATTAAACCAAGCAATCACATATTCATTAGTGTCTAAAGAACATGCGAAAGACTTTGCATTACAAGAACGTCCAACTATCAGTTTATTAATGCCGATGAGTGAAGCACACGCAACGTTACGTCAAAGTTTATTACCACATTTAATTGAGGCAACTGCATATAATGTCGCACGTAAAAATAAAGATGTGAGATTATATGAAATTGGTCGTGTTTTCTTTGGCAATGGTGAAGGAGAGCTTCCAGATGAAGTTGAATATCTAAGTGGTATTTTAACAGGAGAATATGTTGTTAATGCTTGGCAAGGTAAAAAAGAAGAAATTGATTTCTTTATCGCCAAAGGTGTTGTAGACCGAGTAGCTGAAAAATTAAACTTAGAATTGAGCTATAAAGCAGGAGAAATTAAAGGTTTACACCCAGGGCGCACAGCAATTGTGTCGTTAGAAGGCAAAGAAATTGGCTTTATTGGTGAATTGCATCCACAAGTTGCTGCTGATAATGATTTAAAACGTACGTATGTGTTCGAATTAAATTATGATGCAATGATGGACGTAGCAGTAGGATACATTAATTACGCGCCAATTCCTAGATTCCCTGGCGTAACACGTGATATTGCGTTAGAAGTCAATCATGAAGTGCCATCTTCAGAATTGAAACAAACCATTCATGATAATGGTGAGGATATCTTACAAAGTACATTAGTATTTGATGTTTATGAAGGTGAACATTTAGAAGAAGGTAAAAAATCAATAGCAATTCGTTTGAATTATTTAGATACTGAAGATACATTAACTGATGAACGCGTATCTAAAGTTCACGATAAGATTTTAGAAGCATTACAAGCACAGGGCGCTACAATTAGATAATCGTAGGAAAGGGAGCGGGACAGAAATTTAAATCAATTCATTGTCCCGCTCCCATCTTGCTTTGCGTGTATGATTTTTTAGTGAAATTCTCTTTGCTGGGGCCTCGCTAGAATGATGACTAGGTTTGAAAAATTGATTTAAGCGCATTTTCAAATCAGTCTGCTACTGTGCATTTTCAAAGTAGCTTTATCTTCTTAGTTTGTCCCAGCCTTTTTAATGTTTATTGATACTTTTTAGTCACTAAATGTTGCGCTTTATCACGATTTTTAAAATGTTTCTTAGAAATCGCATCTAATGTTTCAATCCCATGTTTATCGATGATTTGCGCGGCTATCAAATCTACTTTATTGCTGGCTCCTTTAGGAATCACTTGTTTCATTTTATGTGATATATGATCCATATGTTTAACGAAAGCATATCGAGAAATAATACTCGCAGCTGCAATTGCTAATGATTTAGATTCCCCCTTAGTTTCGAATTTTGTTTTATCAGGATAGGGGAGTGCGCTTAAAGCGTAACGTTGGTAAACACCACGCACAGCAAATTGATCAATCACGATGTAGTCTAAGTCATTGCAGTCTATTTTTTGCGTTACATTTTTAATAGCTTCGTTGTGAAGTACAGCTTTCATTTTAACTTGTGACCAACCTATCACTTGTTTATCGTTATATTTGGGATTATCTAATGTTAATAAAGAATGCGGAATAAATGTGATTAATTGTTCGGCCAGTTCAATTATTTTTTGATCACTTAATTTTTTGGAATCATCCACACCTAGCGTTTTTAAAATTTGAATATGCTCTTTTGAAACATAAGCGGCACATACAGTTAAAGGTCCAAAGTAATCGCCACTACCTGCTTCGTCACTACCAATACAATTAAAATGATTATAGGCCAATGTTTGGGCAGATGATTGTTGAGACGTTGTTGGTTTGGTAGAAGAAGTAGAATGTCCTGGAAGCAACTGTTGTGCGACAGCTTCCGCATTTTTACCTTGAAACATGACTTTACCTGAATTATATATGTTAATTACAGCTTGATTATATTTCGTCCGTGCCTTCATGCCTGGAGGTAATTGTGATGTTTCAAATGTAATGTGTTGTAATAAGTCTTGGATTTCAGATTCTGATAATTTATGAACGACGTTTGCCATACGCTAGTTGACCTCACTTTTCAAAATATAATAAAACATAGATAAGCATAACATATTATGATTACACTTCAGAATAGATAACGTGTGTTAGATGTATTATTTATAACGATTCCGTAATCGCTACTTACCAAACAACATATCCTAATGTATAATTAGTTGTGATATTCTACTTTATAAATTATGTAAGAATTGCATTCAATTGAAGTACGAGACGATGTGGTTATCTACGTGTAACCATTGATAGCTTTAAGAATAAATAATGTCAGGAGTTATTGCTATGGGAGAATTTAAAAATCGAATCAATGTCACGATTAACGATCAGAATTATACCATCATTGGTGAGGACAGCCCGGAGCATATTCGTTATGTAGCACATTTAGTAGATGAAAAATTAAGAGAAATGGGACGTAAATCAACCGGATTGGACACCACTAGAAAATCAATTCTAACTGCAGTAAACATTATGCATGAAAAGGTTAAACTAGAAGAAGAAAATCGTAAATTATTACAAGAAATACAACAATTAAAGCAAAGAGAAGAATAGATGATTATTGATTTAACGATCATTATCATTATTGTATATAGTCTTATCATGGGGTATAGAAGAGGAATATGGTTAAATAGTTTACATTTATTTTCGACGATCGTGTCATTTATCATAGCACATCAATTTTACCAACGTATAAGTCAACAACTAATTGTCTTTTTACCGTTTCCAAAGACGATTGCGTATGATATGGCGTATGCATTTCATTTTAATGATTTGCAGCAACGTTTTGATAAAGTGATGGCATTTTTACTCATTGCCTCAATATGTAAGTTGATTTTATATCTTATTATAATTACTTTTGATAATATAGTGACGTATCGAATGATAAATCAAATGAGTAGACGCTTTGGTAGTTTAATTAGTGTAGTCATGGCTGTCGTTATTCTTCAGTTATTCATTTATGTGTTAGCATTGTATCCGATTGAGTGGATACAACATAGTTTACAACATGCGTACATAGGGAAACTTATCTTATTTCATACACCATTTTTCTCGTCTTACATTTTAAATTTATAATACAAAACTGATATAAGGTCAGGACAAGGCTACTTTGTTAAATGTCCTGGTCTTCTTTTTATGGAGTGATTGGAATGACAAAAAAAGATGTAATTCAATTATTAGAAAAAATTGCTATCTATATGGAATTAAATGGAGACAATACGTTTAAAGTTTCAGCATATAGAAAAGTGGCGCAAAGTTTAGAAATTGATGAGCGTCCACTTGATGAAATAGAAGATGTCACTGAGTTAAAAGGAATTGGTAAAGGTGTAGGCGATGTGATCAATGAATATCGTAATACTGGTGAATCAAGTTATTTGAAAGAATTGCAACAACTTGTTCCAGAAGGTTTAATACCATTAATGAAGATTCAGGGATTAGGTAGCAAAAAAATAGCTAAGTTATACAAAGAACTGAATATTACTGATAAAGAAAGTCTACAATCAGCTTGTGAAAGTGGGAAAGTGAGCGAACTGAGTGGTTTCGCTAAAAAAACCGAACAAAATATACTTGAAGCAGTTAAAGCTTTAGGTGCTAAAAAAGACCGTTACCCAATAGATACAATGCGTGGTTTAAATCGTATTATTATCGATTATTTGGAAACTATAGATGATATCGAGAAATATTCCGAAGCGGGTAGTTTCCGTCGATATAAAGAAATGAGTAAGGATTTAGATTATATTATCAGTACGGAGCATCCAGACAAAGTACAACAACAACTTTTAAATATACCTAATAAAGTTAAAGATGTTGCTGTTGGACAGACCAAAGTATCATTAGAGTTGACGTACGATGATGAAACGATTGGTGTAGATTTCCGACTTATCGAACCAGTTGCGTTTTACCACACATTGCAACATTTTACAGGTTCTAAAGAGCATAATATTCGCATTAGACAGATGGCCAAAGCGCGAAATGAAAAAGTAAGTGAATATGGCATTGAACAGCAAGATGGGTCATTACTACAGCTAGAGAGCGAAGAAGCGATTTATCAACATTTCGGTAGTGAATGGATAGCACCTGCGCTAAGAGAAGATGGCAGCGAATTTGATAAAGATTTAAGTCAAATGATTACTTTAGATGATATCAATGGAGATATTCATATGCATACCACTTATAGTGATGGTGCGTATTCTATCCGAGACATGATTGAGGCAAATATCAAAAAAGGCTATCAATTTATGGTGATTACTGACCATTCACAAAGCTTAAAAGTCGCTAATGGCTTACAAGTAGAACGTTTATTACGACAAAATGAAGAAATCAAAAAACTCAATCAAGCGTATTCAGAAATAGATATATATTCAGGCACAGAAATGGATATTTTGCCTGATGGTTCGTTAGATTATGATGATGAAGTGTTAGCACAACTTGATTACGTCATTGCAGCCATTCATCAAAGTTTTAACCAATCAGAAGAAGAAATTATGAAACGTTTGGAAAATGCATGTCGAAATCCATATGTTCGACACATTGCACATCCAACAGGACGTATTATTGGTCGACGAGACGGTTACAAACCGAATATCGAAAAATTAATGCATTTAGCAGAAAAAACAAATACGATAATGGAAATTAACGCAAATCCTAAACGCTTGGATTTAAATGCTGAAACAGTAAGGAAATATCCTAACGTCACATTAACAATCAATACAGACGCACATCATGTAGACCATTTAGACTTTATGAAATATGGTGTAGCAACTGCTCAAAAAGGATTTGTAAACAAAGAACGAGTAATAAACACGATGTCTCGTCAAGCATTTAAAGATTTTGTTGAGAATAATAAAAAGTTGAAGAAATAGAGGGATTGTATGAGACAAAAAACATTAGACGTCTTAGAATTTGATAAAATTAAGTCATTTGTTGCTTCTGAGACAATCAGTGACTTAGGACGTGAAAAAGTGTCTAAGATGTCTCCAGCCACAGACTTTGAAACAGTAGAATTTCAAATGAATGAGACAGATGAAATATCACAAATTTATAATAAACATCGTTTACCAAGTTTAAGTGGTTTAGCCAAAATTTCACCATTAATTCATCGAGCAACGATTGGCGGTGTACTTAATGTAACAGAACTTAATTTGGTTAAACGTTTGATACAAGTTCAGAACCAGTTTAAAACATTTTATAATCAATTGTTAGAAGAAGATGAGAACGTTGTTAAGTATCCAATTTTGAATGACAAAATGAACCAATTACCAATTTTGTCAGATCTATTTCAAGAGATAAATGAAAAATGCGATACACATGATTTGTATGATAGCGCGAGTTATGCATTACAAGGGATACGTAGCAAGATTTCAAGTACGAATCAACGCATTCGTCAAAATTTAGATCGTATCGTTAAGAGTCAGGCTAATCAGAAGAAATTATCTGATGCGATTATTACTGTAAGAAATGATCGTAATGTTATTCCAGTCAAAGCGGAATACCGACAAGATTTTAAAGGGATTGTGCATGATCAATCTGCCTCTGGTCAAACCCTTTATATTGAACCGTCATCTATTGTTGAAATGAATAATCAAATTAGCCGTTTACGAAATGACGAAGCAGTTGAACGTGAGCGTATCCTGACAGAATTAACAGGTATGGTTGCTGCTGAAGCAGATGGTTGCCTAATTGCTGAATCTGTTATGGGTCAAATTGATTTTTTAACTGCTAAAGCGCGTTATGCACGTTCAATAAAGGGAACGAAACCTACATTTTTTAAAGAAAGAACGGTTTACCTACCGAATGCTTACCATCCGCTATTAAATAAAGATACGGTTGTAGCCAATACGATTGAATTTATTGATGATATTGAAACAGTAATTATTACAGGGCCTAACACAGGTGGTAAAACAGTTACATTAAAGACACTTGGTTTAATTATCGTAATGGCGCAATCAGGGTTGCTCATTCCTACTTTAGATGGTAGCCAATTAAGTGTCTTTGAAAATGTTTATTGTGATATCGGTGATGAACAATCCATTGAGCAATCATTATCAACGTTCTCTTCACACATGAAAAATATTGTTGAAATTTTGCGAGAGACTGATAAAAATAGTTTAGTATTATTTGATGAGTTAGGTGCAGGTACTGACCCAAGTGAAGGTGCGGCGTTAGCGATGAGTATCTTAGACCACGTTCGCGATATTGGCTCATTAGTCATGGCTACGACACATTATCCAGAATTGAAAGCATATAGTTATAATCGTGAAGGTGTGATGAACGCTAGCGTAGAATTCGATGTTAATACGTTAAGTCCAACTTATAAATTATTGATGGGTGTACCTGGTCGTTCAAATGCATTTGATATTTCTCGTAAATTAGGACTTAGCTTAGGTATTATTAATAAAGCTAAGACGATGATTGGGACGGACGAACAAGAAATTAATTCAATGATTGAATCTCTTGAAAAGAATTCAAAACGTGTCGATGAACAACGAATTGAATTAGATAGACTGTTAAAAGAAGCGAGAACAACGCATGATGATTTAGAACACCAATATGAACAATATAAAAATTACGAGAAGAAATTGATGGATGAAGCGAAAGAAAAAGCAAATCAACGTGTCAAATCTGCGACTAAAGAAGCGGATTCAATCTTAAAAGAATTAAGAACATTACGTGATCAAAAAGGTGCCGACGTTAAAGAACATGAGCTTATCGATAAGAAGAAACAATTAGATGATCAATATGAAGCAAAATCGTTAAAACAAAATGTTCAAAAACAAAAATATGATGAAATCCATGCAGGTGACGAGGTTAAAGTGTTATCGTATGGTCAAAAAGGTGAAGTCTTAGAACTCGTAAGTGAAGAAGAAGCAGTGGTTCAAATGGGTATCATTAAAATGAAATTACCTATTGAAGATCTTGAAAAGACTAAAAAGAAAAAAGAAAAACCATCTAAAATGGTCACTAGACAAAATCGTCAAACGATTAAAACAGAATTAGATTTACGTGGTTATCGTTATGAAGAAGCAGTAGGCGAATTAGATCAATATATTGATCAAGCCGTTCTCAGCAATTATGAACAAGTTTATATTATTCATGGTAAAGGCACTGGGGCACTTCAAAAAGCCGTTCAAAACCACTTGAAGAAACATAAAAGTGTGAAATCGTATCGTGGTGGTATGCCAAGTGAGGGCGGCTTTGGCGTAACAGTTGCTGAACTTAAATAAGTTACATTGACGTCTAAGCAGTGTTGTTGATTTTTTTAGAAAATAACGTACAATTAAGCCAGTGAAAATAAAATAAGATGAATGAGATTTGATAATTATTGACAGATCATTAGTAAATGAGCAACGTCGATGCACGTGCCACTAAAGTCTGTTATAATTTGCTCATCATTCAAAATTTAAGGAGGATTGGCATTTATGGCAATCGTAAAAGTAACGGATTCAAACTTTGATGAAAATATTCAATCAGGCGTTAAATTAGTAGATTTCTGGGCAACTTGGTGTGGACCTTGTAAAATGATCGCACCTGTATTAGAAGAATTAGCTGGAGACTACGATGGTAAAGCTGATATTTTAAAATTAGATGTTGATGAAAACCCATCAACAGCAGCTAAATTTGAAGTAATGAGTATCCCAACTTTAATCGTATTTAAAGATGGTGAACCAGTTGATAAAGTAGTAGGTTTCCAACCTAAAGAAAACTTAGCTGAAGTATTAGATAAACACCTATAAGAACAATCTAAACATAAATGAGACTGGGGCATTACATAAATGTAATCGCTCCGTCTTTTTTATATGTAGTCAATCTCTTAGGAAGGAGGGGATACATTGTCAGACTACAAAACTAAAATAAAAGATAAATTAAGTGTAGTTCCTTTTGAACCGGGTTGTTACTTAATGAAAGATCGGAATGACCAAGTGATTTATGTTGGTAAAGCGAAACGTTTAAGAAATAGATTGCGTTCCTATTTTACCGGTGCACATGATGCGAAAACAACAAGATTAGTAGGAGAAATCCGAAATTTTGAATTTATAGTCACTTCAAGTGAAACAGAATCCCTACTTTTAGAACTAAACTTAATTAAACAGTATCAACCTCGCTATAATATTTTATTAAAAGATGACAAGAGCTATCCTTTTATAAAAATCACTAAAGAGAAACACCCTAAGTTAATTGTTACACGTACCGTAAAAAAAGGAACTGGAAAATATTTTGGACCATATCCTAATGCTTATTCAGCACAAGAGACGAAAAAATTATTAGACCGCATTTATCCATTTAGAAAATGTGACAAAATGCCAGATAAATTATGTCTTTATTACCATATCGGACAATGTATGGGACCATGTGTTTATGATGTAGATCAACAAGCCTATGCACAAATGACTCGTGAAATAAGTGACTTTTTAAATGGAGAAGATAAAACCATTCTCAAAAATTTAGAGGATCGTATGATGGATGCGAGTGAAAAATTAGACTTTGAACGTGCGAAAGAGTATCGCGATTTAATACAACATATTCATAATTTAACTAAAAAACAAAAAATTATGTCGTCAGATAACACGATTAGAGATGTGTTTGGTTATAGTGTTTCTAAAGGATGGATGTGTATTCAAGTATTCTTCATTCGACAAGGGAATTTGATACAAAGAGATGCGACAATGATTCCTTTACAACAACAAACTGAAGAAGAGGAATTCTATACATTTATAGGTCAATTCTATAGCTTAAATCAACATATTCTGCCCAAAGAAGTGCATGTTCCTAAACATTTAGATAAGACTATGATTCAATCCGTAGTTGATACTAAAATTGTTCAACCGGCGCGTGGTGCTAAAAAAGAAATGGTAGATTTGGCTAATCATAATGCCGAAGTTGCACTTGAAAATAAATTCGAGCTAATTGCAAAAGATGAATCTCGTACAATAAAAGCAATTGAAGAGCTCGGAGAACGAATGGGCATTCAAACACCAATCCGTATTGAAGCATTTGATAACTCAAATATTCAAGGTGTAGATCCCGTATCAGCCATGGTTACTTTTGTTGACGGTAAAGCAGATAAAAAAGGATATCGTAAGTATAAAATTAAAACGGTCGATGGACCAGATGATTACAAGTCAATGCGAGAAGTCGTTCGTCGTCGTTATACGCGTGTTTTGAATGAAGGATTGCCTTTGCCTGATTTAATTATCGTCGATGGTGGGAAGGGGCATATGTCAGGTGTATTAGATGTCCTTGAGAATGAACTAGGGTTAGACATTCCCGTTGCTGGATTAAGAAAAAATGATAAACACCAAACGTCAGAATTACTTTATGGACCACAAGCAGACGTTGTACCATTGAAAAAGAATAGTCAAGCATTTTATTTATTACATCGAATTCAAGATGAAGTTCACCGTTTTGCAATTACGTTCCATCGTCAAACACGCCAAAAAACAGGTTTACAATCTGTATTGGACACTGTTGACGGCATCGGAAGTAAACGTAAGACGCGTTTATTAAGAACGTTTGGATCGATTAAGAAAATGAAGGAAGCAAGTGTTGCCGACTTACAACAAGCAGGTTTACCTGAGAAGGTTGCACATAACTTACAACAAGCTTTGTTAGATAATTAATTAAAAAAAGGGCTATGAGAATTATTCTCATAGCCCAAAAACATATAAAAAATGTTACAATACAGTTAACAAAAAGTTTATTTTTTTAAGAAAGTATGGAAGCGTTTTCTAATTGAGAAACATTATCATCAAAGTGTTTTTAGAAATGATTAATGTAATAATTGCATTTATCATTAAAAAATAACGAACTCAATTTACTTTTTTAAGTCCTACTTGTTTACATAGTTTTGATTGGAACGACTCTTGATGAAGAAATGTCAGGATCCTTAAATAAGACAAGTACTAAATAAAATAGTAAATCGTTATGTGATATATGGACTTGATTAAATTGACTTTCTTAGAAATAAGCGATTTAAATTAATAGTTTTACAGGGGGGACTCCTTTTGGCAAAGTCTAAAAATGAATTCTACCTTAGACGTGTACACTCGTTACTAGGTATTATTCCAATTGGTGCATTCTTAATCGTTCATTTAATTGTGAACCATCAAGCAACACAAGGGGCAGAGGCTTTTAATAAGGCGGCTGGCTTTATGGAATCAATTCCGTTTTTACTCGCAGTTGAATTTTTATTAATTTACATTCCGATTTTATACCATGGTCTATATGGTATCCACATTGCATTCACAGCTAAAGAAAATATCGGCCATTACTCATTATTTAGAAACTGGATGTTCGCATTACAAAGATTCTCAGGTATTGTGACATTTATATTTATCTTCATGCATTTATGGCAAACGACAATTCAAAAATACTTCTTTGGTAAAGCAGTTGATTTTGAATTGATGCACAAAACACTTGAAAACCCACTTTGGGTCATTGTATATATCGTTTGTGTATTATGTGTTATTTTCCATTTCTCTAATGGTTTATGGTCATTCTTTGTAACATGGGGATTCTTACAATCTAAACAATCTCAACGTGTTTTCACTTGGATTTCTTTAGTTGTATTCTTAGTTCTTGGATACATTGGTGTATCAGCAATTTTCGCATTTGTATAAAACATAAATAGTAATCACATATAGTACGTTGAAATTTTTGATAAGTAATTGATTTAGGTGCTTATCATATGAGCTTACGTAAACACGTTAAGCTATCGATATATTTTAGGGGAGTGACTTTTCTATGGCAGAGAAAAAAATTATTGTTGTCGGTGGAGGACTTGCCGGTCTGATGTCAACAATTAAAGCTGCAGAACAAGGTGCGCATGTAGATTTATTCTCAATCGTACCTGTTAAACGTTCGCACTCTGTATGTGCCCAAGGTGGTATTAACGGTGCGGTAAATACCAAAGGTGAAGGGGATTCTCCTTGGATTCACTTTGATGATACAGTCTATGGTGGGGACTTCTTAGCGAACCAACCACCAGTAAAAGCTATGGCTGAAGCTGCACCATCAATTATCCATTTATTAGACCGTATGGGTGTAATGTTTAGTAGAACGAAAGAAGGTCTTTTAGACTTTAGACGTTTCGGTGGTACACTTTATCACAGAACCGCTTTTGCAGGTGCAACTACAGGGCAACAACTATTGTATGCACTTGATGAACAAGTACGTTCATTCGAAGTAGATGGACTCGTTACGAAATATGAAGGATGGGAATTCTTAGGTATAGTCAAAGATGATGAAAATGCTGCAAGAGGTATTGTTGCTCAAAACATGACCACTTCAGAAATTAAATCATTTGGATCAGATGCAGTTATCATGGCAACAGGTGGTCCGGGTATCATCTTTGGTAAGACAACAAACTCAATGATTAATACAGGATCAGCAGCATCAATTGCCTACCAACAAGGTGCTAAATATGCAAACGGAGAATTTATTCAAATTCATCCTACTGCCATTCCTGGTGACGATAAATTACGTTTAATGAGTGAGTCAGCACGTGGTGAAGGTGGTCGTATTTGGACGTACAAAGACGGTAAACCTTGGTACTTCTTAGAAGAGAAATACCCTGATTACGGTAACTTAGTTCCTCGTGATATTGCAACGCGTGAAATCTTTGATGTATGTATTAATCAGAAATTAGGTATTAACGGCGAAAACATGGTTTACCTTGACTTATCTCATAAAGATCCACATGAATTAGACGTTAAACTTGGTGGTATCATTGAAATTTATGAGAAATTCACAGGTGATGACCCACGTAAAGTACCGATGAAGATTTTCCCAGCGGTTCACTATTCAATGGGTGGTTTATATGTAGACTATGATCAAATGACAAATATTAAAGGCCTATTTGCTGCTGGTGAATGTGATTTCTCACAACATGGTGGTAACCGCTTAGGAGCGAACTCATTACTATCAGCAATCTATGGTGGTACTGTCGCAGGACCTAATGCAATTAAATATGTAGAAAATGTTGAAACAACATATACTGAATTAGATGATAGCATTTACCAAAAGCGTGTTGATGAAGAACAAGAACGTTTTGACAAATTATTAAATATGCGTGGTACTGAAAATGCATACAAACTTCACCGTGAACTTGGTGAAGTTATGACAGCGAACGTAACAGTTGTACGTGAAAATGATAAATTACTAGAAACAGACAAAAAAATCGTTGAATTAATGAAACGTTATGAAAATATTGATATGGAAGATACGCAAACATGGAGTAACCAAGCTGTATTCTTCACTCGTCAATTATGGAATATGTTAGTTTTAGCACGTGTTATTACAATTGGTGCATACAATCGTAATGAATCTCGTGGTGCGCATTACAAACCAGAATTCCCTGATCGTAATGATGATGAGTGGTTAAAAACAACATTAGCTGAATATCAAGGTAAAGAAGAAGCACCTAAATTTACTTATGAACCAGTCGATGTAAGTTTAATTCCACCACGTAAACGTGACTATACAAGTAAGTCTAAAGGAGGTAAAAAATAATGGCTGACAATCAATCAGTAAAAGAAACTCCCGAAGAACTTCGCCAAAACGATAGTAAAACAAATGAGACAGAACAACAAAAGCCAAAACAAAAATCAATTAAATTGATTATTAAACGACAAGATAATCAAGACTCTAAACCATATGAAGAAACATTCGACATTCCTTATAAAGAAAACATGAATGTGATTGCATGTCTCATGGAAATTAGACGTAACCCAGTAAATAGTAAAGGTGAAAAAACAACACCTGTTACTTGGGATATGAACTGTTTAGAGGAAGTTTGTGGTGCTTGTTCTATGGTTATCAATGGTCGTGCAAGACAATCATGTTCAGCAATCGTTGATCACCTAGAACAACCAATTCGTTTAGAACCAATGAGTACATTCCCTGTAATACGTGATTTACAAGTAGATCGTACAAGAATGTTCGATAACTTGAAACGTATGAGAGCATGGATTCCAATTGATGGTACGTATGATTTAGGACCAGGACCACGTATGCCTGAGAAAAAACGTCAAACCGCTTACGAATTGTCTAAATGTATGACTTGCGGTGTTTGTTTAGAAGTGTGTCCGAATGTTACACCTAAAAATAAATTCGTTGGTGCCCAAGCAATTTCTCAAGTTCGTTTATTCGACTTACATCCAACAGGTGCAATGACCAAAGACGAACGTTTAGATGCGTTAATGAGCGCCGGTGGTTTACAAGAATGTGGTAATTCTCAAAACTGTGTGAATGCTTGTCCTAAAGGTATTCCTTTGACAACGTCAATCGCTGCTATGAATAGAGAAACAACATTCCATATGTTTAAATCATTCTTCGGTTCAGACCATAAAGTTGATTAATACTTTTTAAATAGTTAAAGATAGCAAAAATCATAATTAGTGACAACTTAACGAATTTACAGTAGTTGATAGAACTGAGAAAATGTTTAAATCAAACTTTTCTCAGTTCTAGTCATATGTAAGGGGTAGGGCAATGAATTCAAAAGAATTATGTCCTACCCCTTACTTTCTTGTTGTCATTTAAATGTGTAAAAACGTTTACTCAATCGGATTAGTCAAACTCTCAACATGTATATGGTAAAATAACTATACTATGTGTTATAAGGATGAATGAAAATGAATAAACCAATTGGTGTTATAGATTCAGGCGTAGGTGGTTTGACTGTAGCAAAAGAAATTATGCGTCAATTACCTAATGAGACAATATATTATTTAGGAGACATTGCAAGATGTCCATATGGTCCAAGACCTGGAGATGAAGTAAAAGCATTTACTACACAACTCGCTAACAAACTAATGCAGTTTGATATCAAAATGCTAGTTATAGCGTGTAATACTGCGACTGCTGTTGCATTAGAATATTTGCAACAAGTATTGCCTATTCCTGTTATTGGGGTTATTGAGCCAGGCTCCAGAACAGCTATTATGACAACTAAGAATCAAAAAGTTTTAATTCTTGGGACAGAAGGGACAATAAAATCTGAAGCGTACAGACATCATATTAAACGCATTAATCCTAATGTGCATGTATATGGCGTAGCTTGTCCTGGTTTCGTCCCGTTAGTTGAACAAATGCGCTACAATGATCCTACCATTACAAGTATTGTCATTCATCAAACGTTAAAACAATGGAGAAACACAGATGCAGATACAATAATTTTAGGTTGCACACACTATCCATTGTTATATAAACCAATTAATGATTACTTTGGAGGAGAGAAGAAAGTTATTTCCTCTGGACTAGAGACAGCGCGTGAAGTAAGTGCTTTATTAACGTTTAGTAATGAACACGCGAGTTATACGCGCCATCCAGAGCATCGATTCTTTGCTACTGGAGATACAGTACATATTAAAAATATAATTTTGCAATGGTTAAAATTAGATGTTGAAGTTGAGCGCATCAGTGTAGATGCTTAGTGAGGAGGAATTATAATGGCAGATATCGTAATCGCTACAAACAATAAAGGTAAAATTAATGACTTTAAATCTATCTTTCCCCACGATAATGTGATAGGTATAGCAGAGCTCATCGCAGATTTCGATGTAGAGGAAACTGGAACAACTTTTGAAGAAAATGCACGGTTAAAGTCAGAAGAAGCTGCAAAAGTGTTAAATAAACGTGTTATCGCAGATGACAGTGGATTAGAAGTATTTGCATTAAATGGGGAACCAGGTGTCTATTCAGCTCGATATGCCGGTCTAGATAAGAGCGATGATGCTAATATTGATAAATTATTAAAGAATTTAGATGGTATTGAACAGCGTGAGGCACAATTTGTTTGTGTCATTAGTATGAGTGCACCTAATGAGCCGACGCAAACTTTCAAAGGAACAGTATCTGGTGTAATTACGACTGAGAGACAAGGTGAGCATGGTTTCGGATATGATCCTGTATTTTATGTTCCTGAAAAAGGTAAAACCATGGCACAACTCACAACAACAGAAAAAAGTGAAATTAGTCATAGAGGTAATGCAATTAAGAAATTAAATGCTTATTTGGAGAGTGAATCAATATGACAAAGTGGCTTATCGTCAGTGACAATCATACAGAACCTGGTATTTTATACCATATTTATGAATCACATAAAGACGCTGAAATGTTACTACATTTAGGTGACTCTGAATTCGAATACAATGACACAGAGTTAAGTCTATTTAAAAGAGTAAAAGGAAATTGTGACTTTTATCCTGAATTTCCAAATGAGGAAGTTGTGGAAGCTAAAGGTATTAAAGCCTTTTATACACATGGCCATTTGTATTCAGTTAATCAAACGCGCATGCACTTAGCTGAGAAGGCTAAATCACTTGGATGTCAATTTGCTTTCTATGGTCATACTCACGTCGCAAAATATGAACACTTTAGTGGTGTACACGTTATTAACCCAGGCAGTATATCACAATCCCGCAGTAATATTGAAGAAACATTTGCAGAACTCCTCATCGATGAACAAAATATGAATGCGATTTTAAACTTTAGAAATCGTGACAACCGTATTATAGATACAATAGAATTCGAAATTTAGCAAAGAAACACTTAGGCAAAAGTCGTTGCCTAAGTGTTTTAATTATTAGATAGGATAGAATTCAACTTAAATAAGTCATGTAGGATGAAGGTATTAGATTGAGAAGTAAAAACGAACTACTTTGGAGGCTGGGACAAAAATAATATAATGAAGCTATT
>NZ_KV838592.1:141731-304735 GCF_001838705.1 Staphylococcus sp. HMSC34C02
ACGAATTTAAAAAGAATTCTGTCCCACTCCCATTGTTGCTTTCAATTATTATTTTAGTACTTACGGTTTAAATCATATTGAGGCTTGATAAATTAGAAAAAGCAGATATAAAAGTGTTAAGCACGTGTCAAAATAGTTCAGTTTTATTCTGTTTTGTTCGAAATAAAAAAGCCGAAAGCCTATAATAGCAGGCTTTTCGACTTTTATCAAAAGTTATATGACGTCCTGGGAGGGATTCGAACCCCCGACCGATGGCTTAGAAGGCCATTGCTCTATCCAGCTGAGCTACCAGGACATGATTTTTTAACACAAGAATAATTATAGCTAAAGAAACCTTATTTATCAATAGCTTTGATATAAAAAAAGTTTATATTTTTCACTAATTATGCGTATTTGTAACTCTTGCGAAACGAATTGACCAAAATTAGACGTTAAACCTTCTATAGGCTATCTGCCGATTTTGAATTTCAACGTTAGTCATCAATAGTAGTACGATGAAATGCGTGAACAGAAATGGTATTGATAAAGTAATGTCGTTTAATTAGTATGATCATTTATTAATACGCGTTTATTTACGATTATGCTTTGTTTTATGGATGAAAATAGACACAGATTAACTTAGCAAGGACTATAATTGATGAAATAAACTGTTTAAGCGAGGGTTTTATAATCTAATTTTAAGCGAATGTAAAGGTATTGTAAACGTTTGCAGAATTGTCTGATTTTGTACAACATATATGAATGCCTAAGTGTATTCTAAGAAATCAAATGCCTACAGTTTTGATGTTTAATGTTTGAGTTAAGAAAGATAGAACGCAAAACGAACAAATCGGTATATAGTATAAGTATCAAAACGATAGGTAAACAAAAACTTACCAATTCATCGTTTTTAGTTTTAAGAAATAGCTTAATGTATTTCGAACAAACGAGTGCATTAAGATTCAAATATTCTAACTAAAAAGAAATGGAGCGATTTAAATGTCAAAATTAGTACAAGCAATCTCAGATGCAGTTCAAGCAGGCCAAAACCAAGATTGGGCTAAATTAGGTACAAGCATTGTAGGTATCGTAGAAAACGGTGTTGGCATTTTAGGTAAATTATTCGGATTCTAATATTTCGACTAATAACATTTCATTAAAATATAAATCTACATTATAAAGGAGATCATTATCATGGAAAAAATCGCAAACGCAATCAAAGGCGCAATTGAAGCAGGCCAAAACCAAGACTGGACTAAATTAGGTACAAGCATTTTAGATGTAATTTCTAACGGTGTAACAGAATTAAGTAAAATCTTTGGTTTCTAATATCTTAAAACATACAGTTTAAATATATAAATAAAAGAAATGGAGCGATTTAAATGTCAAAATTAGTACAAGCAATCTCAGATGCAGTTCAAGCAGGCCAAAACCAAGATTGGGCTAAATTAGGTACAAGCATTGTAGGTATCGTAGAAAACGGTGTTGGCATTTTAGGTAAATTATTCGGATTCTAATATTTCGACTTAAACATTTCATCTAAATATAAATAAACAGTACAAAGGAGATTATAATCATGGAAAAAATCGCAAACGCAATTAAAAGTGCAATCGAAGCAGGTCAAAACCAAGACTGGACTAAATTAGGTACAAGCATTTTAGATGTAATTTCTAACGGTGTAACAGAATTAAGTAAAATCTTTGGTTTCTAATTCAACGCTTTTTTTAAACTTAGTTAATATCATAAATATACAAACAGAAATGGAGAGATAAATATGCAAAAATTAGCAGAATCTATCGCAGCAGCAATTCAAGCAGGTCAAGATAAAGACTGGGGTAAAATGGGTACTGACATCGTAGGTATCGTAGAAAACGGTATTAGTGCTTTAGGTAAAATCTTCGGTTTCTAATATACATTTTAAGTCATATGGACCAGGGCAAGCGCTCTGGTCTTTTTTTAATTTATAGATCAATTTCTGTTAAAATACATAGTAGTAAATAATGAGTAAGGATGAAACGATGAAATATAATACAATTCTATTAGACTTCGATGATACTTTAGTTGATTTTTATGATGCTGAAGATAAAGCATTTCATAATATGGCAAAGCATTATCAACATTATCCAACAGCTGAAGACTTTCAATTTTTTAAACAAATTAATCAAGCACATTGGGAGGCATTTCAAGAAAATAAACTTACTAAAGAAGAAGTTCTATCCCACCGTTTTATTGAATATTTTAATCATTATGGTATAGAGGTTGATGGCAAACAAGCGGATATTATGTTTAGAGATGAATTAGCAAAGGCACCTATTAAGCACTTTGATTCAACATTAGAAACGATAGATCGCTTAGCTCAAAATAATGAACTGTATATCGTAACGAATGGCGTTACGGATACGCAAAAAAGACGTATTGCGCAATTACAGTTTAAAGATACATTTGCGGGTGTGTTTATTTCAGAAGAGACTGGCTATCAAAAGCCTATGATAGAATTTTTTGATTATGTGTTCGATGAAATAGGTGAAGCGAAACGAGAAAGTGCCATTATCGTAGGAGATTCGTTAACTTCAGATATATTAGGAGGCAAAAATGCTAATATCGCTACATGCTGGTTTAATATAAGAAACAAGAAGAACACCTCTAACATAGAGCCGGATTATGAAATTAAATCATTAGACGAATTAGTTAAATTAATTGAAATGGATAATGAAACATAGCTGAGTGCAGGGCTTAACGTAGAAGGCTCCGAACAGAGACGTCACACATATGTCAAGTTGAGCTAGTGAGCTATTAATTCTCAGTTATTCAAAAATTGAAGCCAGTAAATGAATTAAGTCAAAACACATTTACTGGCTTTTTTCTAGTAATTGAATTTTGGTTTTATATAGAAACGATTTGAATCACTTTTTTGTTCACGTTATAAAACGATTATTTAGGAGACCAAACAAGTACATCGTGGCCTTCAGGATTTTTGGCATGAACATCCTCAAAATCTTGATTGATTAAAAAGTTTTTAGAATTTTGACGTGCAATCGCTTTGATAGGCATATTATAAGATTTGGCGTAATCAATGAGTGATTGGCCGTATCCTTTGTTTTGGTACTTCTCTAATACTTCCAATTTCCATAATAGTAAATAGTCGTCAAATTCTGGAAAATAAATTTCTTCAACATCACCTTTTTTTAACAACGCCATACGCGCAACAAGGTTTTCACCATGGAAAATGCCATAGAATGGTGAATCGGAACTAGCGTCTATCATTTGACCTTGTAGTTCTTCTACCATGTATAAATCTTTATTTCCAAACGCTCTAAAAGCTTCAAATAACTCGTCTGTTTTATAATTTATTTCAAGATGTTTAACTTCACTCATTTTCATTATCCCCCTTATTTCTTTTGTTTTATTATAACTTAAATAATATGTAAATATCATTCAATTATATTTACCTTAGCAAAGGCATCTTTTACAATACTATTTATAATTTTTTAAGCCGTAAAATTGTCATATAGTGCTATAATCTTTATACTATATGAGTAATAGCTATGTTGAAGGAGTATGGATATGGACTGTCGAGTAACTCAGTTTAAAGAAAAAGATTTATTTATTTCAAAATTAAAAGAAAGTGACAAGCGATTATTAGCGTTTTATCAGTATGATTCTGTTGCATCATCTAGCTTCACTGCTAGAATGGAACGTCCAAATAATGGTAGAGAACAACAATTAGCACAAATCATTAAAGACCATATGGCAGATTTAAAATTAACGACTTCTCAACTAGAGCACATAGAGGCGCTTGGACAAGGTGCAAAAGTAGTCATCGGTGGTCAACAAGCCGGTCTATTTGGTGGACCTTTATATACGTTCCACAAAATACTTTCAATTGTTACGTTAAGTAATCAACTAACTAAAGCATACGGTGAAACGGTTGTACCAGTATTTTGGATTGCTGGGGAAGATCATGATTTTGATGAAGTCAATCATACGTATGCATATAATGCCAATGAGGCACAATTAAAGAAAGTTAAATATCATACAATGACACCACCAGAAACTAATGTTTCAAGATATACACCTGATAAAGAAGCGCTACTTAATGCATTAAATCTTTTCTTCAAAGAATTAAAAGAAACTAAGCATTCTAAACCTTTATATAACTTATGTGTGGATATTATTAATACGTTTGATACATGGACAGATATCTTTAAAGCTTTATTACATGAAGTCTTTAAAGATTACGGTTTGTTACTCATTGATGCACAAAATAATAACCTAAGACAACTGGAGAAACCATTATTAAAAGAAATTGTAAATCAACACACTAAAATTGATCAGGCATTTAGACAAACACAAGAACAAACTATTGAGGCTGGGTTAACACAAATGATTCAGACTGACACGAATGTTCATTTATTCCTTCATGAAGATGGGATGCGACAATTAATAACAAGAGATGGTGACCATTTTAAATTAAGTAAGTCAGAGAGCACTTTCTCAGAAAAGGAACTCATGGAATTGATAGAAGCTGAGCCAGAGCGATTCTCAAACAACGTTGTCACAAGACCAGTCATGGAAGAATGGTTATTCAATACTGTAGCATTCATAGGTGGCCCAAGTGAGATTAAGTATTGGGCAGAATTAAATGGTGTGTTCCATTTACTAGATGTTGAAATGCCTATTGTTTTACCACGTATGAAAATCACTTATATGATGGAGAGAACAGAAAAGCTATTGAAGCAATATAATTTGAATGTTGAAAAAGTAATTCAAACTGGTATTGATGATGACAAAAATAAATTTGTACGAGAAAAAGCATCCAACACCTTCATTCAACAAGTAGAAGAATTGCAAGCCAAACATGACAATGTATATGAGCAATTATTAAATGAAGTTCAAGGGAACCAAGACAATTTAAATTTAGTTACTAAAAATAGAGACATTCATAATAAACAATTTGATTATTTACTTAAGCGCTATTTATTAAATATTGAACGAGAAAATGATATTAGCATGAGACAATTTAGAGAATTGGATTTCGTATTACATCCTCACCACGTACTGCAAGAAAGAATTTGGAATCCACTCCAAATTATGAATGATTTTGGGATTGATGTGTTCAGTCCCTCCACTTATCCACCACTTGAATACACATTTGACCAAATTATTGTAAAACCTTAATAAATCAGGCATTAGCCCTATTTTATCGGAATGATAAAATAGGGTTTTTTTGTATAGAAAAAAGAATTTTAAGATATTTTACAGAATTAGTGGAGGATAGTGGGGATATGTGGTAAATTATAAATAAGGTGAGGTGATAATAATGTTCATGGGAGAATACGAACATCAACTTGATGCTAAAGGACGTATGATAATTCCATCTAAGTTTAGATATGACTTAAACGAACGTTTTATTATCACACGAGGCCTTGATAAATGTTTATTCGGTTACACACTTGAAGAATGGCAACAAATAGAAGACAAAATGAAAACCTTACCTATGACAAAAAAAGACGCACGTAAGTTTATGCGTATGTTCTTCTCAGGTGCGATTGAAGTGGAATTGGATAAGCAAGGGCGTATTAATATTCCTCAAAATTTAAGGAAATACGCTAATTTAACAAAAGAATGTACAGTAATAGGCGTCTCAAATCGAATTGAAATTTGGGATAGAGAAATTTGGAAAGATTTTTATGATGAATCTGAAGAAAGTTTCGAAGATATTGCTGAAGATTTAATAGATTTTGATTTTTAATGGAGGAATAGGTCGTGTTTCATCATATTAGCGTCATGCTCAACGAAACAATAGATTATCTAGACATCAAGGAAGATGGTATTTATGTAGACTGTACGCTTGGTGGCGCGGGTCATGCTCTCTATTTATTAAATCAATTAAACGATGACGGTAGATTAATTGCGATTGATCAAGACACAACAGCATTAGATAATGCTAAAGAAGTATTGAAAGATCATCTACACAAAGTCACGTTCGTACATAGTAATTTTAGAGAATTGACTGACATTTTAAAAAATTTGAACATTGAAAAGGTAGACGGAATTTATTATGACTTAGGCGTTTCGAGTCCACAATTAGATGTTCCAGAGCGAGGATTTAGTTACCATCATGATGCCAAACTGGATATGAGAATGGACCAAACGCAGCAACTTAGCGCATATGAAGTAGTCAATCAATGGCCATATGAAGCGCTTGTTAAGATTTTTTATCGTTATGGAGAAGAAAAATTTTCTAAACAAATAGCGAGACGAATCGAAGCACATCGTGAACATCAGCCTATCGAAACTACATTAGAGCTAGTTGACATTATTAAAGAAGGCATTCCTGCTAAAGCTCGAAGAAAAGGTGGTCATCCTGCAAAACGTGTATTTCAAGCTATACGTATAGCAGTCAATGATGAGTTATCTGCATTCGAGGGTTCAATTGAACAAGCGATTGAGCTTGTGAAAGTTGGAGGCAGAATTTCAGTAATCACTTTCCACTCTTTAGAAGACAGATTATGTAAGCAAATGTTCCAAGAGTATGAAAAGGGTCCTGAAGTGCCACGAGGGTTACCAATTATTCCTGAAGCTTACACACCTAAACTTAAAAGAGTAAATCGTAAACCAATAACGGCAACTGACACAGATTTGGATGAAAATAACAGAGCGCGCAGTGCAAAATTACGTGTTGCAGAAATTTTAAAATAAGGAGTAATTGACGATGGCTGTAGAAGAAATATATGAACCATATGAAGACGTTCAGCACAATAGTATACCGAAACAACAACCTCAACCAAAACCACAAACACGAACTGTCACAAAAAAGGTTGTAGTTCAACTCACAAGGTTTGAGAAATACTTATACATAACACTTGTTACTGCAATTGCAGTTATTGCTATCTATATGCTATCTTTAAAAATGGATGCGTATGATACTAATGGAAAAATTGCAGATTTAGATTCTAAAATTGAACAACAATCAAGTGAAAATAGCGCGATTCAATCTGAAATAAAGAAAAGTTCTTCTTACCAACGCATTTACGACAAGGCTAAAGCACAAGGTATGAGCCTAAATAACGACAATGTAAAGGTAGTGCGTATAAATGGCGAAGCGAAAAATTAAAATTAGAAAAAATAAATTAGGAGCAGTCCTCCTTGTTGGTATATTCGGACTGCTCTTTTTTATATTGGTTTTAAGATATGCGTACATAATGATTACAGGTCATTCAGATGGACAGGATTTAGTTATGCGAGCAAATGAAAAGTATCTTGTTCAAACCAATGAACAGGCGGAACGAGGTAAGATCTACGATAGAAACGGTAAAATTCTCGCAGAAGATGTAGAAAGATACAAAGTTGTGGCTGTTGTTGATAAAAGTGCAGGTAAAAGTGGTGATAAACCACGCTATGTCGAAGATAAGAAAAAAACTGCTAAAGCATTATCTAAAATTATAGATATGAAACCTGAAGAAATTGAAAAAAGGCTTAATCAGAAAAAAGCATTCCAAGTAGAATTTGGGCAAAAAGGAACCAATTTAACGTATCAAGATAAACAAAAACTCGAAAAAATGGATTTACCTGGCATCACATTATATCCAGAAACTGAACGATTTTATCCAAATGGTAATTTCGCGTCTCATTTAATTGGGATGGCTCAGAAAAATCCGGATACAGGCGAATTAAAAGGTGCACTTGGTGTAGAAAAAATCTTTGACAGTTATTTAAGTGGTACTAAAGGTGCGTTGTCGTATATTCAAGATATTTGGGGATATATAGCTCCAAATACTAAAAATGAAAAATCACCTAAACGTGGCGACGATGTTCATTTAACGATTGACTCTAATATTCAAGTGTTCGTAGAGGAAGCACTGGATGATATGGTTAAGCGATATCAACCAAAGGATTTATTTGCTGTTGTGATGGATGCACAAACGGGTGAGATTTTAGCTTTTAGTCAACGACCTACGTTTAATCCAGAAACTGGCGAAAACTTTGGGAAAAAATGGGCGAACGACTTATATCAAAATACGTATGAACCTGGTTCAACGTTTAAATCATTCGGTTTAGCAGCAGCTATACAAGAAGGTAAGTTTGATCCTGATAAGAAATATGAGTCTGGACACCGTGATATTATGGGGTCTCGAATTTCTGACTGGAATAGAACTGGTTGGGGAGAAATCCCAATGTCTCTTGGATTCACTTACTCTTCAAATACATTGATGATGCATTTACAAGACCTTGTAGGTGCTGACAAAATGAAATCTTGGTATGAACGATTTGGCTTTGGTAAAAAAACAGGCGGTCTATTTGATGGTGAAGCTGAAGGTCATATTGCCTGGTCAAATGAATTACAGCAAAAAACATCAGCATTTGGACAATCTACAACTGTAACGCCAGTACAAATGATTCAGGCACAATCTGCTTTCTTTAATGATGGCAATATGTTGAAACCTTGGTTTGTTGAAAGTATTAACAATCCAGTTTCTAAGAAAACATTCTATCAAGGCAAAAAAGAATTTGCAGGCAAACCCATCACTGCTTCAACTGCAAGTAAAGTAGAAACTGAACTAGATAAAGTAGTTAATAGTAAGAAAAGTCATGCGATGAACTATAGAGTAGACGGCTATGATATTGAAGGTAAAACTGGTACCGCCCAAGTAGCAGATGAAAAAGGCGGCGGTTATGTTAAAGGTGAGAACCCTTACTTTGTAAGTTTCATAGGCGACGCACCTAAGAAAAATCCTAAGGTTATCGTTTATGCTGGAATGAGCTTAGCTCAGAAAAACGACCAAGAAGCCTATGAAATGGGTGTAAGTAAAGCATTTAAACCAATCATGGAAAATACACTTAAATATTTAAATGTAGGTTCTAAAACAGATGAAACAAAATCAGCACAATATTCAAAAGTTCCGAATGTATCAGGACAGTCTACAGATAAAGCGAAAGAAAGTCTGCAATCTGAAGATTTACAAGCAGTAGTTATTGGTAATGGAGATAATGTTAAATCGCAATCGATTAAACCAAACAAAAAACTATTGCCTAACAGTAAAGTGCTTTTATTAACTGATGGTGATATTACAATGCCAAATATGAAGGGTTGGACAAAAGACGATGTGCTTGCCTTCCAAGAATTAACGGGCATTAACGTTACAACAAAAGGTAGTGGTTACGTCACAAAACAATCGGTTACGAGTGGAACAACATTAAAAGATAATAGTAAAGTTGAAATTGAATTATCTACTGAAGACCCTGATGACACGTCGACGAATGCTAGTGCTAATGATTCAACATCAAATGATGCTTCTAATAAAGAACAATCAAGTGATGATTCGTCAGATAAAGACAAATCAAATTCGTCTTCTGACACTAGTGGGGAAGACAACAAAGAAGATTCATCTCGTTCATCTAGCCAAGACGAGTAGTCCAGTACGACACACGATGCTAATGAGTAATCAGATCTTGTCTTGAAAAGGTAGATGATGAGGTACAGGTATTGGATGAACACTGATGTTTTTATAAATTACGTATCATCAAAGTGTTTCATTCAATACTGTACTCATATTTAAATGAATTTACTTACAAATATTGATAAAATAAATAAGATATTATAACGAAGTTAACTCAGAGTACAACGTTTAAAAATTAAATATATAAAGGAGACCATTATGCTTTTTATACTCGCGTTTATCGCACTACTAATTACTTTTATTTTAGTACCAATATTAATCCCGACACTTAAGCGAATGAAATTTGGACAAAGTATTCGTGAAGAAGGTCCGCAAAGTCACATGAAGAAGACAGGAACACCTACAATGGGTGGTTTGACCTTTTTAATTAGTATTATCATCACATCAATTATTGCAATTTTCTTTGTAGATAATTCAAATCCAATCATATTATTATTATTTGTAACAATTGGTTTTGGTTTGATTGGCTTTATCGATGATTACATCATCGTAGTTAAGAAAAACAATCAAGGTTTAACAAGCAAACAGAAATTTTTAGCACAAATCGCTATTGCAATAGTATTCTTTGTACTTAGTGACGTATTTCATCTTATAGCGTTTTCAACTGATTTAAATATACCTTTTACAAATATTAGCATTCCATTATCATTTGCTTATGTTATTTTTATCGTATTTTGGCAAGTTGGATTCTCAAATGCTGTGAATTTAACAGATGGTTTAGATGGCTTAGCAACAGGACTATCAATCATTGGCTTTACAATGTATGCCATTATGAGCTTTGTTTTAGATTCACCAGCAATTGGTGCATTTTGTATCATAATGATTTTTGCTTTATTAGGATTTCTTCCATATAACCTTAATCCTGCAAAAGTATTTATGGGTGATACAGGTAGTTTAGCTTTGGGTGGTATTTTTGCTACAATCTCAATTATGTTAAATCAAGAATTATCATTATTACTAGTTGGATTAGTATTTGTAATCGAAACAGCTTCAGTTATGTTACAAGTTGCTTCTTACAAACTTACAAAAAAACGTATCTTTAAAATGAGCCCAATCCATCATCACTTTGAATTAAGTGGTTGGGGAGAATGGAAAGTTGTAACAGTATTTTGGACAGTTGGTTTAATTTCAGGATTAATCGGATTATGGATAGGAGTGCATTAGCATGCTCGATTATAAAGGATTAGAAAATAAAGATGTCCTTGTGGTAGGATTAGCAAAAAGCGGATATGAAGCGGCTAAGTTACTAATTAAACTAGGTGCAAATGTAACAGTCAATGATGGCAAAGATTTATCTCAAGATCCACATGCCAAGGATTTAGAAGCATTAGGTGTTAAAATTGTTGATGGTGGGCATCCTTTATCGTTACTTGATAATAATCCTATTATTGTCAAGAACCCTGGTATCCCATACACTGTTTCTATTATTAAAGAGGCTTATCAACGTCATTTAAAGATTTTAACTGAGGTCGAATTAAGCTATTTAATATCTGAAGCACCTATTATTGCAGTTACTGGTACCAATGGTAAAACAACTACCACTTCTTTAATAGGGGATATGTTCAAGAAAAGTAGATTGACTGGTCGTTTATCTGGAAATATAGGTTATGTGGCATCTAAAGTAGCACAAGAAACGTCACCAGATGAATTTCTCATAACTGAATTGTCATCTTTTCAATTATTAGGTGTAGAACAATATCGTCCTCATATTGCAATTATTACAAACATATATTCAGCGCATCTTGATTATCACGAAACGCTTGAAAATTATCAAAATGCTAAGAAACAAATCTATAAAAACCAAACTGAAGATGATTATTTAATATGTAATTATCATCAAAGACAATTAATTGAGTCAGAGAGTTTAAAAGCTAAGACACTGTATTTCTCTACACATCAGGAAGTTGACGGTATTTACATTAAAGATGGCTTTATTATCTATAAGGGCATAAGAATCATCAATATTGATGATTTAGTTCTACCAGGTGAGCACAATTTAGAGAATATTCTCGCTGCAGTATTGGCCTCTATTCTAGCTGGTGTCCCAATAAAGGCCATCGTTGATAGTTTAACGACATTCTCCGGTATAGATCATAGATTGCAATATATTGGCGCCAATCGCACGAATAAATATTATAATGATTCTAAAGCTACGAATACATTAGCAACACAGTTTGCATTAAATTCCTTTAAACAACCTATAGTATGGTTATGTGGTGGTTTAGATCGTGGGAATGAATTTGATGAATTAATCCCTTATATGAAAAATGTTCGTGTTATGGTTGTTTTTGGTCAAACGCAAGAAAAATTTGCTAAACTTGGCAATAGTCAAGGCAAAATCGTCGTCAAAGCTACAGATATTGAAGATGCAGTCAAAAAAGTACAAGATGTAGTTGAACCGAATGATGTTGTCTTATTATCTCCAGCTTGTGCAAGTTGGGATCAATATAATACATTTGAAGAACGTGGAGAAAGATTTATAGAGAGCTTCCGTGCCCACTTACCATCTTATTAAAGGTTGTGAAATCAAGTGAAAGATAAACGACGTAAACATAATAAGGTGAGCTCGATTCAAAGTCTTATCGAAAAGAGAAATCGAGAACTAAATAATGAAGACCACCTTTCAAATCATGTAAATAATAATGACTTACCCACTGATGATGACCAATTGTACAAAATAAAAAAGCAAACCGTTGAATCAAATCAAGAACAAGACAATGAGAACAATTCAGCAGACAAACAGAAAACGGAAAGCCAAATCAAGGACTCTGAATCATTAGAACAAAATGCATTTAGTGATCCATCGCATAAAAACATAGGAAAAAAAGCAAAGAATGATCATCGTCATGATAGTGAAAAACTAGAAAAAAGGCGTACGCTTTCTACTCAGTCAGAAGAACCTACGCACAAATTTACAGTCAAAGATAGGTTGAAAGAATTTAACGATAATCGTAAGAGACGAAAGCGTGAAAAGGATGCTCGATTCGATCATTTATCACCTCAAGAAAGAAAAGAACAACTAAGAATTCAGCGAAGGAAACGTCAAAAAAGAGTTCAGTATATTATCCTAACCGTTTTAATACTGTTAATTATCTTATTTTTACTTTATATGTTTACACCACTAAGTAGAATTTCAAATATTAAAATTAGTGGAAATAACAACGTAACCGATAGTCAAGTTAAAAAAGCTTTAGATGTTAAAGACAATTCAAGAATGTATACGTATAGTAAACGTAAAGGGATTCAAAATCTGAAGAAAAACGATTTAATCAAAGACGTTAAAATTAAAAAACAATTACCTAATACATTGAAAGTACAAATAACTGAAAATCAAGTTGTGGGTGTTGTCAAAGAGAAAAATAAATATGTGCCAATCATTGAAGGCAACGAAGAATTGAAAAATTTTGATGGTAATATTGCAGGCAGCGGTCCAATTATAGATGGATTTAAAGGTAAAGAAAAAGATAACATGATTAAAGCGTTGTCTAAGATGTCTCCAGAAGTTAGAAATATGATTTCAGAAGTGAGTTACGCACCCAAACAAAATAGTCCTAATCGAATTCTTTTATATATGCAAGATGATATGCAAGTAGTAGGTAATATCAAAACAATTGCTAATAAAATTAAATATTACCCTCAAATGTCTCAATCTTTAGCGAAAGATGATTCAGGAAATCTAAAAACACAAGGATATATAGATTTATCTGTAGGTGCATCATTTATCCCGTATAATGAAAATAGTAGCGGAGATTCTAAATCTGATCAAAATGTTCGTCAAAAATCACAACAAGAAACAGATGCAAAAGATGAGTTACAAAGTGCTTTAAATAAAATTAACGAACAATCAGATTCAAATAATTAAAAAATTTCGATATTAATATGTGTTTATAGTTCACAAGCCTTTCGACGTATTGTAAACTAAACATAGTGTATTTTAATAGTAATTTGTCAGGAGGTGCCTATCTATGGAGGAACATTACTATGTAAGCATAGATATTGGTTCATCAAGTGTAAAAACAATAGTAGGCGAGAAATTTCACAATGGTATCAATGTGATAGGTACAGGACAAACCTACACTAGCGGTATTAAGAATGGATTAATTGATGATTTTGACATTGCTAAACAAGCAGTTAAAGATACAATTAAAAAAGCTTCTATTGCATCAGGTGTAGACATTAAAGAAGTTTTCTTAAAATTACCTATCATAGGTACAGAAGTATATGATGAAGCAAATGAAATTGATTTTTATGAAGATACTGAAATAAACGGCACACATATTGAAGAAGTGCTAGAAGGTATTCGTCAAAAAAATGATGTAGCGGATACTGATGTCATTGATGTTTTCCCGATTCGTTTTATAGTAGATGGGGATAACGAAGTATCAGACCCTAAAGAATTAATTGCTAGACACTCATTAAGAGTTGAAGCTGGGGTTATTGCAATTCACAAATCTATTTTAATCAACATGATTAAATGTGTAGAATCATGTGGTGTAGACGTTTTAGATGTTTATTCAGATGCATATAACTATGGTTCAATTCTTACTGCCACTGAAAAAGAATTAGGCGCGTGTGTTATTGACATTGGTGAAGATTTAACACAAATAGCCTTTTATGAACGTGGCGAATTAGTAGATGCTGATTCAATTGAATTAGCAGGGCGCGATATTACTGATGATATTGCTGAAGAATTAAATACTACATATGAAACAGCTGAAAAGATTAAACATCAGTATGGTCATGCTTTTGCTAATTCAGCATCAGAACAAGATGTATTCAGCGTTGACCAAGTAGATAGTGATGAATTAGTAGAATATACTCAAAAAGACTTAAGTGCAGTAATTGAGAGAACAATGCAAGATATCTTTAATGAGGTATTTGATGTATTAGTCGACTTAGGTTTAACACGAGTAAACGGTGGTTTCATTGTAACAGGTGGTTCTTCAAACTTATTAGGCGTTAAAGAATTACTCAATACGATGGTAAATGAAAAAATCAGAATTCATACACCATCACAAATGGGTATTAGAAAACCAGAATTCACATCAGCGATTTCTACTATATCTAGTAGCATCACTTTTGATGAACTGCTAGATTATGTTACAATGAGTTATCAAGGTAATGATGAATTTGAAGAAGAAGTTATTGAAGATAACGAAAAAGAACATACTTCTAAATCTGGTGGATTTGACTGGTTTAAACGTAAGTCAAATAAAAATGAAGATACTTATGAAGAAGACTACAACGAACCACATGAAAGAGCAGAAAAAGTAGACAATGATGATGAGTATGAAAGCCATGAAACTCATCACGATACGACAGAACATTATGATGATGATCAAGAAAAACCTCAAAAAGAAGAGGGTAAATTTAAAAAACTTATGAAATCTCTATTTGAATGATGGGCCATTAAGACTAGGAGGAAATATAAATGTTAGAATTTGAACAAGGATTTAATCATTTAGCGACATTAAAAGTCATCGGTGTAGGTGGTGGCGGTAACAACGCTGTTAACCGTATGATCGACCATGGTATGAATAATGTGGAATTTATTGCAATTAACACAGATGGACAAGCTTTAAACTTATCTAAAGCAGAATCTAAAATCCAAATTGGTGAGAAATTAACACGTGGACTTGGTGCAGGTGCTAACCCAGAAATTGGTAAAAAAGCAGCTGAAGAATCTCGTGAACAAATTGAAGATGCTATCCAAGGTGCAGATATGGTATTCGTAACTGCTGGTATGGGTGGCGGTACTGGTACAGGTGCTGCACCAGTAGTAGCTAAGATTGCTAAAGAAATGGGAGCATTAACTGTAGGTGTTGTAACGCGTCCATTCGGATTTGAAGGACGTAAACGTTCAACACAAGCAGCTGCTGGTGTTGAAGCTATGAAAGCAGCTGTAGATACATTAATCGTTATCCCTAACGACCGTTTATTAGACATCGTTGACAAATCAACACCTATGATGGAAGCATTTAAAGAAGCAGATAACGTATTACGCCAAGGTGTTCAAGGTATCTCTGACTTAATTGCTGTATCAGGTGAAGTAAACTTAGACTTTGCTGACGTTAAGACAATCATGTCTAACCAAGGTTCAGCATTAATGGGTATTGGTGTATCTTCTGGTGAAAACAGAGCAGTTGAAGCAGCTAAAAAAGCTATTTCATCACCATTACTTGAAACTTCAATCGTTGGTGCTCAAGGTGTGTTAATGAACATCACTGGTGGAGAATCACTTTCATTATTCGAAGCGCAAGAAGCAGCTGACATCGTACAAGATGCAGCAGATGAAGATGTGAATATGATCTTTGGTACAGTTATCAATCCTGAATTACAAGATGAAATCGTAGTTACTGTAATTGCAACAGGCTTTGAAGATAAACCAACTTCACAAGGACGTAAAGCTTCAAGCACAGGTTTCGGATCAAGTGCAACTTCAGGTACGTCATCTCAAGCAAGTACACCTAGAGAAGAATCATTCTCTCAAAGTTCATCAAGCACGCGTTCTTCTGAAAGCGTATCTGAAAGAAGTCATACTACTAAAGATGACGACATTCCTAGCTTCATCAGAAATAGAGAAGAAAGACGTTCTAGAAGAACTAGACGTTAATTCAAATAAGTTTAGACTATATTTCGTTGTATGATTAAGTGTTTTTATCGTCTTAATCATTCCTAAAAGGGAGTAGAACGACGAATTCACTTGTGGATTCATGTTCGCTCCCTTTTTATTTACTTTCAAGTAAAGTGAAGATTGTTATATAATATAATTATATTCAATTTTAGAGTAAGGCTTTTTAAATCGATAAATATAAAACATTAAATTAAGGTGGTTTGATTTCGTGTCAGAGAAGTTTGTGAAGTATCCCCATTACTTAAATTATGAATCTAAAGACTTGATGCGTGTAAATTTGGGATTCACTACAAGAGAGGGTGGCTATAGCCTATATCCTGAAGCGTCATTTAATATGGCTAGATATGTGGATGATGAACCTGAAAATATTACGAAACATCAAGAAATATTGGCGGATGCAATTGGATTTGAAAGCGCGCATTGGGTATTCCCGATTCAAACACATGAAAATCGTGTGATTGAGATTACACAAAGTCATCGTGGGACTAACATTGATAGTTTAACAGATGAACTATATGGTATTGACGGGATGTATACATATGAATCTGATACGTTATTAACTATGTGTTATGCAGACTGTGTACCCGTTTACTTTTACAGTGAGAAACACCACTATATAGGTTTAGCACATGCAGGATGGCGAGGTACTTATGGCCAAATCGTTAATGAAATGTTAAAACAAATTGATTTTGATCTAAAAGATTTAAATATAGTGATAGGACCATCGACATCAACGACGTATGAAATTAATGATGATATTAAATCGAAGTTTGAAACGTTACCAATTAATGTAGAGTCATATATTGAGACACGTGGAGAAAATCGACATGGCATTGACTTAAAGCGTGCTAATGCATTATTACTTCATCATTATGGTGTGCCAATGGACAATATATATATTACTGACTATGCTACATCAGAAGATTTGTCTCTTTTCTTTTCATATCGTATTGAAAAGGGCCAAACAGGAAGAATGTTGGCATTTATAGGACAAAAATAAGCTATTTAAAGTATTGATTGTCGTAATACAATAGATATGTGAAAGTCAATATTAATAATCATTGTACTTAACAAATGTTGAAGAGGTTGGGTAGAATATGGACGTAAAAGATAATTTAAAAAATATTGAAAGTGAAATTCAAGCACACTATGAAAATAGTGAAGCAAGTTCCTTGCCAAACGTGATTGCAGTGACAAAATATGTTACAATAGACCGTGCTAAAGAAGCTTATGATGCTGGGCTAAGACATTTTGGTGAAAACAGATTAGAAGGCTTTTTACAGAAGAAATCTGCGTTACCTGACGATGTTACGATGCATTTTATAGGTTCTTTACAATCTAGAAAAGTAAAAGAAGTAATTAACGACATTGATTACCTGCATGCATTAGATCGACTTAGTCTAGCTAAGGAAATTAATAAACGAGCTGATCATGAGATTGCCTGCTTCGTACAAGTTAATGTCTCAGGTGAAGAATCTAAACATGGTATTGCTTTGAATGAAGTTAATCACTTCATAGAACAAATGAAACAATATGACAACATTAAAATTGTCGGATTAATGACTATGGCACCCTATACAGATGATACAGCTTATATTCGTCAGTTATTTAAACAATTACGATTAAAACGAGATGAAATTAAAAACCTTAAATTAGATTATGCACCATGTGATTATTTATCTATGGGAATGAGTAATGACTATGCAATTGCTGTAGAAGAAGGTGCTTCATTTATAAGAATAGGGACTAAACTTGTTGGAGAATAGGAGTGAGCCCCGTGGCTATTAAAGATTTATTTAATAATTTTTTTCTAATGGATGATGAAGAGGAAGTAGAAAGCCCTGAAGAGCGACAACGTCGTGTAGTTCAGAATGAAGAAACAGAAACAAATCATGTTCAGCAGAATCAACCACAACAATCTGAACGTTCATATAGCAATCAAAGTAAATTAAAGAGCGTACCGCAAAAGAAAACATCAAGAAATTATAACTCAGAAGAAAGGAATGTGCGTATGAATCAACCACCATCAAAGTCAAACAGTAAAAATGTTGTGACGATGAATCAATCGTCACAAAGCTATAGTGGCAATGAAAGTTCAAAAATGTGCTTATTTGAGCCACGTGTATTTTCTGATACGCAAGATATCGCAGATGAATTAAAAAACCGTCGCGCTACATTAGTTAATTTACAACGCATTGACAAAATTTCAGCTAAACGTATTATTGATTTCTTAAGTGGTACAGTTTATGCGATTGGTGGGGATATTCAACGTGTAGGTACTGACATATTCCTTTGTACACCTGATAACGTGGAAGTTGCGGGAAGTATCACAGACCACATTGAACAAATGGAAACGCAGCACTACGAATAAGGAGACATTATATGGATGTAGGTTTATTAGCTACTATTTTTAATTTTATAATATTTCTAGTACAAATATATTATTTTGGAATGATTATATATTTCTTTACATCTTGGGTACCAAGTGTTAGAGAATCTAAATTAGGCCAAATACTAGGTAAATTATATGAACCATTTTTAGAACCATTTAGAAAGATTATCCCACCAATTGGAATGATTGACATTTCTTCACTTGTAGCTTTGTTTGTACTTGTATTATTCCAAGCTGGGTTAAGAAGTATTTTTAATATGATACTTATTTATTTAGTGTAATAATTAACGAAGTTAAAGAGGCTGAGACAATACAAATGTTTGTTTCAACCTCTTTTATCATTTGAATTAGATATAAGAGAGGTGTAACAGTAATCGATATTTATCAACATTTTAGAGATGAGGAGCAAGTGCTAATCGATCAATTAATAGATAAGTGTGATCAGGTCGAACAGCAGTATGCACCTATTTTGACAAACTTTCTTGATCCGAGAGGGCAATATATTCTTGAAATTATCACAGGCAGTTATGAAGATATGCATGTGACATTTTTTGGTGGAAATCACGCTGAAAGAAGAAGAGGAATAATAGCACCGAGTTACTTTGATCCGGAGGAAGACGATTTTGAAGAAGTATTAATTCAGATTAATTACCCTGAAAAGTTTGTTCATCTTCAACACCAGCATGTGTTAGGCACACTCATGTCATTAGGAATTGAAAGAGAACAAGTCGGAGATATCATTGTAGGAGAACGTATTCAATTTGTTTTGACAAAGCAACTAGAATCATATATTATGTTGGAATTAACAAAGATAAAAGGTGCTACAGTTAAACTTAATTCTATTCCATTTAAAGATATGATACAATCAGTAGAGAATTGGAAAATTCAAGGAAGTACTGTAAGCGCATTGAGATTAGATGTCGTCGTAAAAGAAATGATTCACAAATCTAGATCAATTGCGAAACAATTAATTGAAAAGAAACGTGTCAAAGTAAATCATACTATTATTGATTCACCAGATTTTCAAATACAAACCAATGATTTATTATCTATTCAAGGATTTGGAAGAGCCCAAATTACTGATATAGGTGGTAGAACTAAAAAAGACAAAATACACATTAATTATCGAACATTGTTTAAGTAATAAATAGAAGTCAATTTAAAATTGATTTAAGGAGGATGTAGGATGCCTTTTACACCTAGTGAAATAAAAAATAAAGAATTTACAAAAGTGAAAAATGGTCTTGAACCAGCTGAAGTAAGTGATTATTTAAATCAATTAAGTCATGAAATTGAACGATTAAAAGATGAAAAAAAACAACTTGAAAAAGTAATTGAAGAGAGAGATACTAATATTAAATCTTACCAACAAGTACATCAATCAGTTAGCGATGCACTTGTTCAAGCACAACAAGCTGGTGAAGAAACAAAACAAGCAGCAAATAAAGAAGCGGAAGCTGTGATTAGTAAAGCACAGGCACAAGCAGATTTAATCGTAAATGATGCTATTGAGAAAGCGCGTCATTTATCATTCCAAACGGAAGATATGAAACGTCAATCTAAAATCTTTAGATCTCGTTTCCGTATGTTAGTGGAAGCTCAATTAGACTTATTAAAAAATGACGATTGGGATTATTTACTAAACTACGATATCGATGCAGAACAAGTTACGCAAGAAAATTTTCAACATTTAAATAGTCAAGATATTACACCTGAGGAACAACTTAACGCTCAGGCTCAGCAATCTGAAAGTACGGTTACGAGCGAAAGTGATAGCCAATCAACCGATTCACTAAGTACAAGTGACGCTACTAGTACAAGTGAACCTGTTGCTTCAGAGGCAAGTGTGAGTCAAAGCGAATCAACATCAAATACAAATAAATAAATGTTATCAAATAAGACAGACACGTAGGAGATAATCAACTTTTTACAGCGAATTAGGGTCGGTGAAAGCCTAATAAAAGTCTATCTCTTATATCACTGACTTAGACAAAGTAATACGATATATATGAGAGAACTCTAAGTTGAGTTAACAAGGGTGGTACCGCGGTCATTCCGTCCCTTTTTAATTGAACTTAGAGTTCTTTTTTACATTTAAGGAGTGAAAACAATTATGAACTATAAAGATACTTTATTAATGCCAAAGACTGACTTTCCAATGCGTGGTGGATTGCCAAATAAAGAACCTCAAATCCAAGAACAATGGGAAGCTAACAACCAATACCAAAAAGCACTAGAAAAAAATAAAGGTAACCAATCTTATATCCTACATGATGGTCCACCGTATGCAAATGGTAATTTACACATGGGACATGCATTAAATAAAATCATTAAAGATATCATCGTCCGCTATAAAACGATGCAAGGATTTTATGCACCATACGTTCCAGGTTGGGATACGCACGGTTTACCAATTGAACAAGCTTTAACTAAAAAAGGCGTTGATCGTAAAAAAATGTCAATTGCCGAATTTAGAGAAAAATGTAAAGAATTTGCATTAGAACAAATTGAATTACAAAAGAAAGATTTTAAACGTCTTGGTGTGCGTGGTGACTTCAATGATCCATACATCACTTTGAAACCAGAATATGAAGCGGCACAAATTCGTTTATTCGGTGAAATGGCTGATAAAGGATTAATTTATAAAGGTAAAAAACCTGTTTATTGGTCACCTTCAAGTGAATCATCTTTAGCTGAAGCGGAAATTGAATACCATGATAAACGTTCAGCATCAATTTATGTTGCGTTTGATGTAAAAGATTCAAAAGGTATTGTAGATGAAGATGCACAATTTATTATTTGGACAACTACACCATGGACTATTCCATCAAACGTTGCGATTACTGTTCACCCTGAACTTAAATATGGTCAATATAACGTGAATGGTAAGAAATATATCATTGCACAAGCTTTATCTGAAAATGTAGCAGAAGCATTAGAATGGGATAAAGAAGCAATTCAATTAGAAAAAGAATTTACAGGTAAAGAATTAGAGTACGTTGAAGCCCAACACCCATTCTTAGATCGTGTATCACTTGTAATTAACGGTAACCATGTTACAACTGATGCAGGTACAGGTTGTGTTCATACCGCTCCTGGTCACGGGGAAGATGACTATATCGTTGGACAAAAATATGATTTACCAGTAATTAGTCCTTTAAATGATAAAGGTGTGTTCACTGAAGAAGGCGGACAATTTGAAGGTATGTTTTACGATAAAGCTAACAAAGCAGTTACTGATTTATTAACTGAAAAAGATGCTTTATTAAAACTTAACTTTATTACACATAGTTATCCTCATGATTGGCGTACTAAGAAACCAGTTATTTTCCGTGCAACACCACAATGGTTTGCTTCAATCAATAAGGTAAGACAAGATATCTTAGATGCAATTGAAGATACAGAATTCAAAGTAGATTGGGGTAAAACACGTATCTATAATATGATTCGTGATCGCGGAGAATGGGTTATTTCTCGTCAACGTGTATGGGGTGTACCATTACCAGTATTTTATGCTGAAAACGGCGATATTATCATGACTAAAGAAACGGTTAACCATGTAGCAGATTTATTTGAAGAACATGGCTCAAATATTTGGTTTGAAAAAGAAGCGAAAGACTTATTACCTGAAGGATTTACACATCCTGGTAGTCCAAATGGTACGTTTACAAAAGAAATGGATATCATGGATGTTTGGTTTGACTCAGGTTCATCACACCGTGGTGTATTAGAAAATCGTCCAGAATTAAGTTTCCCTGCAGATTTATACTTTGAAGGTAGTGACCAATATCGTGGTTGGTTTAACTCTTCAATTACTACTGCTGTGGCAACAAGAGGGCAAGCACCATATAAATTCTTATTATCTCACGGTTTTGTAATGGACGGTGAAGGTAAGAAAATGAGTAAATCACTTGGTAATGTTATTGTTCCAGACCAAGTTGTAAAACAAAAAGGTGCTGATATCGCACGATTATGGGTTAGTAGTACGGATTACTTAGCTGACGTTCGTATTTCTGATGAAATCTTAAAACAAACATCTGATGTTTATCGTAAAATAAGAAATACATTAAGATTCATGTTAGGTAATATTAACGATTTCAATCCGGAAACAGATGCAATTCCTGAATCTGAATTATTAGAAGTAGACCGTTACTTATTAAACCGTTTACGTGAATTCACTGCAAGCACAATTAACCATTATGATAACTTTGATTATTTAAATATTTATCAAGAAGTTCAAAACTTTATTAATGTTGAATTAAGTAACTTCTATTTAGATTATGGTAAAGATATCCTTTATATCGAAGAGAAAAATGCGCATAAACGTCGCAGTATGCAAACAGTGTTATACCAAATCTTAGTTGATATGACGAAATTATTAGCACCTATTTTAGTCCATACAGCTGAAGAAGTTTGGACACACACACCACATGTGAAAGAAGAAAGTGTTCATTTAGCTGATATGCCTAAAGTAGTTGAAGTTGATCAAGCATTACTTGATAAATGGAATCAATTAATGGCATTACGTGATGATGTTAACCGAGCATTAGAAGTAGCACGTAACAATAAAGTAATCGGTAAATCACTCGAAGCAAAAGTTGTTATTGGTAATAACGACAACTTTAACGCTGCAGAGTTCTTACAACAATTTGATGATTTACAACAATTATTCATAGTTTCACAAGTTGAAGTTACAGATGCTGTGGACAATGCAGAGACTTACAAACATGGTGATATCAGAATTGACCACGCTGAAGGCGAAAAATGTGAAAGATGTTGGAACTACACTGAAGCATTAGGCGCAGTAGGTGAATTAGAACACTTATGCCCACGATGCCAACAAGTAGTTAAAACGTTAATTTAATAGTATGTGAACAAAAAGGAGCTGGACAGAAATATTTTTTCTAAAATTTATTTCATTGTCCTGCTCCTTTTTAATAATTACAATATAATTTATACATAAAAAGAATATTAATATACAATGTTTCACTTTATGATTTAAGGTTATTTAGAAAGATATATTCATAGTTAAATGACAGAGCGAATTTCTAATAAATAGAGGTGGAACGATGAGTAAAATTTTATTAACAGGTGCATCTGGCTATATTGGTGGACACTTGCAAGCGCAATTAAAAGAGAATTACGAAATTATCGCAATTTCACGAAATATTAAAAATAAAGAAAATGAACAGAATGTCACTTGGAAAGCTGCTGATTTATTTGATTTAGATGAAATCACAGAGGTAATGGAAGGGGTAGATACTGCAATTTACCTTGTTCATTCTATGATGCCTAATGCAAAATTGACGCAAGCAAATTTTGAAGATATGGATGCCTTATTAGCGGATAATTTTGCGAGAGCTGCTAAAAAACAAGGCGTAAAACATATTGTTTTTATGAGTGGTTTAATTCCCAATGAAGACAAGCTGTCGGCGCATTTACGTAGTCGTTTAGAATGTGAGAAAATTCTTGGGTCTTATGGCATACCGGTTAGCACATTGCGAGCAGGTTTAATTATTGGGGCAAAGGGAAGTTCTTACCCGATTTTAAAACGTTTGGTTGAACGTTTACCCGGAATGGTCTTACCTAGTTGGGCATATAATATGATTGCGCCCGTTTCAATCAACGATGTTATTGATAAACTCGCACTATTAGTCGAACGTACACCACAACATAATGAGGCTTTTGATATTACAGGTCCAGAAATTATGAATTATAAGGAATTAATACAACGCACGGCAGTAGTGTTAAATAAACGTTTACCAATCGTTGACTTACCAATTATCCCTATTTGGGTTAGTCGATATTGGGTACAACTTATTTCACAGGTGCCTAAAGAGATGGTTTACCCACTTATGAATAGTTTAGTTCATGATATGATTCCACAACCAGAACGCACACATCCTGATATATCTATTGGTAAGATGTCATATGAGGAAAGTGTAGAACAAGCGCTAAATGAAGAAAATAAAATGAATCAAAAACAAAATAAAAACAAAAAATCATCAAGTAAAAGTAAAAAAGAAAGCATCAAAGATGTAAGAGCAATATCACGTTTTAGTATTCCGGCCAATTATTCAATGGAAGATGTGGCTAAAACATATGCAACGTTTATTAACAATATTACGTTACATTTGATCAATGGCACTATAAATGAAAATAAATTTGATATTACACTGCCGTTTATGAATCAATTTATCTTAAAAATGGAACGTGATATGGAAGATTCTTCTGAGGATATGATTGTTTACAAAATCGTAGGTGGTAATTTAGCATTATCCAACAATGGTGGAAATGCTCGATTTGAATTTAGACGTATTTTAGATACGAATGAAGCAATCGTTGCGTTACAAGAATATGAGCCGACATTGCCTTGGGTAGTTTATAAATATACACAAGCCAATATTCATAAAACAGTTATGGAATTATTTGTTAATCATATGAATAAACTTGCTGAAGAAGATAAACAAGCGTCATCACACAATAATCAGCTATTCAGTACTATTGCGATGACTACAGGTGCGATTGTGGGTGCTTATGTTGGATCAAAAATATATCATCTGATTAAAGCATAAATCATCCATAATGATATAATGCATACGTTAATTTATTTTAAAAGAACGTCCGAGTTATAGTGTTGATATAGTTGAAAAGGGAGTGGAACAGAATTCTTTTAAATTCGTCGTCCGCTCCCAGCTTGCTTTGCTTGTGGAATTTCTTAATGAAATTCTCTCTGCTGGGCACCGACCCCAACTTGCTTAGCTTGTAAAATCACTTTCGTGATTTCTTTGTGTTGGGGCCCCGCTCACCTCCGCAAGGATGACTGGAATTGAGAAAAGCTTGATTTAAGTGCCTTCTCAGTTCAGTCCGCTACTGCGAATTCGCAAAATAGCTTCATTATATTATTTATGTCCTAGCCTCTTTTTAATTCATTAGCATAATTTAAAAAAGTAAACTAAGTAAAATGTAAATACTTTATCTTGAAGTCCATATTTAGAAGGGCGAACTAAAAAACATAAATTGTAATATACATACAAAGACTGATAAAATTTGATAGATTTTAAGGTAAAATAAAAAGTATTATTTTCATCAAAGTGTTTAATGCATCCGATAAAAATGATGCAGTTGATTTACAGTCATATTAGGAGGCCACAATGTTTCATTCCAAGCATGCACATTTCGTAAATGGTATAACATTAAATGTGAGAAATTTAGCTAATTTAAGACCATTTTATGAAACGGTATTAGGATTTGAAGTGATTACCGAAACACACCAATCTGTCCAATATGAGATTGGTCAATCTAATCATTTTATAACTTTAAAAGAAATTGTAAATGGTAGGGAACCGCTATTATCTGAAGCCGGATTATTTTATATAGGTATTTTGCTTCCTAATATAGAAGATTTAGCAGATTTACTTGTACAAATGACAGATTTTGAAATTCCAGTAAATGGTGGAGAACAAAGTGTCTGTACCTCTCTTTTTATTGAAGATCCAGAGGGAAATGCATTTAAGTTTTATGTCAATCACGATATAGATGACTGGGTGTACGATAATAAATATGTGAAATTGGATGTTGAAGCAATTAATGTTCCACGATTATTAACGCATGTAACAGATCAAACTTGGCAAGGCATTCCTAAAGGAACTAAAATTGGAAATGTATCTCTTAAATCGATACGTATGTCTGAAGTCAAATCATATTATTTAAACTATTTTGGACTTGAAACATCTGCATATTTAGATAAATTTTCACTCTATATGTCTTCAAATCAATATCATCATCATTTAGCAATTAATCAATGGTTATCAAGTACGAAGCGCGTTATGAATCCTATCACATATGGTCTCGCATTAATTGATTATTATTATCCTGAAACAACGCATATCGATGTAAATGGTCCAGACGGACTTCAATTTAGATTTAATTTTATAGAAGTAGTGTGATTAAATGAAGAAATTTATAGCTATAATGTTATTAGGTAGTGCACTTTTCACTGTTGGAGCAATATATGATGGTATTGATAATCAAGATATGACACAACCTACAATTCATTTTTGGGAAAAGAATCCAATGAAATTCAATTTATATGCTAAGGGGCAGTGTACGTATTACGTGTTTGACAGAATACGACAAGATGGTAATATGATTAGCAATAAATGGGGCGATGCTAAGTATTGGGCTGCAAAAGCTGATGAAGAAGGATATACAGTAAATAATGAACCTAGTGTTGGCGCAATTTTGCAATATCCTAAAGGTCAATATGGTCATGTAGCATATATAGATAAAGTTCACCAGGATGGGTCGCTAACAGTATTTGATATGAACTATAATAAACCGTATGAAGTGACTAAAAGAACAGTTCATGACAATCAAGTAGACGAATTTAATTATATTCACCCAAAGGAAAATAAAAATGAAACAGCATAGTGAACTACAGTTACACCTCTCATGAGTTATTTGTAACTGTAGCTTTTTTTATGTATGGGAGTAAGCTATAATGTAGAGTGTTGTCAAAGTGTAGTGTGTGAATGGAGGCACGTGAATGAAAAAGAAATATTATATAACGATATCTTTAATCGTAGCAATTACAATATTAATCATTGATCAAGTAACTAAACGCATAATAGCTACAACAATGAATATTGGTGATTCGTATGAAGTTATTCCCAATTTTTTAAATATAACATCACATAGAAATGACGGTGCGGCGTGGGGAATATTAAGTGGTAAAATGGGATTCTTTTATATTATTACGCTTATAATTCTCGTCGTACTTGTATTATTTTATATTAAAGAAGCAAAGTATAATCTGTTTATGCAAGTTGCAATTAGTTTATTATTTGCAGGCGCATTAGGTAACTTTATTGATCGATTAGTAAATGGTGAAGTAGTTGATTTTGTTGATACGACTATTTTCGGATATGATTTTCCAATATTTAATGTTGCGGATTCTAGTCTAACAATAGGTGTATTATTCATCATCATTGCCTTACTTAAAGATGCAAATTCGAAAGAATAGGAGGCTGTAATTTGAAAACACATGAATTTAAAATAGAAGACCAAGCTTATGTTGGACAGCGTATTGATAAATTATTACCCGAATACAACAATGATTGGTCAAGAAGTCAAATACAAGATTGGATTAAAGAAGATTTAGTAACAGTAAATGACAAAGTGATTAAATCTAATTATAAAGTTAAATTAAATGACAGTATTATTGTTACTGAAAAGGAAGTCGTTGAAGCTGATATTCAGCCTGAAAATTTAAACTTAGATATTTATTATGAAGATGAAGATGTTGCGATTGTATATAAACCTAAAGGTATGGTAGTTCACCCTTCACCAGGTCATTATTCAGGTACACTGGTTAATGGATTAATGTATCAAATTAAAGATTTATCTGGTATTAATGGTGAGATTCGTCCTGGTATCGTACATCGTATTGATAAAGATACATCAGGGTTATTAATGGTTGCGAAAAATGATATCGCGCATCGTGGTTTAGTTGAACAGTTAATGGATAAATCTGTTAAGCGAAAATATACTGCATTAGTACATGGAAACATTCCACATGATTACGGTACAATCGATGCGCCAATAGGAAGAAATGAGAAAGATAGACAATCCATGGATGTTGTTGATAATGGTAAAGAAGCCGTGACGCATTTCAATGTGTTGGAACATTTTAAAGATTATACATTAATTGAGTGTCAATTAGAGACAGGGCGTACACACCAAATCCGTGTGCATATGAAATATATAGGATTTCCTCTTGTTGGAGACCCTAAATATGGTCCGAGAAAGACACTTGATATTGGTGGTCAAGCTTTACACGCAGGGGTTATTGGGTTTGAACATCCAGTCACACATGAATACATTGAACGACAAGCGGAGTTACCTGAAGCATTTGAAACATTATTAGAAGATATCCGTTTAAGAGAAGCATAAGTTAATCATTCAATGGTCTAAATGGAATTTAATCTAATAAAAAAGGATTATTTAACACAGAGAATTTTAAAATTTGCATTGACTTATAAGTCAAAAAGCATTAAGCTAATAACAGTTCAAAAAGAAAACGATGTCTTTAAACGAAAGTCCAGAGAGGCTTCAAAGACAATGAGTATAATTCTATACACTTTCTTAAAATCATTCATTGAGCACATTGATGAATTGTTTAATGAGAATGACTTTATCATGTATCGTATAAACATACATGTCCGTATATAAATTAAACCTCATGTCTTTGATTAAAGACATGAGGTTTTTTAATATTAAGAGGTGAGATAATGTCTGAGCGTATCATCATGGATGAAGCTGCAATACAACGTACTGTAACGCGTATGGCGCACGAAATTCTAGAATACAATAAAGGTACAGAAAATCTTGTGTTACTCGGTATCAAAACGAGAGGCGAATACTTAGCACGACGTATTCAAGACAAAATCAATCAAATTGAACAAAAAGCAGTTCCGACAGGCACAATTGATATTACGCATTTTAGAGATGATATTGAAATTACTAACAAGAAAATCACTCAAGACGCAATAGATATTGATGCTGATATTAATAACAAGGTCGTCATCATTATTGATGATGTGCTTTACACTGGTAGAACTGTTAGAGCTTCACTAGATGCGATTCTATTACATTCTCGACCAATTAAAATTGGATTGGCTGCACTTGTAGATCGAGGACATCGTGAGTTGCCTATCAGAGCAGATTTTGTAGGAAAAAATATTCCAACTGCTAAAGAAGAATCCGTTTCTGTGTTCTTAAATGAAAAGGATTCACAGAACGCAGTTATAATTGAATAAAGGCCTTTTAAATCAGTACGAGAGACTGAAAAAGGTAAAGTATTCAATAGTGAGTGTCAGTATTAAAGTTTCAATATAAGTAATAATGCGCTCACTAAAACAGAATACTTTGTCACGTATGTACAGATTGCGTTGGATATGAAAACGTATCTGCTTACTAAATACGATTTTTTAGTCTCTTTACATTTATATGTTAAAGAGACTTTTTTTATGAAAGGAAGAAAAAAATGGAAAATGAACAAATGTTTGAACGCACCGTTAAGCCGGTGTTAGACGTACAGGATAAACCGCAACCGGCACAGTGGGCATTACTGAGTTTGCAACATTTATTTGCAATGTTTGGTTCTACTGTATTAGTACCTTTCCTTACTGGTTTACCTATATCAGCAGCTTTACTTGCATCAGGAATAGGAACATTGCTTTACATCCTAATTACTAAAGCAAAGATTCCAGCATATTTAGGCTCAAGCTTCGCATTCATCACACCGATTATTACTGGCTTGAGCACACACAGTCTAGGTGATATGTTGGTCGCATTATTCGCTAGTGGCGTCATGTACGTCATCATCGGTATTCTAATCAAAATAAGTGGTACTGGATGGTTAATGCATTTACTTCCACCAGTAGTAGTGGGGCCAGTAATCATGGTGATTGGTTTAAGCCTAGCACCAACAGCAGTCAATATGGCAATGTTTGAGAATTCAGGTGATATGAAAGGGTACAACTTAAGCTATTTAGTTGTAGCACTTATCACATTACTTGTAACCATTATTGTCCAAGGGTTCTTCAAAGGATTCTTATCACTGATACCGGTACTTATTGGTATCATCGTCGGCTACATTGTTTCAATCTTTATGGGATTAGTAAACTTTTCAAATATTGCGAAAGCAAATTGGATTGACTTCCCTCACATCTATTTACCGTTTAAAGATTATGTACCGTCGATACACCTTGGTTTAATACTCGTCATGTTACCAATTGTGTTCGTAACAGTGAGTGAGCATATCGGTCACCAAATGGTAATCAATAAAATTGTAGGTAGAAACTTCTTCGAGGATCCAGGTTTACATCGCTCAATTATCGGTGACGGTGTGTCAACCATGTTCGCAAGTATTATTGGTGGTCCACCAAGTACAACATACGGCGAAAACATCGGTGTTCTAGCAATAACAAAAATTTATAGTATTTATGTTATTGGTGGCGCAGCGGTTATCGCGATTGTCTTATCATTCATTGGAAAGTTCTCAGCGTTGATTTCATCAATACCTACCCCGGTAATGGGCGGCGTATCCATCTTGCTCTTCGGTATTATTGCAGCAAGCGGACTCAGAATGTTAGTTGAGAGCAATATCGATTTCGCAAGCAACCGTAACCTAGTCATTGCTTCAGTCATCTTAGTTGTAGGTATTGGTAACTTACTTATCAATTTAAAAGGTTTAGGTGTAAACCTTCAAATCGAAGGTATGGCACTCGCAGCACTTTCAGGTATTATCTTAAATTTAATTTTGCCAAAAGAAAAACAGGAATCAAAAAACTAATTTAACAAGGATTATTTATCAGGAGGCGCTTTATGAATAACTTATTATCTATGGAACATTTATCTAACGAGGACATTTACGATTTAATTCAAACAGCTTGTGATTACAAATCAGGAAAACAACCATTACCACAATTCGAAGGAAAGTTTGTTTCAAATTTATTCTTCGAAAACTCAACACGTACTAAATGTAGCTTTGAAGTAGCAGAGCAAAAATTAGGTCTTAAAGAAGTTAACTTTGAAACAAGTACATCATCAGTACAAAAAGGAGAATCACTGTACGACACATGTAAAACGCTTGAGAGCATCGGCGTTGATTTACTTGTCATAAGACATTCTCAAAATGCATATTATGAAGAACTGGAAAATCTTAATATCCCAATTGCAAATGCTGGTGATGGTAGTGGTCAACACCCTACACAAAGTTTATTAGATATCATGACAATTTATGAAGAGTATGGGTCATTTGAAGGATTAAATATCTTGATCTGTGGTGATATTAAAAATTCACGTGTAGCAAGAAGTAATTTCATAAGCTTAACATCACTAGGTGCAAATGTGATGTTCTCAAGTCCAGATGAATGGGTTGATGAATCTTTAGATGCACCATATGTGCAAATTGATGATGTTATCGACCAAGTAGACATTGTTATGTTATTACGTGTTCAACATGAACGTCATGGTATAACGGGTGAAGCTAACTTCGAGGCAAATGATTACCATGAACAATACGGTTTAACAATGGATAGATATAATAAGTTGAAAGATAAAGCAATTGTTATGCACCCTGCACCAGTTAATAGAGGTGTTGAAATTGATTCTGAATTAGTGGAAGCGCCTAAGGCACGAATTTTCAAACAAATGACAAATGGCATGTATTTAAGAATGTCAGTAATCAATAAACTATTATCAGGAAAAGAGGCGTAAACGTTGAAATTAATCAAAAATGCTCAAATTTTAGATAACGGTGAACTTAAGCAAACATCTATTTTAATTGACGGTCAACATATTAAAGAAATAAGCAATAATATTGAAGTTGATGAAAGTGTTGAAGTAATTGATGCACAAGGACATTTTGTAGCACCTGGTTTAATTGATGTTCACGTTCATTTACGTGAACCAGGTGGAGAACATAAAGAAACGATTGAGACAGGTACGAAAGCTGCAGCTCGTGGTGGGTTTACAACTGTATGTCCAATGCCAAATACACGTCCAGTACCGGACATTGTGGAACATATGGAGCGTTTACAACAATTAATTCAAGAGAACGCACAAGTACATGTATTACCATATGCATCTATAACCGTACGCCAAGCTGGAAAAGAACATGTTGATTTTGAAGCACTAGCTAAGCAAGGTGCTTTTGCGTTCACAGACGATGGCGTAGGTGTTCAAGAATCAGCAATGATGTATGAAGCAATGCAACAAGCAGCTAAAGTTAATAAAGCTGTGGTAGCACACTGCGAAGATAATAGTTTAATTTATGGTGGTGCAATGCACCAAGGTAAACGAAGCGAAGCGTTAGGTATACCTGGCATTCCGAATATTTGTGAAGCGGTACAAATCGCGAGAGATGTGCTACTAGCTGAAGCAGCAAATTGTCATTATCATGTATGTCATGTTTCAACGAAAGAAAGTGTTAGAGCTATTCGTGATGCTAAAGCAGCTGGTATTCATGTGACAGCCGAAGTTACACCACATCACTTATTACTAACTGAAGATGATGTACCAGGTGATAATGCAATTTATAAAATGAATCCACCTTTAAGAAGTAAAGAAGATAGAGAGGCCTTATTAGAGGGGTTATTAGATGGAACGATAGATTGTATTGCAACTGACCATGCACCACATGCGAAAGAAGAGAAAGCACAACCGATGACTAAAGCGCCTTTCGGTATTGTAGGAAGTGAAACTGCATTCCCATTACTATATACGCATTTTGTAAAAAATGGAGATTGGTCATTGCAACAATTAGTGGATTACTTAACTGTTAAACCAGCACAAGTATTTGATTTACCATATGGCAAATTGGAAGAAGGACACTTAGCTGATTTAACAATGATTAATCTGGAAGAAGAGCGCGAAATCAAAGGTGAAGATTTCTTATCTAAAGCAGATAATACACCATTTATTGGTTACAAAGTTTATGGTAACCCAATTTTAACTATGGTAGAAGGCGAAGTTAAATATAAGGAGGATAAATAAATGCTTGAGCGACGCTATCTTGTATTAGAAGATGGGACTTATTATGAAGGATATCAATTGGGATCTAACAACTTATCAGTTGGAGAAATCGTATTCAACACAGCGATGACAGGATACCAAGAAACAATCTCAGACCCTTCATATACTGGTCAAATCATTACATTCACATACCCATTAATTGGTAATTACGGTATTAACCGAGACGACTTTGAAGCACTAACACCAACATTAAATGGTGTAGTAGTGAAAGAAGCAAGCACTCATCCAAGTAACTTTAGAAATCAAAAAACATTACACGATGTGCTTGTACAATACAAGATACCTGGTATCTCAGGCGTAGATACACGTAGTATTACTCGTAAGATTAGACAGCATGGTGTACTTAAGGCAGGGTTCACTGATAATCGAGAGGACATTGACACACTAATCAGTACATTACAAGGTACAACGTTACCTCGAAATGAAGTGGAAACAATATCTACTAAAACACCATACGTCTCTACAGGATCTGATTTGAGTGTCGTCTTGTTAGACTTTGGTAAAAAGCAAAACATTGTAAGAGAATTAAATTTGCGTGGGTGCAATGTGACAGTAGTACCTTATGACACATCGGCTGAAGAGATATTAGCTATGTCACCTGATGGCGTGATGTTATCTAATGGCCCTGGTGACCCAGATGTGGTAGAAGTTGCATTGGATATGATTAACGGTATTTTAGGCAAAATTCCATTCTTCGGTATATGCCTAGGACATCAATTATTCGCGCTATCTCAAGGTGCGACGTCATTTAAAATGAAGTTCGGTCATCGTGGTGCAAATCACCCTGTAAAAGATTTACGAACTGGAAAAGTAGATATCACAAGTCAAAACCATGGTTACGCTATTGATAAAGATTCATTGGCACATACTGACTTAGAAGTGACACATATTGCGTTAAATGATGGTACGGTTGAAGGATTAAGACATAAGACATTACCAGCATTTTCGGTGCAATATCATCCTGAAGCACGACCAGGCCCAAGCGATTCAAATTATTTATTCGATGAATTTATGGCTATGATGAAAGAATTTAAAGAAAAGGAGCAAACAGCAAATGCCTAAACGTGACGATATACAAACGATTCTAGTTATTGGATCAGGTCCAATTATCATTGGACAAGCTGCAGAATTTGATTACGCAGGTACTCAAGCGTGCCTTGCTTTAAAAGAAGAAGGCTACCGTGTCATATTAGTCAACTCTAACCCAGCAACGATTATGACAGATAAAGAAATTGCAGATAAAGTTTATATCGAACCGTTAACACATGACTTTATTGCACGTATTATTCGTAAAGAACAGCCTGATGCACTGTTACCAACATTAGGTGGTCAAACAGGTTTGAATATGGCAATTCAATTACATGATAGTGGTGTACTTGAAGCAAATAATGTGAAATTACTAGGTACGGAATTAAAGTCAATTCAACAAGCAGAAGATAGAGAATTATTTAGATCATTAATGAATGATTTAAATGTACCTGTCCCTGAAAGTGATATTGTAAATACTGTTGAACAAGCATTTGCGTTTAAAGACGAAGTAGGCTATCCACTCATTGTTCGTCCTGCCTTTACAATGGGAGGTACTGGTGGTGGTATTTGCTACAATGATGATGAATTAAAAGAAGTAGTGAGCAATGGGCTACATTACAGTCCAGCGACACAATGTTTAATTGAAAAATCTATTGCGGGCTACAAAGAAATTGAATATGAAGTCATGCGAGATAAAAATGACAATGCAATTGTTGTTTGTAATATGGAAAATATTGACCCAGTTGGTATTCATACTGGAGACTCTATCGTAGTAGCGCCGAGTCAAACGTTATCAGATGTTGAATATCAAATGTTACGTGATGTATCTTTAAAAGTAATTCGAGCATTAGGTATTGAAGGTGGATGTAACGTCCAACTTGCATTAGACCCACACTCATTCAATTACTATATTATAGAAGTAAATCCACGTGTATCACGATCATCAGCGCTTGCATCTAAAGCAACTGGCTACCCAATTGCAAAATTAGCAGCAAAAATAGCAGTAGGATTAACATTAGATGAGATGCTTAACCCTGTCACAGGCACATCATATGCTGCCTTTGAACCAACGTTAGATTATGTTATTTCAAAGATACCGAGATTCCCATTTGATAAATTTGAAAAAGGCGAACGTGAATTAGGTACTCAAATGAAAGCCACTGGTGAAGTAATGGCTATCGGTCGTACATATGAAGAATCATTATTGAAAGCAATACGTTCACTTGAATATGGTGTACACCATTTAGGCTTACCAAATGGAGAAAGTTTTGATTTAGATTATATTAAGGAACGCATCAGTCATCAAGATGATGAAAGACTCTTCTTTATAGGTGAAGCAATTAGACGTGGTACGACGCTTGAAGAAATACATAATATGACGCAAATTGATTATTTCTTCTTAAATAAATTCCAAAATATTATTAATATCGAACATGAGTTGAAAGCACACCCTGGAGATTTAGACTACCTTAAATATGCTAAAGACTATGGCTTTAGTGACAGAGTGATTGCACATCGATTCGGTATGACTGAAGCAGAAGTTTATCAATTGCGCCAAGAAAATGGCATTAAACCTGTATACAAAATGGTTGACACTTGTGCTGCTGAATTTGAGTCAACAACACCCTATTACTATGGCACCTATGAGACTGAGAATGAATCCATCGTGACAGATAAAGAAAAAATCTTGGTACTTGGATCAGGTCCAATTCGAATTGGGCAAGGGGTGGAATTTGACTATGCTACTGTACATGCAGTATGGGCAATTCAAAATGCCGGATACGAAGCAATTATCGTGAATAATAATCCTGAAACAGTATCGACTGACTTTTCAATATCAGATAAATTATACTTCGAACCATTAACTGAAGAAGATGTAATGAATATCATCAATTTAGAACAACCTAAAGGCGTAGTCGTGCAATTTGGAGGTCAGACGGCTATTAACTTAGCGGATAAATTAGCTAAACATGGGGTTCAAATATTAGGAACGTCTTTAGACGATTTAAATCGTGCCGAAGATAGAAAAGAATTCGAAGCCTTACTGCATACCATTAATGTACCTCAACCTAAAGGTAAAACTGCGACTTCTCCAAAAGAAGCACTTGAAAATGCCCGTGAAATTGGCTACCCGGTTGTGGTGAGACCATCATATGTACTCGGTGGTCGTGCTATGGAAATAGTGAATAGCGACGCTGAATTAGAAAACTACATGGAACAAGCTGTTAAAGCGAGCCCAGAACATCCAGTATTGGTAGATAGATATTTAACTGGTAAGGAGATAGAGGTTGATGCGATATCAGACGGTGAAACAGTCATCATTCCTGGTATCATGGAGCACATCGAACGTGCAGGTGTTCATAGTGGTGACTCAATCGCTGTTTATCCACCACAAACTTTAAGCCAGGAAGATATTAATACGTTAGAAGACTACACAATTAAATTAGCTAAAGGGCTTAATATCGTAGGCTTGATTAATATCCAATTTGTGATCGCACATGATGGTGTTTACGTACTAGAAGTAAACCCTCGTGCAAGTCGAACTGTACCATTCTTAAGTAAAATCACAGACATTCAAATGGCACAACTTGCGATGCAAGCTATAATGGGAACGCAGCTTAAAGTGTTAGGCTATAAGCAAGGCATCCAACCATATTCAGAAGGTGTCTATGTAAAAGCACCTGTCTTCAGTTTTAATAAATTGAAAAATGTCGATGTGACTTTAGGACCAGAAATGAAATCTACCGGTGAAGTGATGGGTAAAGATCTAACTTTAGAAAAAGCACTTTACAAAGGATTAACGGGTAGTGGTGTAGAAGTTAAAGATCATGGTACTGTACTTATGACAGTAAGTGATAAAGATAAAGACGAAATTGTAAAAATTGCTCACCGTTTAAATGAGGTAGGGTATAAGATTCTAGCTACTCAAGGAACGGCACAAAAATTAGAAGAACATCATATTCCAGTTGAAGTTGTAGGCAAAATTGGTGGCGATGATGATTTATTAACACGTATCCAAAATGGTGAAGTACAAATTGTCATTAATACCATGACTAAGGGTAAAGAAGTAGAGAGAGACGGTTTCCAAATTCGTCGCACAACAGTTGAAAATGGTGTGCCATGTTTAACATCATTAGATACTGCGAATGCTTTAACAAATGTGATTGAAAGTATGACATTTTCAATGAGAACGATGTAATATGACAATTCAAGAACGACAAGGTTGTATTGAGTCAGGATTTTCTTAGTCAGACGACTGCGACCGCGTCGTTCATTTTCAAAGGAGTTATAATATGAAAGATTTACCTATCATAGCACTAGATTTCGAATCCGCAGAAAAAGTGAATACATTTTTAGATAAATTTGATGAACCACTTTTCGTGAAAATCGGAATGGAACTCTTCTATCAAGCAGGGCCAGAGTTCATTAAATCTATTAAATCACGTGGTCATGATATTTTCTTAGATTTGAAGCTACATGATATTCCAAACACAGTTGAAAAAGCAATGGAAGGCTTAGGAAAGTTAGATGTCGATTTAGTTAATGTGCATGCAGCTGGAGGTACAGCCATGATGAAAGCTGCAGTAAGGGGATTGCACAAATTTAGTAATGATACAAAGATTATTGCTGTTACACAATTAACATCTACAACTGAAGAAATGTTGCGTAATGAGCAAAACATTCAAACAACAATCGAGGAAGCCGTATTAAACTATGCGACATTAACGCAACAAGCAGGTTTAGATGGTGTTGTATGCTCTCCATTAGAAGCAGAATTATTAACAAATGAATTAGGTTCAGACTTTTTAAAAGTAACACCTGGAATTAGACCAAAAGGGGCAGCTGTAGATGATCAAAAGCGAATCACTACACCTGAAGACGCTAAACAATTAGGGGCAACACATATTGTAGTTGGACGACCAATCACGCAAAGTGAGAATCCTGTAGAAAGTTATCACACTATTAAAGAAAGTTGGTTAAGTTAATATGGCAAAAGAAATAGCAAAATCTTTATTAGATATCGAAGCAGTAACATTATCTCCAAACGACCTATATACATGGAGTTCAGGAATTAAATCTCCGATATACTGTGATAATCGTGTAACATTAGGCTATCCAGAAGTACGAAGTGCCATCCGTGATGGATTGAGCCAGTTGATTATTGAACAATTCGGTGATGTAGATATTATATCTGGTACAGCAACAGCAGGTATTCCGCATGCAGCGTATATCTCTGAGAAATTAAATTTACCAATGAATTATGTTCGTTCGAAAAGTAAAAGCCATGGCAAACAAAACCAAATTGAAGGCGCTTTAAGCAAAGGCAAGAATGTCGTCGTTGTCGAAGATTTAATCTCAACAGGTGGATCTTCAATTACTGCAGTTGAAGCATTAAAAGAAGCGGGGGCCAATGTCGTAGGCGTAGTAGCCATTTTCACTTATGGCTTAAAGAAAGCAGATGACATGTTTAATGATATCAATGTCCCTTACTACACATTAAGTAACTATAATGAGTTAATTGAAGTTGCACGTGAAGAAGGTAAAATTTCTGAGCATGATATACAAACTTTAGTTGAATGGAGAGACAACTTGTAATATGCTATGTCAAAAGGGGGATTGATTAATATGACAGATAGTGAAGCGAATCGTTTCTATAATAATATGAAGCACGTTAATGAATTCTTATATAGAGATGAAGACTTCAAATCCCCAGACAACGCAATGTCGATTGATAATAGCATTAAAGAAATAAGTAAAAATCAATCTAAAGTAAACATGGACTCATTTGTACATACAAGTGACCTCTTTAAAAAGGCTAAGCAATCGCTTAGACAAAAGGGTAAAATCGATTAAAAAAAACGTGGTATAGGCGCACACAATCATCTAAAGTAATAGATGACATGTTGTCATATCTATACCACGTTTTATATGTTTAGAAATATAATACATAACGCTTAGCGAATAAAAATTTTAATAAGTACCCATCCGATAAGTAAAACAATAAGCATACATAAAATAGGAATAACAAGATGCATCATAATTGAAAGCCTCCAATTGAACTTTATTCTAATTTTAACTTGAAAATAGAATAAGTCAAAAATTTAGATTAACGAAATTATATAGTTAAATTTTTTTAAAATGATATAGATTAGTTTAAAATAAGTATTAAAGATAAAGAGAGGGGAATCAATGTGGAAATACCTAAAATAACAACATTTCTAATGTTTAATAATCAAGCAGAAGAAGCAGTTAATTTATATACGAGTCTGTTCGATAATAGTGAAATTTTAACTATGGTTAAATATGGAGAGGATGGACCGGGTGTGCCAGGCACAGTACAACATTCTATATTTACGCTAAATGGGCAAGTATTTATGGCAATTGATGCGGATAATGGTGAGAATTTGCCCATGAATCCGTCAATTTCTTTATATATTACGGTTGATAATGCGATGGAAATGGAACGACTATTCAGTGGTTTGAAGAAAGAAGGCGCAATATTAATGCCTAAAACTGCGATGCCGCCATTCCGTGAATTTGCATGGGTACAAGATAAATTTGGTGTTAGTTTTCAACTGGCATTACCTGAAAAATAAAACATGGGATTAGAACTGGATGTAGTTGTGCGTTCGGTTCTAATCCCTTTTTAAATATACTTTCATCATTTTAGTGTCTGTGCGATGCAGCTTATTTAACTTTCATACTTTGAATTTTGTCATAATCTGGCGTTGCGAATAATGTTTTTTGATTATCATACGTTACAAATCCTGGTTTAGCACCAGATGGTTTGTGAACATTTCTAATTTCTGTATAGTCTACAGGAATTTGTCCAGAATTTCCGGCTTTTGAGAAATAACCAGCTAACATAGCAGCTTCTTTAATCGTTTGTTCACTTGGTGCATCATTAAGAATAACGACATGAGAACCTGGAATATCTTTTGTATGGAACCAAATATGTGACTTTTGAGCTTTACGATTTGTTAAATAATCATTTTGTTTATTATTTTTGCCTACTAGTATCGTATCCCCATCTGTAGAAAGATAGGTTTGAAGTTGAAGTGTATCATTCTTTTTCTTTTTAACGTTTTTACGTTGTTTCATAAATCCTTGTTCTGCTAGTTCATCACGAATATCATCTATCTCATCAACCGTAATATGGTCGAGTTGCTGTTCAATATTTGCAAAGTAATCGATGTTCTCGCGCGTTAATTGAATTTGATGATCTAATTCGCGTTCACGTGTTTTCATTCGATTATATTGCTTGTAATAATATTGTGCATTAACTGACGGTGATTTAGTAGGGTTTAATGGAATCGTAATGTCTTCATTCGTATAGTAATTGAGAACAGTTACAGCATCATCGCCTTGCTTAATGCGGTAAATATTAGCAGTAATGAGTTCACCGTATAGTTGCTGTTTATCTTTATCTTTAGCACTTTCATACTCCGTAATCAGTTTGCTCAATTTATGTTGATATTTTTGAGATTGCTGTTGAACAAAGCGTACTAAATCATTTGCGCGTTGTTTGACACGTTCGCGTTCTTCACGGGCATCATAATACCGGTCTAGTAATTCATGTAAGGATGCATATTCAACCATATCATCATGAAACTGTTCTAATTTCATGAAATAAAAATCTTCTTTTCCAGTTTCATGATTTTTATGGAAAACAGGTACAGGTGTTTGTAACGTTTGAGCGATAACCTCATCATAAGCTTTAGGTAGAGTGTCTGTTGTCATAAATTGATAGCGATTGACTATTTCATTAGTAATCAGTGGACTAAAACCTTCAAACGTGTTCAATAACTGCTTTGCAAGTTTACCACTATTAAAATCTACATATTTTAAAGCTTCGTCCCCAGAAACGTCAAATGGATTTAATTTATTTTGTGTTGGTGGTGCTTCATATTTAAAACCCGGCATAACCGTACGATACTGATTTGTATTCGGGGTTAAATGTTTAAATCCTTCAATAATTTTATAATTTTCATCAACAAGTAATAAATTGCTATGTTTACCCATAATTTCTAAAATAACGGTGCGATAAATGGTATCCCCAATTTCATCTTTACTTTCAACATCGATTTCAATACGGCGGTCATTACCGATTTGACGTACTGATTTAATAATGCCACCTTCTAAATGTTTCCTAAATACGCGTGCGAACATTGGTGGTTCAAATGGGTTATCATACTTCTTCGTTGTGATATGCATTCTTGAAAAACTAGGGTGTATGGATAGTAATAGTTGATGATTTTTGCGATTTTGGCGTACAACCATAAGAATCGTATCATTTTCTGGTTGATTAATCTTATGGATTCGTCCAGATACTAAAAACTGTAGTGATTCAACTATTTTTCTAGTGAATAAGCCATCATATGCCATAAATAATTTCCACCTTCAATTTAATCATTCAGTATATTGTAACATGGTAAAAAGAAAGCGTCATGATTTAAGTTTATGTTACATACTCTATACAATTTTCACTACAATATGATATTATATTTAAAGAATAGAAGAATAGCTTAGAGAGGTCGTAAGGCATGGATAATGAAAAAGGATTACTAATTGTTCTTTCAGGTCCTTCAGGAGTAGGTAAAGGAACTGTACGCAAAGAGATATTTGATGATCCAACTACATCATATAAGTACTCTATTTCAATGACGACACGTAATATGCGTGAAGGTGAAGTTGATGGTGTAGATTACTTTTTTAAGACGAAAGAAGAATTTGAAGCTTTAATTCAGGAAGATCAATTTATTGAATATGCTGAATACGTTGGAAATTACTATGGTACGCCTGTTCAATATGTTAAAGATACTATGGCTGCTGGACATGATGTATTTTTAGAAATTGAAGTAGAAGGTGCTAAACAAGTAAGAAAGAAATTTCCAGATGCATTATTTATCTTCCTTGCACCACCTAGCTTAGACCATTTGAAAGAACGATTAGTTGGACGTGGCACTGAGTCAGATGAGAAGATTCAAAGTAGAGTAAATGAAGCACGTAAAGAAGTAGAGATGATGAATCTTTATGATTACGTTGTAGTCAACGATGAAGTCCATTTAGCGAAAGATCGTATTCAATCAATTGTTGAAGCAGAACACTTAAAACGCGAACGTGTTGAAGCTATATATAGAAAAATGTTATTGGAGGCCAAAAAATAATGTTAAACCCACCATTAAACCAGTTACAATCGAAAATCAATTCTAAGTATTTAATTGCTACGACTGCAGCTAAGCGTGCACGTGAATTAGATGAAAGACCTGAAACAGCTTTATTAAGTGGATATCATTCAGCTAAACCAGTTGGTGAAGCATTAGAAGAAATTGCTAGCGGTAAAATCACACCAGTCGTTTCTGACGAATTCACTATGTAAAACCAAATGAAATTAATTTATCCATATGCACATCTTATTGATTTGAGTATTACGCTTCTTCAATAAGATGTGTCTTTTTAATTACACCTTTAATTTGTGTATAATAAATTTAATATAAATTATGATTAATAATCGATATAGTAAAAGGGAGAAATACGATTATGAAACACATTTTGCTAGCTGTTACAGGTGGTATTGCAGCATATAAAGCTATAGATTTAACGAGTAAATTAACACAAGCTGGTTACGATGTACGCGTAATGTTATCTGAACATGCGCAAGAATTTGTTACACCACTTGCTTTTCAAGCAATTAGTAGAAACCCAGTCTATACCAATACATTTAAAGAAGAGAACCCGCAAGAAATTCAACATGTCGCATTGGGTGATTGGGCAGATGCGATTATCATTGCGCCTGCAACTGCAAATGTGATTGCGAAATTGAGTGTGGGTATTGCAGATGATATGCTGACATCTACGTTGTTAGCAACTGAGACACCTACCTTTATTGCTCCGGCAATGAATGTACATATGTATGAGAATAAGCGTACACAGCACAATATTAACGTATTAGCACAAGATGGCTATCGCTTTATTGAACCTGGGGATGGTTATTTAGCGTGTGGTTATGTAGCAAAAGGAAGAATGGAAGAACCATTACAAATTGTTAAAGTCATCAACGACTTTTTCAAATCACAAAAGGTAAAGGCGCATAGTTCATTTAAAGGTAAACATGCATTAGTTACAGCTGGGCCAACTGTAGAAGTGATTGATCCTGTTCGTTATGTATCCAATCGTTCTTCAGGGAAAATGGGTTACGCTCTAGCTGAAGCGCTACAAAAAAGAGGCGCACACGTTACGTTAGTGACAGGGCCAACGCAATTAGTAGATCCTATTGGTATGGACATTGTACATATTGAAAGTGCGGAAGACATGTTTGAGGCAGTAACGACACGTTTTGATCAGCAAGACATTGTATTTAAAGCGGCAGCTGTATCTGATTATACGCCGATGGAAGTATTAGATCATAAAATGAAGAAACAAGATGGCGACTTAGCCGTTACCTTTAAACGAACTAAAGATATTCTAAAATATTTAGGTGAACATAAAGCACATCAATATTTAGTAGGTTTCGCTGCTGAAACGCAAAATATCGAAGCCTATGCGCAAGATAAATTAAAACGAAAAAATGCTGATGTGATTATTTCGAATAATGTAGGTGACAAAACGATTGGTTTTAAATCAGATGATAATGAATTAACCATGCATTTTAAAACTAATGAAATGATTAATATTAAGAGAGGCAAAAAGGTTCAATTAGCTGAACAAATTTTAGATGAATTAGAAACTAGGTGGCAATAATGATTGCGAAGGTAATCGTAGATATTCCTTCTAAGAGTGTGGACTTTAAATTTGATTATTTGATACCAGAGCATTTAGAGGCTTTTATTCAGGTAGGGGTTAGGGTGGTTGTTCCATTCGGTCCGCGTACAATTCAAGGATATGTCATGGCTATTGAAAATGAACCAAGTGATGATATTAATATTGAGAAATTGAAAGTAATCAAAGAAATTCAAGATATGAAACCTGAATTAACCTCTGAATTGATTCAATTGAGTGAATGGATTAGCCACTATCATGTATCTAAGCGCATTTCAGTACTTGAAGTAATGTTGCCCAGTGCAATTAAAGCAAAGTATACGAAAGTCTTTGAAGTTGTGAAATATAATGATATCGATGACCAATTGATTGAATACTTTGATGCTACGGGGCAATATAAATATAAAGAAGCGCAAAAGAATAATCATCTTCCTGTTTTAAATAAATTGTTAAAAACAGGCGCAGTGAAAGAAGTTACAATATTATCTCAAAATGTAAAAAAGAAAACACAGAGAGCGGTACGTATCGTAGAAGGTTATCATCCAGATGAGGTCTTAGCTAAACTTGAGAAGAAAATAAAGCAGTATGACGTGTATGCTTATCTATTAGATGAACAACATAATACAGTATTTCTGAAAGATATGGAAGAGATGGGATTCTCAAAATCAAGTATAGATGGGTTAGTTAAGAAGGGTTATATTGAGAAATATGATGCCGAAGTAGAACGTGATCCGTTTGCACATCGTATATTTGAACGTGAAGAGAAGCGGGAACTTACTTCAGAACAGCGTGTTGCTTTTCAACAGATTAAAGACAAAATCGATAATAAAGCGCAACGTACATTCTTATTACATGGTGTGACAGGTTCAGGTAAAACAGAAGTTTACTTACAGACAATCGAAGAAGTACTCAATGAAGGTAAAGAAGCAATGATGTTAGTGCCTGAAATTGCTTTAACTCCACAAATGGTCTTACGATTTAAACGCCGATTTGGTGATGACGTAGCGGTGCTACACTCTGGTCTATCTAATGGAGAACGCTACGATGAATGGCAAAAGATTAGAGACGGTAGAGCACGTGTCAGTGTTGGTGCACGATCAAGTATCTTCGCACCATTCAAAAATTTAGGCATAATTATTATTGACGAGGAACATGAATCAACATACAAGCAAGAAGATTATCCACGGTATCATGCTAGAGATATCGCTGAATGGAGAAGTCAATATCATCAATGTCCTTTAGTATTAGGAAGTGCAACACCAAGCCTTGAATCATACGCACGAGCTGAAAAAGGCGTGTATCAGTTACTATCATTACCTACCAGAGTGAATCAACAAGCATTACCTTCGATAGATATCGTTGATATGCGCGAAGAATTGAGTGCAGGAAATCGATCAATGTTTTCTAACGAATTAAGAGAAGCAATTGAAGAGCGCTTACGTAAAAATGAACAAATCGTTTTATTTCTTAATCGTCGTGGCTATGCATCATTTATGTTATGCCGAGATTGCGGTTATGTGCCTCAATGCCCACATTGTGATATTTCATTAACGTACCACAAGTCAACAGATCAATTGAAGTGTCATTATTGCGGTTACCATGAAGTACCTCCAAATAAATGTCCTAATTGTGAAAGTTCTCATATTCGCCAAGTAGGTACAGGTACACAACGTGTGGAAGAAATATTACAACAAGAATTTGAAGGTGCACGTATTATACGAATGGATGTAGATACTACTTCTAGAAAAGGCGCGCATGAAAAATTACTATCCGAATTTGAACAAGGTAAAGGCGATATTTTATTAGGCACACAAATGATTGCAAAAGGGTTAGATTATCCAAATATCACCTTAGTAGGCGTTTTAAATGCTGATACTATGTTGAATCTACCTGATTTTCGTGCGAGTGAGCGGACATATCAACTGTTAACACAAGTGGCTGGAAGAGCAGGACGACATGAAAAGCCGGGTAACGTCATTATTCAAACTTATAATCCTGACCATTATGCAATCGAAGATGTTCAAAAAAATGATTATTTAACTTTCTATCATAAAGAAATGGAATACAGAAAAATGGGCAAGTATCCACCTTATTATTTTCTAATCAATTTTACGATTTCGCATAAAAATATGAAGAAAGTGATGGAAGCATCCAAACATATACATCAAATCTTACTGCAGCATCTCACAGATCGTGCGTTAGTGTTAGGACCATCACCAGCTGCAATTGCTCGTATTAACAACGAACATCGATTCCAAATCTTAGTGAAATATAAGCGTGAACCGGAATTGTTAAAAGCACTTCAATATTTAGATGATTATTATCATGAGGCATATCTTAAAGACAAACTTGCATTAAAAATAGATATCAATCCGCAAGTATTAATGTAAACAAAAAGAGTTACGTAGTTATTAGGTTTAAAGACCTAACTTACGTAACTCTTTCTTTCGTAAATATTAGTTTTTACATGACAACATTACCGTTTTCATCGGCTGGTCTAAATAATGTAAGAATAGCACTAATGATTGCAATGATATGTGGAATACCTGTCCAACAGAATAATAAGTGTAAAAGACCAGACATTGTTTTACCGGCATAGAATTTATGAACACCGAAACCACCTAAAAATATAGCTAAAACAATATAAATAATTTTATTTACTTCCATTTTGGCACCTCCTTTAATTGTGCAAGTGATGATAAGTTAAGTTACTTTTATTTTAATAGACTGAAAAATAAAAGCAATTAATAGTAGCTAGAATGGATAAATTTCAGACTAAGGTCGCAATTCAAAGTGAATTAAGTTATAATTGTATGATGAATTTTTTCAGGAGGAGCAAAATAAATGGCGATACAAAAATTAGTCCAGTCAACGCATCCTGTATTAACGAAACAAGCGGAACGCATAACAACATTTGATGCTACATTAAAAGATTTATTATTAGATATAGAAGATACATTATATGCTAATGAGGCATCAGCGCTTTGCGCACCTCAAATTGGTATTAGTAAGCAAGTAGCTATCATTGATATGGAACTTGAAGGATTGCTACAACTAATCAATCCTATAATTAAAACGGAGTCTAAAGATAAAGTCACAGACCTTGAAGGTTCAGTAAACACACCAGGTATCTACGGGGAAGTCGAACGAAGTAAAATGATAACTGTAGAAGCCAATGATTTAGAAGGTAATACGATAGAATTAACCGCTTATGATGATATAGCGAGAATGATGTTACACATCGTTGACCAATTAAACGGTATATCATTTACTAAGCGTGCACAGCATTTATTAACTGATGAAGAAGTGGAGGCGTATTTTGAAAATGACTAAAGTGATATTTATGGGAACACCTGATTTTTCAACTAAGGTATTGGAAATGTTAATAGAAGAACACGACGTTATCGCAGTCGTAACGCAACCTGATAGACCAGTGGGACGTAAACGTGTATTGACACCACCACCTGTTAAACGAGTGGCTGAAGAACACAATTTACCTGTTTATCAACCAGAAAAATTAGCGCAATCTGACGAATTGGCACAACTGTTACAATTAGAACCTGATTTAATTGTTACTGCTGCATTTGGTCAATTATTGCCTGAGACATTACTACAATTACCTAAATTAGGTGCAATTAATGTCCATGCATCATTGTTACCTAAATACCGTGGTGGTGCGCCCATACATCAAGCAATTATTGATGGTGAGGCACAAACTGGTATAACAATTATGTATATGGTTAAAAAGTTAGATGCTGGCAATATTATTTCACAAAAAGCAATTGATATAGAAAATGATGATAATGTAGGTACGATGCATGATAAGCTTAGTATATTAGGCGCAGATTTATTGAAAGAAACATTACCAGCAATTATCGATGGTACAAATGATAGTACGCCTCAAGATGATACGCAAGCCACATTCGCTTCAAATATTAGTAGAGAAGATGAACGTATTGATTGGACGATGACCGCTGAAGATATTCATAATCATATACGTGGATTATCACCATGGCCTGTTGGCTATACTACGATGGATGATACAAACTTGAAATTGTATGCTGCACATATCGTGCATAACAAAAAAGGGCAACCAGGGGAGATCGTCGAAACGACTAAAAAAGCGATTATAGTTGCTACAGGCTCTGATGATGCAATTGCCTTAACTGATATTCAATTAGCTGGTAAAAAACGTATGCTAGCAGCAAATTATTTAAGCGGTGTTCAAGAATCGCTAGTTGGGAAATTATTAAAATGACACAAACAGTAAGAGAATTAGCATTTCAAACAATTCAAGAAATCTTTAATGATTATGCTTACAGTAACTTAAGAATCAATGAGGTACTTTCTACCGGGGACGTATCTAGTATTGATAAACCTTTGTACACTGAACTCGTGTATGGAACTGTAAAACGGAAAATGACGCTGGATTTTTATCTTAGACCTTTTGTAAAAACGAAAATTAAAAGTTGGGTCAGACAATTATTATGGATGAGTTTGTATCAGTATATTTATTTAGATAAAGTTCCTAATCACGCCATTATAAATGAGGCAGTTAATATTGCGAAACGTCGTGGTGGTCCTCATAATGGTAATGTTGTTAACGCTATATTGAGAACAATCTTTAGAAGTGAATTGCCAAGCTTAGATTCAATTAAAAATGATAAACAACGTATGGCTATTGAGTATAGTATTCCAAAGTGGATTATAGAGCATTGGATTACGCATTATGGTGTTGAGACTACACGTGAAATAGCATATTCATTTATGGAACAAACTGCAAGTACTGTGCGTGTTAACACAAGTAAAAATAAAGTTGAAGATGTCGTAGCAGGGTTACAAGCAGAGGGATATGACGTTGAAGTGGATGAACTGATTCCTTATTGTTTACATTTAAAAGGACGTCCAATAATTGAATCCGACAATTTTAAAAATGGAAATATTTCAATTCAAGATAAGAGTTCAATGTTTGTAGGATATTTAATGGGTGTCGAAGACAATGATGTTATTTTGGATGCATGTAGTGCACCAGGTGGCAAAGCGTGTCATATTGCAGAATTATTAGCATCAAGTGGTCATGTGGATGCGACAGATATTCATAAGCATAAAATTGGTTTAATTAAAGAAAATATTGGAAAATTACAACTTAAGAACATTAAAGCATTTGATCATGATGCAACACAACCATACAAAGATGTATATGACAAAATACTTGTTGATGCACCATGTAGTGGTTTAGGCGTATTACGACATAAGCCAGAAATTAAATATGTTCAAACAAAGCAAGATATTCAAGACTTGGTTGAATTACAGTTACAGATATTAGACAATGTTAAAGAAAACTTGAAACCTGGTGGAACTCTAGTCTATTCAACGTGTACGATTGAACAACTCGAAAATGAAAATGTGATTTATACCTTCTTAAAAAATAATAAAGACTTTGAATTTGAATTAATGACACATCCTGTTAGCGGTGAACAAGTAAAAACAATACAGATTTTACCCCAAGATTTTAATTCAGATGGCTTTTTCATCACAAAAATAAAAAGAAAGGAAAGTTAAGATGATAACTACTGAAAAAAAGAAGAAAAATAAATTCTTGCCTGACTTTGATAAACAGTCGATTTATTCACTTAGATATGATGAAATGCAAGAATGGTTAGTAGACCATGGCCAACAAAAATTTAGAGCTAAGCAAATATTTGAATGGCTATATCAAAAACGTGTAGATAGTATTGATGAAATGACGAATTTATCCAAAGATCTTCGTCAAGTGCTAAAAGATAACTTTGCTATGACCACTTTAACGACTGTTGTAAAACAAGAAAGTAAAGATGGGACCATAAAATTCCTATTTGAATTACAAGATGGTTATACAATTGAAACCGTATTAATGCGCCATGACTATGGTAATTCAGTTTGCGTAACGACTCAGGTTGGATGTCGTATCGGTTGTACGTTCTGTGCTTCTACATTAGGTGGCTTAAAACGTAACTTAGAAGCAGGAGAAATTGTTTCACAAGTTTTAACAGTTCAAAAAGCATTAGATGCGACAGATGAACGTGTATCTCAAATTGTAATTATGGGAATTGGTGAACCTTTTGAGAATTATGATGAAATGATGGATTTCTTACGTATCGTTAATGATGACAATAGTTTAAATATCGGTGCACGTCATATAACAGTGTCAACATCAGGTATTATTCCACGTATTTATGATTTTGCTGAAGAAGATATTCAAATTAACTTTGCCGTAAGTTTGCATGCAGCCAAAGATGACATTCGTTCTAAATTAATGCCAATTAACAGAGCTTACCACGTAGATAAATTAATGGAAGCAATTCAATATTATCAAGAAAAAACAAATCGTCGTGTGACATTTGAATATGGATTATTTGGTGGCGTCAATGATCAATTAGAGCATGCACGTGATTTAGCGCATCTTATTAAAGATCTAAACTGTCATGTTAATTTAATACCAGTAAACCATGTTCCAGAACGTAATTACGTTAAAACACCTAAAGATGATATTTTCAAATTTGAAAAAGAATTAAAACGATTGGGCATAAATGCTACAATTAGAAGAGAACAAGGATCAGATATTGACGCGGCATGTGGACAATTAAGAGCGAAGGAACGACAAGTAGAAACGAGGTAATCACAATGCTAAACGCACAATTTTTCACAGATACTGGACAACATAGAAATAAAAATGAAGATGCAGGAGGTATTTTTTATAACCAAACTCACCAACAATTATTAGTACTATGCGATGGTATGGGTGGTCATAAAGCGGGGGAAATTGCAAGTCAGTTTGTTACGTATGAGCTTCAAAAACGTTTTGAAGCTGAAAATTTTATTGAGTATGAACAAGCCGAAACTTGGTTGCGTTTCAATTTAAAAGAGATTAATCGTGAGCTATTTGAATACGCTCAAACAAATGAATCGTATAAAGGTATGGGTACAACATGTGTTTGTGCCCTTGTATTCGATAAGCACTTGGTTGTGGCAAATATAGGGGACTCTAGAGCATATCTTATTAATTCTAGAGAAATCGAACAAATTACGTATGATCATTCATTTGTTAACCATTTAGTTATGTCAGGTCAAATTACTGAAGAGGAAGCATTCACACACCCACAACGTAATATTATTACTAAAGTGATGGGAACAGATAAACGTGTAAGTCCAGATATATTTACGAAACGATTTAATTATTATGACTTTTTAATGTTGAATTCTGATGGTTTAACAGATTATGTCAGAAGTGAACGTATTCTTGAAGCGTTTAATACGTCGTTATCATTAGAAGAACATGGTGAACAGCTTATTCAATTAGCACTAAACCATGATTCTAAAGACAATATTAGTGTTTTAATAGCAGCTATTGAAGGTGATCATCTATGATTGGAAAGTTAGTTAGTGAACGATATAAGATAGTGGATAAGCTTGGTGGCGGAGGAATGAGTACCGTTTACTTAGCAGAAGATACCATTTTAAATCGTGAAGTGGCGATTAAAGCAATCTCAATTCCTCAGAATGAAAAAGAAGAAACAATGAAACGTTTCGAGCGAGAAGTCAATAATGCAACGCAACTCTCACATGAAAACATTGTTGAAGTGTATGATGTTCAAGAAGATGAAGAGTGCTTCTTTTTAATTATGGAATATATAGATGGACCTACTTTATCTGAATACATACATAGTCATGGTCCTTTAAGTATTGATACAGCAATTGACTTTACCAATCAAATTTTAAAAGGTGTGGCGCAAGCGCATGACAAACTTATCATACATAGAGATATTAAACCTCAAAATATCTTAATTGATAAGAATAAGACACTTAAAATTTTCGATTTTGGAATTGCCAAAGCTTTAAGTGAAACATCTATGACGCAAACAAACCACGTGCTCGGTACTGTACAATACCTTTCACCAGAACAAGCTAAAGGTGAAACTACGAATGAAGCGACAGATATTTATTCCATAGGTATTGTACTTTTTGAAATGTTAGTTGGGGAACCACCTTTTAATGGCGAAACAGCTGTTAGTATAGCGATAAAACATATTCAGGATTCCATACCTAATGTAACCGAGATAAGATCTGATATACCTCAATCCTTAAGTAACGTTGTCCTTAGAGCAACAGAAAAGAAAGCAACGGATCGTTATCAAAGTGTCAATGATATGAAAGAAGACTTAAGTAGTGTACTTGTATCTAGTCGTGCTAATGAAAAAAAGCATTCAATTGAAGAAGATGATACAAATACCGTTGCCATTGATAGACAAGATATCAGAAGTAAAATAAAGGAAGAAAATGAGCAAAAACAAATCGCTCAAACCATGCAAATACCTATTGTCAATGAGCACCATTTCCAAACTAACGAGGCGCAAATTTACGAGCCACCAAAGAAAAAGCGTTCTAAAAAGAAAAAATTTGCCATTGCGTTGATTTTACTGTTATTAGTCGTAAGTTTATTTGGGTTTATTGCGATGGGCATGTTTGGCAGTAAGTATTCAGAAATGCCAGATCTTAAGGGTAAAACTGAAAAAGAAGCAGAAAAAATATTACGTCAATCTCATTTAGAAATTGGCAATATTTCTAGAGACTATAGTGATGACTATCCAGAAAATAAAATCATCGAGACAAAACCGAAACAAGGTGAAAGAGTGAATCAACATGAAAAAGTTGATATCGTGCTTTCAAAAGGACCAGAACGTGCTAAAATGCCGAATGTTATAGGAATGAAAAAAGCTGATGCACTTGATAAATTAAAACAATTTAAACTTGATCATGTAACAGTGAATCAAGAATACAATAATCAAATACCTAAAGGTGCTATCGCCAAACAAAGTGTTAATCCGGATAGTTATGTACGTGTGAATGATCACCAAATCACGTTAACTGAGTCGTTAGGTGTTAAAAAAGTATACGTAAAAAATTATGAACATAAAAATTATAAAACTGCTCAGAAAGAACTTGAAAAAAATGGTCTAAAAGTACAAATAACGACTGAATCAAGTAATAATGAAAAAAAAGATAATATTATTTCACAAAGTCCGAAAAATTCAGAAATTGATGAAGGAAGCACAGTTCAACTGATTGTTTCGAAAGGAAAAGCAACTTCTAAAGACGAAGATAAAGAAGACGAGAAGTCTAATGATTCTAGTAAAGATAAGGACGACGACGCAAAGAAAGTTAAAAATTACACCGAAACATATCATATCCCATATACGGGAGACGATGAAAGTCAAAAAGTTCAAGTTTATATAAGAGATAAAGACAATAGTGGCGCATCTGCGAGTCAAACGTTTAGTATAAAAGGTGATAGAACGATCACGATTCCGCTTAAAATTGAAGAAGGATCTGACGCAGGCTACACCATTAGAGTAGATGGCGATATTATTGCAGATAAAGATATAGATTATTAAAATTCAACCTTTTAGTGAATGAAAGCAATCAAACATTCACTAAAAGGTTTTTTAAATCTTTATAAAAACTATAAAAATATTATGTAAACTTTAAACGTACTCCGCTTTGATAACTTTGACTTTAAACAAATATGTTCTGGATATAATATTCTCTAAGGTTTTGCTATAATAATGAAATATAAATAATGATTAAGAGGTGTCATTTTGGAAACTGGACGTATTATTAAATTAATTAGTGGTGTATATCAAGTAGATGTAGATGGAACTTTATATGATACTAAACCACGTGGTCTTTTCAGAAAAAAGAAGTTTTCACCAATTGTAGGGGACATTGTTGATTTTGAAATTCAAAATACCAATGAAGGTTATATTCATCATGTTCACGATCGTCATAATGCATTGAAACGACCACCAGTTAGTAATATTGACGGCTTAATCATCGTGATGAGCGCTGTAGAACCAGATTTCTCAACACAATTGTTAGATCGTTTTCTAGTTATTGCGCATTCATATGATTTAGAACCGAGTATACTAGTGACTAAAAAGGATTTAGCGTCTGATGATGACATTAAAAAAATTAATGAATGGTTAAATATTTATGAAACTATTGGCTACAATACTCAATTTGTTGGCAAAGATACGTCTAAACAGGAAGTAGTCGCTTCTTGGCCGAAAGGACTTATTGTACTAAGTGGTCAATCAGGTGTTGGTAAGTCGACATTTATAAATGCTTTTAAACCAGAATTAAATTTAGAAACCAATGATATATCAAAATCCCTTAACCGTGGTAAACATACGACGAGACATGTAGAATTATTCGAAAGGGAATCTGGTTTTATTGCAGATACACCAGGCTTTAGTGCATTAGATTTTGATCATATTGAAAAAGATGAATTGAAACACTATTTTATAGATATTCATCACTATGGCGAGGCATGCAAATTTAGAAACTGTAATCATATTAAAGAACCTCATTGTCATGTTAAGCAACAATTGGAGAGTGGTCATTTAGCACAATTTCGCTATGATCATTACATTCAATTATTTAATGAAATTTCAAATAGAAAGGTAAGATATTAATGAAAAAAATCTATCCATCACTTTTATCCGCTGATTTTTTAAATTTAGAAGATGAAATTAAAGCTTTAGAAAAAGCACAAGTTGATGGTTTACACTTTGATGTGATGGACGGTCAATTTGTACCAAATATATCGATTGGTTTGCCGATTCTTGATTCAATTCGAACTGCTACACAATTACCAATTGATGTTCACTTAATGATTGAGCAACCTGAGCAGTATATTAACACCTTTGCTGAACACGGTGCTGACATGATATCGGTGCACGTCGAGTCTACGCAACATATTCATAGAGCGCTTCAAATGATTAAGAATGCTGGTAAAAAAGCAGGCGTTGTCATTAATCCTGGTACACCAGTTGAAGTATTATTACCAGTTCTTGAGATTGTAGATTATGTATTAGTGATGACAGTCAATCCAGGTTTCGGTGGTCAATCATTTATTGAAGCATGCGCATCAAAAGTGAAGTCACTTAGAGATCTAAGACAATCTTTAAATTTAAATTTTGATATTGAAGTTGATGGTGGCATCAATGATGAAACTATCCAATTGTGTGCTGATAATGGAGCAACTATGTTTGTTACAGGTTCTTATTTCTTTAATCAAAAGGATTATAACAAGGTGACACAATTACTGAAAGGCTGATTTTAATATGCGAATCAATTTATTATGTAGTGACCGACATTTACCACCACAAGTATTGAGCACTCAAAAGCATGAACATTGGGGTGGCATTGATAGCGGAACACTGATTCTAGTTAACCATGCCATCACACCGACGTTCTCAATTGGTGACTTTGATTCTGTTTCAGAAGAAGAACGTCAACAACTCAAACATCAGTTGAATATTAAGCCGGTCAAAGCTGAAAAAGATGATACGGATTTAGCATTAGGTGTAGAAGAAGCTGTTCATAGAGGCTTTACGCAAATACATATTTATGGCGCAACTGGTGGTAGATTAGATCATTTTATGGGTGTCATGCAAATATTGCAAAAACCAAAGTATATAGAACGAAATATATCAATTATTGTGGAAGATGATCAAAATGAAATTAAATTATTGAAACAAGGTACCCATAAAATTCAAAAATCACTTCATTTCCCATATGTATCATTTATTCCAGTTACTGAAAATGTTGTTTTATCATTAAAGGGCTTTAAATATAATTTGAATAAGCAACTTCTAGAAAAAGGATCGACACTTACTTTATCTAATGAAGTAAAAGAAGCTGTCGCGGAAATCATTTTACATGACGGACAAGTACTTCAAATGAGAAGTAAGGATGCAAGTTAAAAAAGAACATAAAAAAATGCCTTCACCACATATGAAGGCATTTTTTAGTGCATTATATTTATTAAACTCTAGTAACTTTACCAGATTTTAAAGCACGAGCAGAAACCCAAACTTTTTTAGGTTTTCCGTCAACTAAAATTCTAACTTTTTGAAGGTTAGCATTAAATCTGCGTTTATTCGCATTTAAAGCGTGTGAACGATTATTACCAGTCGATGCTTTACGACCTGTTACGTAACATTGTTTACCCATCAAAGTACCTCCTTTAATAAATATAAATACACTTGACTACTTATATACTTAAATAAGATACCATATATGAATTTTTAAAGCAATGAAATTAAAAGGTATTTCTCTAAAAATGTTTTGAATTTTATAATTTATGGTATAATTGTAAGCTGAGGAGTTATGTAGTACATTTAATTAGGTTATAAAGACTTATTTATGGAAGAATCGGTTAATTTCTACAATGAATTTAATTGTAAATGTTTATAGTTTCGTCATTTTTAAACAAAATTCAGGAGGAATATAAAGATGACAATAGAAATCTCAAATGATTATGGTAAAATCGATATCTCAAATGAAGTCATTGCTTCAGTAGTAGGCAGTAAAGCTGTTGAAAGTTATGGTATTGTTGGTATGGCATCTAGACAACAAGTGCGAGATGGTATTGCCGAAATTTTAGGACATGAAAATTATGCTAGAGGCATTGAAGTCAAAGAAAACAATGGTGTCATTGATATAGATATGTATATTATCGTTAGCTACGGTGTTAAAATCTCAGAGGTAGCTAATAATGTACAATCATCAGTAAAATACACACTAGAAAACTCACTCAATGTAAAAGTGAATTCAATTAATATATTTGTACAAGGTGTAAGACTTAATAATAAGGGCAAGTAGGTATAGGAGGACTTAGCAGGATGATTAGCAAAATTAATGGTAAATTATTTGCCGATATGATAATACAAGGGGCACAAAATTTATCTAATAATGCAGATTTAGTAGATTCTTTAAATGTATACCCTGTGCCAGATGGTGATACAGGTACTAATATGAATCTTACAATTACTTCTGGACGTGAGGAAGTTGAAAATAATTTATCTCAAAGTATTGGTGAATTAGGGAAGACATTCTCTAAAGGATTACTTATGGGTGCACGAGGTAACTCAGGTGTAATTCTTTCTCAATTATTTAGAGGATTCTGTAAAAATATTGAAACTGAAAATGAAATTAATGCACAACAACTTGCTAGTAGTTTCCAAGCAGGTGTTGATACTGCTTATAAAGCTGTAATGAAACCAGTCGAAGGGACAATCTTAACTGTTGCTAAAGATGCAGCCAAGGCAGCGGTTAATAAAGCTGAAGAAACAGATGACTGTGTTGAAGTTATGGAATATACAATTGCAGAAGCTGAAAAGTCATTAAATAATACACCCAATTTACTTGCTGTATTAAAAGAAGTTGGCGTAGTTGATAGTGGTGGTAAAGGGCTATTATGTGTTTATGAAGGTTTCTTAAAAGGTTTAACAGGCCAAACGATTGAAGTGAAAAAAGAAAAATTAAACACAGAAGAGTTAGTGCATGAAGAGCATGACTTTCATGGCGTAATTAACACTGAAGACATTAAGTATGGCTATTGTACTGAAATGATGGTACGTTTTGGAAAAGATAAAAGAGAATTTGATGAGCAAACATTTAGAACAGATATGAGTCATTTTGGTGATTCATTACTCGTTATTAATGACGATGAAATTGTAAAAGTCCATGTACATACTGAAACACCAGGTGATGTGTTTAACTATGGTCAAGAGTATGGTGAGCTTATTAAATTAAAAGTTGAAAATATGCGTGAACAACATCGTGAAGTCATTAGAAAAGAAAAGCAAAATCATCAATCAGACCAACAAGAAGAATCAAAAACAGTTGAAACAGCAATTATTGCTATTTCTATGGGTGATGGTATTTCAGAATTATTTACATCTATGGGTGCGACACATATTATAAGCGGTGGACAAACAATGAATCCATCTACTGAAGACATTGTAAAGGTCATTGAACAATCTCAATGTAAACGTGCCATTATTTTACCAAATAATAAAAATATAAGAATGTCGAGTGATCAAGCTGCAACTTTAGTTGAAGCAGATACAGTTGTAATTCCTACAACATCTATTCCACAAGGTATTGCGGCCTTGTTCCAATACGATCCATCATCATCACTTGAAGATAATCAATCTCACATGACAACAGCTTTAGATAGTGTGAAATCAGGCTCAGTAACATTTGCTGTTCGTGACACTAAAATTGATGGCGTAGAGATTAAAAAAGGCGAATTCATGGGATTATCTGAAAGTAAAATTGTGACAAGTAATGATGATGAATTTGCGACAATCACAGGTTTACTTAAAGCGATGCTAAATGAAGATAGTGAAATCTTAACTATTATCGCTGGTGAGGATGCAAATACTGAAACCTCAGATAAATTAGTAGAGTGGGTTGAAAGCGAATATCCAGACGTTGAAGTAGAAGAACATAACGGTGGCCAACCTATCTATCAATATTTATTCTCAGTCGAATAAATATCAATTGAAAAGCTATGAAGGGTCGTGGACATAAAGTTCCTGGATGAGTAAATTAAGACAATTTCTATTGAAATAATATAGAAATTGTCTTTTTTTATATTTTTTTGATTATTTTCAGCTCGTTGAGTTGTTACTTTTATTATATTAAGCGTTATTCATATAAAACCAAGTTCTCTTTTGACTTTATTTATCCCTTGGACAGACATCTGAGTGAAACTTAAGATCGCCTTCATAAATCCAAAAGTCAGCACCACATCAATTTTGCTTTGACTGTAGATGATTATCGTTTCTAGTTCTGAAAGCTTTTTGTTAATTTGGGATTTAAAATACTCCCAGTTATAATTCTTCATTATTTTTATTTGTTTTTGAATTGAAGTTTATACATTGATTTTTCTGAGAACATTCTAAACAAACATCACATTCATATAATTTTAAGTCACATTTAAAACCATACTTATCATAGCGATAGGGATACCGTTTAAAACATAAAATAGTTCATATATACATGTGTTTAATGATTACAAAAAATATAAATATTAAAATATTAAAATTTTAATAGTATTTTTAATGTGTATTAGTATAAAATATATGTATATTAAACAATAGGAGTATGCACATGGGAAATATACTTTTAGTAGTTATTGGTCTTAGTATCATATGTTTTATATTAATGCTTTTTAAAAAGAAACCAATTGCTGTTACAGCTTTGGCGGTTTTAATCACAACATCATCTACACTTATAGCAATGCCACTCAATAGAGTTAATGCACAAAGTAGTGCACTTACTAAAGAGAAAGTTAAATTTGTTAAAGGTATTGATGGAGACACTGTTCAATTACTTTATAAAGGGAAGAAATCAACCTTTAGATTATTGTTGATTAATACACCTGAAACTAAGGATCCACGAAAGCCTGTTCAAAAATATGGTCCGGAAGCTAGTCAATTTACAACACGAATGTTGGCTAATGCGCGTACGGTACAAGTTCAATTTGATCGTGGTCAACGAACAGATAAATATGGTCGTTATTTAGCATACGTTTATGCAGATGGTAGAATGGTTAATGAAGCGGTTGTTAGACAAGGATTAGCTAGAGTGACTTATATCTATCCGCCGAACAATACATTTGAACAAATGTTAAAGGTAAGACAATCCAAAGCACAAGCTGAAAAGCTAAATATATGGTCTACAACCACGTCGAACACGAAAGCTAAGACGGGTCAAACATCATCTACAAAAGCATCTGTAAAATCATCAACTAAACCGAAAACATCAACCTCGTCAACTTCAAAGACAACGAAAAAGCAATCAACAGAAAATTATAAAAATTGTACTTTATTGAGAAAGAAATATCCAAATGGTGTGAAAAAGGGTCATCCTGCTTATCAAACAAAGTTTGACCGCGATAAAGATGGATGGGCATGTGAACGTTAAACATGTATCGTTCAGTGAATTAGAGTGAGGCTTGGACATAAATAATATAATAAATCTATTTTGCAAATTCGCAGTAGCTGACTGTACTGAGAAGACGCTTAAAGCAAGCTGGGGGTGGGACGACGAATTCAAAAAGAATTCTGTCCCACTCCCGCCTTTTTAAATATCAAAGGTTTAACAATCAATTATTCTGCTTAATCATGATAAAATAAATATTAATATTATAAATACTAGGTGAGAAGTTATGTCTAAAGTCAATTTAATAGAAAGTCCATATCCGCTTCAAAAGATTAAAGGGCTAGGACCAAAACGAATTGCTTTATTGCAAGAACTCAATATTAATACGGTAGAAGACTTGGTGCTTTATTTACCGAGTCGCTATGAAGATAATACAGTTGTAGACTTAAATATGGCTGAAGATCAATCTACAGTGACAGTTGTTGGAGAAGTTTATTCTATGCCGACGGTTGCTTTTTTCGGAAGAAATAAATCGAAGTTAACAGTCCATTTAATGGTGGACAATATCGCAGTTAAATGTGTCTTCTTTAATCAACCATACTTAAAAAAGAAAATTGAACTTCATGGTACGGTAACTGTTAAAGGAAAATGGAATAGTGCGAAACAAGAAATTAACGGAAATCGTATGTTCTTTAATGCACAGTCTCAAGATGCATCTGAAGTTAAATTAGAACCTGTGTATCGTATCAAAGAGGGCATTAAACAAAAGCAAATGCGAGATATGATTTATCAAACGTTAGATGATGTTACGATACATGAATGGTTGACAGATGAATTAAGACAGAAGTATAAATTAGAATCTTTATCTGATACCATACATGCACTGCACCATCCTAAAGATCGCCATGACTTATTACGTGCTAGACGGACGTATGCCTTTACCGAATTATTCATGTTTGAATTACGAATGCAATGGTTGAATCGTCTAGAGAAGACATCGGACAAAGCCATTGAAATCAACTATGACATCCAAAAGGTAAAAGCGTTTATAGAAACATTACCTTTTGAGTTAACGGATGCGCAAAAAAAGAGTGTGAACGAAATCTTTAGAGATTTGAAAGCACCGATTCGCATGCATCGATTATTGCAAGGTGATGTAGGTTCAGGGAAGACAGTTGTTGCAGCTATTTGTATGTATGCGTTAAAAACAGCTGGATATCAGTCTGCGCTAATGGTTCCTACTGAAATTCTAGCGGAGCAACACGCAAATAGTTTAACTGAGTTATTTGGAGACTATATGAACGTCGCATTATTAACTGGATCCGTTAAAGGTAAAAAAAGAAAAGTCCTCTTAGAACAATTAGAGAATGGCACCATTGATTGTCTAATAGGTACACATGCGCTTATACAAGATGATGTAGCATTTCAAAATGTAGGACTGGTTATTACCGATGAACAACATCGTTTTGGGGTCAATCAACGTCAACTGTTAAGAGAAAAAGGAGCAATGACGAACGTCCTCTTCATGACAGCGACACCGATTCCTAGAACCCTAGCTATTTCAGTATTTGGTGAAATGGATGTTTCATCTATTAAACAGTTACCCAAAGGGCGTAAACCGATTATTACGAACTGGGCAAAACACGAGCAATACGAACAAGTGCTGTCTCAAATGACAACGGAACTTAAAAAAGGTCGTCAAGCTTATGTGATTTGTCCGCTCATTGAAAGTTCGGAACATTTAGATGATGTACAAAACGTAGTTGAGTTGTACGACTCACTTCAAGCCTATTATGGAGAGGGGAGTGTCGGTTTATTACATGGCAAAATGTCGGCTGAAGAGAAAGATGAAGTTATGACGCGTTTTAGTCAACATGATATAGACATTCTTGTCTCTACAACTGTAGTAGAAGTTGGTGTCAATGTACCGAACGCAACGTTTATGATGATTTATGATGCAGATCGATTTGGACTATCTACTTTACATCAGCTAAGAGGTCGTGTTGGACGAAGCGAACATCAAAGTTATTGCGTACTTATTGCGTCACCTAAGACGGAAACAGGAATAGAACGAATGACTATAATGACGCAAACAACGGATGGTTTTGAGTTGAGTGAACGTGATTTAGAAATGCGTGGACCCGGAGATTTCTTTGGCGTTAAACAAAGTGGTTTACCGGATTTCATGGTAGCGAATATTGTGGAAGATTATCGAATGCTTGAAGTCGCTCGAGATGAAGCGGCAGAGTTGATTCAATCGGGAGAATTCTTTACAGAAACATATCAACATTTACGTGATTTTATTGATCAGAATTTACTACATATGAGTTTTGATTAGTGTTTAAAGGTAATTATTTTTAAAAAGTAAAATATAGCACTATGATATTTGTTGAGCTTATTAAACGGAAAGTGTTATGATATGTGAGGAATGTTTAAGACTTGGTACTAATTTCGCATTTAAAGGGGGATATGTATGAAATTAAAAAAAGCAGAACGTCGTGAGGCGATTCAAAAAGCAATTGAGCAAAACCCCTTTATTACGGATAGTGAATTATGTGAACAGTTTGAAGTAAGTATTCAAACGATACGTTTAGATAGAACAAATCTAAATATTCCAGAACTACGTAAGCGTATTAAAATAGTAGCTGAGCAAAACTATGAACAAATTCGTGCGCTTGAAGCAAATGAAGTGGTTGGAGATTTAATTCAAGTTGAACCAGACATAACTGCACAATCACTCATTGAAATCACTGAAGAATCAGTCTTTGCAAAGACACAGATTGCACGAGGTCATGTTTTATTTGCTCAAGCGAATTCGCTTTGTGTCGCTCTAATACATAAATCAACCGTATTAACACAAGAAAGTAATGTCGCTTTTATCGAGAAAGTAAAACTGGATGACACTGTAAGAGCTGAAGCACGCGTTGTTAATAAAACAGCGCAGCATTATATTATTGAAGTGAATTCATATGTAAGAGATACATTGGTGTTTAAAGGAACGTTTAAAATGTTTTATATAAGCGAGGATGAATAACATGGTTAAGATTGCTATTGATATGATGGGCGGAGATGACGCGCCTGGTATCGTGTTAGAGGCTGTTGAAAAAGCAGTAAATGATTTTAAAGATTTAGAAATAATTTTATTTGGAGATAAAAACCAATATACACTCAATCATGAACGAATTGAATTTAGACATTGTTCTGAAAAAATAGAGATGGAAGACGAACCAGTGAGAGCGATTAAACGTAAAAAAGATAGCTCAATGGTCAGAATGGCGGAAGCAGTGAAAAATGGCGAAGCGGACGGATGTGTTTCTGCAGGTAATACAGGCGCACTTATGTCAGCTGGATTGTTTATTGTCGGACGTATTAAAGGTGTTGCCAGACCAGCCCTTGTAGTAACATTACCAACAATTGATGGTAAAGGTTTTGTATTTTTAGATGTTGGTGCCAATGCTGATGCAAAACCTGAACATTTATTACAGTATGCGCAACTTGGTAATATCTACGCTAAAAAAATTCGAGGCATTCAAAACCCTAAGGTCTCATTATTAAACATCGGTACAGAACCAGCTAAAGGTAATACATTGACTAAAAAAGCATATCAATTACTAAAAGATGATCAAAGCTTTAATTTTGATGGTAACATTGAAGCTAAAACATTAATGGAAGGTAACACTGACGTTGTTGTAACTGATGGCTACACTGGGAATATGGTGCTAAAAAATATCGAAGGTACTGCAAAATCCATTGGTAAAATGTTGAAAGAAACATTTTTAGGAAGTTTAAAAAACAAACTTGCTGCATTAGTGTTAAAAAAGGACTTAGACACATTTACTAAAAAAATGGATTATGCAGAATACGGTGGTTCGGTATTATTAGGTCTAGATGGTACAGTTGTTAAAGCACATGGTGGTTCTAATGCTCGCGCGTTTTATTCTGCAATCCGACAAGCTAAAATTGCCGGTGATGAGAAAATTGTCGAAATTATGAGAGAGACGGTAGGTGAAAAGGATGAGTAAAGTAGCAATTATTTTCCCGGGTCAAGGTGCACAAAAAGTTGGTATGGCTAGCGATTTATATAATGAAGATACAAAAGCAACAGAGATTCTAAACATAGCACAAGAAGCCGTAGACTTCGATTTATTAGAAACAATGTTTACGGATAGTGACAACAAATTAGGCGAAACTGAACATACACAACCAGCTTTATTAACACATAGCATCGCCTTATATCGTGCCTTAAATTCTATTAATGCTGACTACACGATGGGACATAGTCTAGGTGAATACTCTAGTTTAGTCGCTGCAGGCGTATTAAAGTTTGAGGATGCAGTTAAGATTGTTCGTAAACGTGGTCAACTCATGGCTCAAGCTTTTCCAAATGGTGTAGGTAGTATGGCAGCTGTATTAGGTTTAAGCTATGAAGAAGTAGATAAAATTTGCAAAGACTTATCAACATCTGAAGAACTGATTGAACCTGCGAATATTAACTGCCCTGGACAAATTGTAGTGTCAGGTCATAAATCACTCATTGATAAATTAGTTGAAGAAGGTAAATCATTAGGCGCTAAACGTGTCTTGCCTTTAGCAGTTTCTGGCCCATTCCATTCGTCAATGATGCAAGTGATTGAAAAAGACTTCGAGTCGTATATTAATCAATTTGAGTGGCATGATGCAGCATTCCCTATTGTGCAAAATGTCAATGCGCAAGGTGAAACGGACGCAACAACTATTAAGCAAAATATGATTAAGCAATTATATTCACCAGTTGAATTTATCAATTCTGCAGAATGGTTAATTGAACAAGGCGTCGATCATTTTATAGAAATTGGTCCAGGCAAAGTGTTATCCGGTTTAATTAAGAAAATCAATCGTGATGTTAAATTAACATCAATTCAAACATTAGAAGATGTGAAAGGTTGGAATAATCATGACGAATAAAAATGCATTAGTAACTGGTGCTTCAAGAGGTATAGGTCGTAGTATCGCATTACAATTAGCTGAAGATGGTTTCAATGTAGCTGTTAACTATGCTGGTAATAAAGAAAAGGCTGAAGCGGTTGTGTCTGAAATTAAAGCAAAAGGCGTTGAAAGTTTTGCAATTCAAGCTAATGTAGCTGAAGGCGACGAAGTTAAAGCGATGATTAAAGAAGTCGTTAGTCAATTTGGTTCATTAGATGTACTTGTAAATAATGCTGGTATCACGCGTGATAATTTGTTAATGCGTATGAAAGAGCATGAATGGGATGATGTAATTAATACAAACTTAAAAGGCACTTTCAATTGCATTCAAAAGGCGACGCCACAAATGCTTCGTCAACGTGGTGGTGCAATTATTAACTTATCAAGTATAGTTGGTGCAATGGGTAATCCAGGTCAAGCAAACTATGTCGCTACGAAAGCAGGTATAGAAGGATTAACTAAATCAAGTGCACGTGAACTTGCATCACGTGGTATTACTGTAAATGCTGTAGCACCAGGATTTATCGTTTCAGATATGACAGATGCACTTAGTGATGAATTAAAAGCACAAATGTTAGAACAAATTCCATTATCTCGATTTGGTCAAGATACAGATATAGCGAATACAGTTGCATTTTTAGCATCTGATAGAGCAAAATACATTACTGGCCAAACCATTCATGTTAATGGTGGTATGTACATGTAATCATCTAAAGTTAGTTAGTTGAAATAAGTTTTATTTCGATAACACTTTGATGAGAAATCGCTTTGTTAAACAAAATACTATTTATAATGAGTATTTAAGAAATGCTTGTATTTTACCCATTAAAATGGGAAAATATAATAGTCTATGGATAGACACTTTCAAAGGAGGTGAATCGACGTGGAAAACTTCGATAAAGTAAAAGATATCATCGTTGACCGTTTAGGTGTAGATGCTGACAAAGTAACTGAAGACGCATCATTCAAAGATGATTTAGGCGCTGACTCACTTGATATCGCTGAATTAGTGATGGAATTAGAAGATGAATTTGGTACTGAAATTCCTGATGAAGAAGCTGAAAAAATCAACACTGTTGGTGATGCAGTTAAATACATCAATAGTCTTGAAAAATAAAAAACTTACATCTGAGTCGTCTACAAGATGGCTCAGATTTTTTTCTTAAGAATCAAACAAAGCATAAATATATGGGAGGTTCTAATGTGACTAATCCAAAAAAAATAGAAATGGTTAATGATTTTCAACAACAGTTTGCGAAGAAAATGAATGAATTAGGATTTACATATTCAAATATCGAGTTATATCAACAAGCATTTTCTCATTCAAGTTTTATCAATGACTTTAATATGGATCGTTTAGCGCATAATGAGCGACTCGAATTTTTAGGCGATGCGGTATTAGAATTGACGGTATCACGCTACCTTTTTGATAAACATCCAGATCTTCCTGAAGGTAACTTAACAAAAATGCGTGCAACAATTGTATGTGAGCCCTCACTTGTAATATTTGCTAATAAAATCGAGCTAAATCAACTCATCCTATTAGGTAAAGGTGAAGAAAAAACGGGTGGAAGAACGCGCCCTTCACTTGTGTCTGACGCATTTGAAGCCTTTGTTGGGGCTTTATATCTCGATCAAGGATTAGATGTCGTATGGCAATTTGCTGAGAAAGTCATTTTCCCATATGTAGAAGATGATGAATTAGTTGGTGTTGTCGACTTTAAAACACAATTTCAAGAGTATGTTCACAGTCAAAATCGTGGAGATGTAACTTATCGATTAATTAAGGAAGAAGGCCCAGCGCATCATCGTTTATTTACATCGGAAGTTATTTTGGAAAATAATGCAGTTGCAACAGGTCAAGGTAAAACTAAAAAAGAATCTGAACAAAAAGCAGCAGAGCGTGCTTACTCAGAACTTAAGAATAATAGCAGTGTTTAAGATGACCAATCATCTTTAAAATATTGTCCTCCTCTCAACTAGAATGAGTGGAATGATTAGCAAGGAGAATAGTATGGTGTATTTAAAATCAATTGATGCCATAGGTTTTAAATCATTTGCAGATCACACAGATGTCCAATTTGATAAAGGTGTGACAGCAATAGTTGGGCCTAATGGTAGCGGCAAGAGTAACATTACCGATGCTATCAAATGGGTATTAGGTGAACAGTCCGCAAAATCATTACGTGGCTCTAAAATGGAAGATATTATCTTTTCAGGAGCTGAACATCGAAATGCTCAGAATTATGCAGAAGTACAATTGAAACTTGATAATAAAGCCAGAAAATTACAAGTTGATTCAGATGATATTGTCGTGACGCGTCGCTTGTACCGCAGTGGTGAGAGTGAATATTATCTTAATAATGATAAAGCACGCTTAAGAGATATTACTGAATTGTTTTTGGATTCTGGTTTGGGAAAAGAAGCATTTAGCATTATATCTCAAGGTAGAGTTGATGAAATTTTAAACGCTAAACCGATTGATCGTCGTCAAATTCTTGAAGAATCTGCTGGCGTATTAAAATACAAAAAACGAAAAGCTGAATCACTACAAAAATTAGACCAAACAGAAGACAATCTTACACGAGTTGAAGATATCTTATATGACTTGGAAGGGCGCGTAGAACCATTAAAAGCAGAAGCGTCTAGCGCAAAAGAATATTTGAAACTCTCTGAAGAAATGAAACAAAGCGATGTCATTGTTACTGTACATGATATCGATCAGTATTCGGAAGATAATCGTGAATTAGACGTCAAACTTAATGACCTAAAAAGCCAACAAGCAGATAAAGAGGCGAAACAAGCACAAATAAATCAATATATTCAAAAGCAAAAGTCTCAACGTCAACATATTGATAATGATATTGAACAATTGAATTATGATTTAATTAAAGCTACAGAAGCATATGAGAAGTTTACAGGTCAATTAAATGTCTTAGAAGAAAGAAAACGTAATCAATCAGAAACGAATGCGCGCTTTGAAGAAGAATTAGATAATTTAAATCACGAATTTAAGAACGCTCAAGATGAAAAAAATGAGATTACGCAACAAATTGAGACGTTAAAAGAAAAACAGAAAACGTTAAATAATGATATTCATGAACTAGAATCACAACTTTACGTTTCTGATGAACAACATGATGAAAAACTCGAATCTATTAAAAATGAATACTATGAATTAATGTCTGAACAATCAGATGTCAATAATGACATTCGTTTCTTAGAGCATACCATTAAAGAAAATGAAGCTAAGAAATCACGCTTAGATTCACGTTTAGTTGAAGCATTTAATCAACTCAAGGCGTTACAAAGCGAAATTGCCTCTACAGAACAACATCATCAAGCTACAATTAAACAATTGAGCAATATTGAAGACCAAATAAGTCGAATAGAGCAACAATTATCAAAAGCGAAACAAATTCAAACTGAATACGAAGATAAATTGTATCAAGCATATCGTTATATGGATAAAATGAGAGCTCGAATTGAAAGTTTGGAAACACAAGAGGAAGACTATACGTACTTCTTTAATGGCGTTAAGCATGTGTTAAAAGCTAAAAACGATAGCTTACAAGGTATTCATGGTGCAGTTGCAGAAGTGATTTCTGTACCATCAGAATTGACACAGGCAATTGAGACCGCATTAGGCGCTTCATTGCAACATATCATCGTTGACGACGAAAAAGATGGTCGCCAAGCAATCCAATTCTTAAAGCAAAAAGGACTTGGTAGAGCAACATTTTTACCATTAAATGTTATTAAATCAAGACAGCTATCTCATCATATTCGTCAAATTGCTGAAAGTACAGCAGGTTATATTAATGTTGCTTCTGATGCAATTACAGTGAATGCGCAATATCAAGCCGTAGTTGAAAATTTAATTGGTACGACGATTATTGTAGATAATCTAAAGCATGCGAATGAACTGGCGAGAGCGATTCAATATAAAACACGTATCGTTACTTTAGAAGGCGATATTGTTAATCCAGGTGGTTCTATGACTGGTGGTGGTGCGCGTAAGACGAAGAGCATTTTATCACAAAAAGATGAACTGACTACAATGCGTGACCAATTAAAAAATTATGAATCGCAAACTAAAGATTTTGAAAAACAATTGCAAAATCAAAAAGATGACGTCGAGCAATTAAGTGAAACGTATTTTAATTTGAGTCAACAATATAATGAAGTGAAAGAACAATCACATAACGAAGCGTTAGCATTAGACCGTCTTAAAACACAAGAAGCACATATTAAAAATGAGCATGAAGAATTTGAGTTTGAAAAGAATGACGGATACCAAAGTGAAAATAGTCGTGTTACTTTAAATGAAAAACAAGCACGTTTATCTATTATTCAAGGTAAGTTAAAACAACTTGAAACGGACATTGAACGTTATACGCAATTATCTAAGGAAGGTAAAGAGACGACTACGCAAGTACAACAGCAATTAAACCAAAAACGCTCTGATTTAGCAGTTATTAAAGAACGAATACATGCACAAAAAGGGGCATTAACCCGTACAGATAAACAGATTGCAACGATTCATCAACAGTTAACGAACGTTGAAGACAAGATTAAACTCTTTAATTCTGATGAAATGATGGGTGATCAAGCATTTGATAAATTACAACAAGAGATTAAATCTAAGGAAAATTCACGACAATCAATTACTAATCAATTAAAAGATTTGAAAAAGCAACGTGTAGATGTCAATGAAGATGTGGAAATACATGAAGCACAGTTACAAGAATGCCATCAAGATTTATTATCGATAGAAAGTTTCTATCAAGATATCAAAGCGCAACAATCTAAATTAGATGTATTAATTCATCATGCCATTGATCATTTAAATGATGAATATCAATTAACAGTCGAACGTGCCAGAGATGAATTCTTCTCGGAAACACCAATTGAGTCGCTAAGAAAGAAAGTTAAATTAACTAAAATGTCAATCGATGAATTAGGCCCTGTTAATATTAATGCGATTGAACAATTTGAAGAGTTAAATGAGCGCTATACTTTCTTAGATGAACAACGCACAGACTTGCGTGAAGCGAAACAGACACTTGAGCAAATTATTAATGAGATGGATCAAGAAGTGAAGGGTCGTTTTAAAGAGACATTTTTACAGGTTCAATCTCATTTTACGACAGTATTTCAGTCGTTATTTGGTGGAGGACATGCTAAATTAGAATTAACAGATGATGATTATTTATCAGCTGGTGTCGATATTATTGTTCAACCGCCAGGCAAAAAATTACAACACTTGTCGTTGTTAAGTGGTGGTGAACGTGCCTTATGTGCAATTGCATTGCTATTTGCTATCTTGAAAGTACGATCTGCACCATTTGTTATACTGGATGAAGTAGAAGCGGCACTTGATGAAGCAAATGTCATTCGATACGCACAATTTCTAAAAGAGTTATCAATGCAAACTCAATTTATTGTGATTACGCATCGAAAAGGGACAATGGAATATTCAGATCGTTTGTATGGTGTGACAATGCAAGAATCAGGGGTTTCAAAATTAGTAAGTGTTAACTTAAATACTATTGATGAGGTCATGAAGGAGGAACAAGCATGAGTTTCTTTAAACGTTTAAAAGATAAATTTTCTACGAAATCAACGGAAGATATAGAACAAGAATTATCACAAGATGAAAGTGAGCAGAGTAGCACACCACGTGATGATAATGAAGAAGTATCACAACCGGCACCTAAGAAGAAACCACGTAAGTTAAGTGAAGCAGATTTTGATGATGATGGTTTAATCTCGATTGAAGATTTTGAAGAAATTGAAGCACAAAAAATGGGTGCTAAGTTTAAAGCAGGTCTTGAAAAATCACGTCAGAACTTCCAAGAACAACTTAATAATTTAATTGCGCGTTATAGAACGGTTGATGAAGATTTCTTCGAAGCACTTGAAGAAATGTTAATTACTGCCGACGTTGGTTTCAACACAGTGATGCAATTAACAGAAGAATTACGTACGGAGGCACAACGTCGTAATATTAAGGAAACGGAAGATTTACGTGAAGTCATTGTCGAAAAGATTGTTGAAATATACCATCAAGAAGACGACCAATCTGAAGCTATGAATCTTGAAGATGGCCGATTAAACGTCATTTTAATGGTTGGTGTAAACGGCGTAGGTAAAACAACTACTATCGGTAAACTTGCACATAGATATAAAATGGAAGGCAAAAAAGTAATGCTTGCAGCTGGAGATACATTCAGAGCTGGTGCTATTGATCAATTACAAGTGTGGGGTGACCGAGTAGGTGTTGAAGTTATACGCCAAAGTGAGGGATCTGACCCTGCAGCAGTTGTTTATGATGCAATTAATGCGGCTAAAAATAAAGGCGTCGATATTTTAATTTGTGATACTGCAGGACGTTTACAAAATAAATCAAACCTAATGCAAGAATTAGATAAAATGAAACGTGTTATTAGCAGAGCTGTACCAGATGCACCTCATGAAGCTTTATTGTGTTTAGATGCAACAACAGGCCAAAACGCCTTATCTCAAGCACGTTCATTTAAAGAAGTTACAAACGTATCAGGTATCGTATTAACTAAATTGGATGGTACGGCTAAAGGTGGTATTGTGCTTGCAATTAGAAATGAACTTCATATCCCAGTTAAATATGTAGGCTTAGGTGAAAAACTTGACGACTTGCAACCATTTAACCCAGAAAGCTACGTTTATGGATTATTTGCAGATATGATAGAACAAAATGAAGATATTCCAGATGAAGTTGCTGAATTAGATTTTAATAACGAGGATCATCCACATGGGGAAAAATGATTTAGTTAAAACATTACGAATGAATTATTTGTTTGATTTCTATCAAACGTTATTAACTGATAAGCAAAGAAATTATTTAGAGCTATTCTATTTAAAAGACTATTCATTAAGTGAAATTGCAGAGACATTTGATGTGAGTAGACAAGCAGTTTATGATAATATAAGAAGAACTGGCGATTTAGTTGAAGATTATGAATCTAAGTTGAATTTATATGAAAAATTCGAACAACGTCGTAACATTTATGAAGCAATGAAACAATCTTTAAATGATGCTACAGCGTTAGAACAATATATTAATCAATTAGAAGAATTAGAATAAACAGATATATAAAGGAGGGCATTTGGTATGGCATTTGAAGGATTATCCGATCGCTTACAAGCTACGATGCAAAGAATGCGTGGTAAGGGTAAAGTCACAGAAGCTGATATTAAAGCTATGATGAGAGAAGTACGATTAGCATTATTAGAAGCCGATGTAAACTTTAAAGTAGTTAAAGAATTTGTGAAAACTGTGTCAGAACGTGCCTTAGGATCAGATGTAATGCAATCATTAACACCTGGTCAACAAGTCATTAAAATTGTACAAGACGAATTAACACAATTAATGGGTGGCGAAAACGCAACGATTAAAATGGCGAACAAGCCACCAACTGTTGTGATGATGGTTGGTTTACAAGGTGCAGGTAAAACGACTACTGCCGGTAAATTAGCATTATTAATGCGTAAAAAATACAATAAAAAACCTATGTTAGTAGCTGCAGATATTTATCGTCCAGCTGCAATTAATCAATTACAAACTGTAGGTAAACAACTTGATGTTCCTGTGTATAGTGAAGGTGATCAAGTCAAACCACAACAAATCGTGGAAAACGCATTAAAGCACGCTAAAGAAGAACATTTAGATTTTGTAATCATTGATACAGCAGGTCGTTTGCATATTGATGAAGCATTGATGAATGAATTACAAGAAGTTAAAGAAATTTCTAAACCAAATGAAATTATGTTGGTTGTGGATGCAATGACTGGTCAAGACGCAGTTAATGTTGCACAATCATTCGATGATCAATTAGATGTGACTGGCGTTACATTGACTAAATTAGATGGCGATACGCGTGGTGGTGCAGCGTTATCAATTCGTTCAGTAACACAAAAGCCAATTAAGTTTGTTGGTATGAGTGAGAAGATGGATGGACTTGAACTCTTCCACCCAGAGCGAATGGCTTCTCGTATACTTGGTATGGGCGATGTACTAAGTCTTATCGAAAAGGCACAACAAGATGTTGACCAAGAAAAAGCTAAAGACTTAGAACAAAAAATGCGTAATTCAACATTTACATTGGATGATTTTCTTGAACAATTGGATCAAGTTAAAAACCTTGGCCCACTGGATGATATTATGAAAATGATTCCTGGAATGAACAAAATGAAAGGCATGGATAAGCTTAATATGGATGAAAAACAAATTGACCATATTAAGGCGATTATCCAGTCTATGACACCAAGTGAAAGAGAAAATCCAGCAGTCTTAAATGTTTCTAGAAAAAAACGTATTGCTAAAGGTTCAGGTCGTTCATTACAAGAAGTGAATCGCTTAATGAAGCAATTTAATGATATGAAGAAAATGATGAAACAATTTAGTGGTGTTGGTCGTAAAGGTAAAAAAGGTAAACGAAGTCAAATGGAAAATATGTTAAAAGGCATGAACTTACCATTTTAATGATTTAAAAATATCGGACGCTTTTTGATAAGCGCTCGATATTTTTATGTCGGTTTATTTCATAAACCCAGATAAAGGAACACCATAGCTAAAGTTAGTGCGTAAGTCCCACTAACTAAATAAATTTAGAAGTGGGGCTTTAGGTAAAGAAAAAAGTCTTTACAAATAATCAAGTTACTGTTAATATTATTTCTTGTAGAAAATAAAAAGTAAAAGATTTAAAGGAGAGTTTTATATATGGCAGTTAAAATTCGTTTAACTCGTTTAGGTTCAAAAAGAAATCCATTCTATCGTATCGTAGTTGCAGACGCACGTTCACCACGTGATGGTCGTATTATCGAACAAATCGGTACTTACAACCCAGCTAGTGTTAATGCTCCAGAAGTTAAAATTGACGAAGAATTAGCATTAAAATGGTTAAAAGACGGTGCTAAACCAACTGATACAGTTCATAATATCTTATCTAAACAAGGTATTTTAAAAACTTTTGATGAACAAAAACACGCTAAATAATTTAGCTTACACTTTAATATAAAGTTTCTTAAGGCGCCATTACGTGGCGCCTTTTTCAATACTGAAATATTCATGTTAATATGAAAGAAATAAATTAATGTATTAAGAGAGGTGCGACTATGCAAGTTGAAGTGGGTCAAATTGTAAACACTCACGGTATTAAAGGTGAAGTCAAAGTCAAATCGAATTCTGACTTTACAGAAACGCGTTTTCAACCTGGTGAAGTATTAACCGTAAAACATAATAACAATGAAATTCAATTAACTGTCACATCGTATCGTGTACACAAAGGATTTCATATGCTTAAATTTAAAGACATTAATAACATTAATGAAGTTGAACAGTATAAAGGTGACTTCTTATATCAAGAACGCGATCACGAAGATATTGAATTAGCAGAGAATGAGTTTTACTATTCAGATATTATAGGATGCACCGTGTTTGATGATGAAGAGACGCCTATTGGGCGAGTCATCAATATTTTTGAAACTGGCGCAAATGATGTTTGGGTCGTTAAAGGTGATAAAGAATACCTAATTCCTTATATAGCTGATGTTGTTAAGGCCATTGACATTGAAAATAAAACAATCCACATAACACCTATGGAAGGGTTGTTAGATTAATGAAAATTGACTATTTAACTTTATTTCCAGAGATGTTTGATGGCGTACTCAATTACTCCATTTTAAAACGAGCACAAGATAAAGAAATTATTAGTGTAAATACAATTAATTTCAGAGATTACGCTATCAATAAACATAATCAAGTAGATGATTATCCATTTGGTGGTGGGCAAGGTATGGTATTAAAGCCAGAGCCGGTTTTCAATGCTATGAAAGACTTGCAACGCACTGAAGAGACGCGTGTGATTTTAATGTGTCCTCAAGGTAGACCATTCTCTCAAAGTATTGCACAAGAGCTAAGTGAAGCAGAACATATTGTATTTATTTGCGGACATTATGAAGGTTATGATGAACGTATCAGAGAACATCTTGTGACAGATGAAATTTCAATGGGAGATTATGTGTTAACTGGAGGCGAATTGCCTGCCATGACGATGACAGATGCAATTGTACGATTAATTCCTGGCGTATTAGGTAATCAACAGTCGCACCAAGATGATTCTTTTTCAGATGGACTTCTAGAGTTTCCACAATATACACGCCCTAGAGTATTTGAGGATATGACTGTTCCAGATGTATTGTTGTCAGGTAATCATGCAAATATCGAACAATGGCGACATGAACAAAAATTAATTCGGACGTTTAATAAGCGACCGGACTTACTTGATCATTATCCTCTAACAGAAGAAGATAAAAAAATAATAGAAAGCTATAAAAAGCAATTGAAAAACTAGTAGTATTATGCTAATATATATCAAGTGTGAAAAGACACTAAATATCACTATGGTCCGCTGCTATATGAATGTCTAGGCAAGAACATAGGTTGAAGGAGAGTATATCAATGAGTAATCATAAGTTAATCGAAGCAGTTACTAAATCACAATTACGTACAGACTTACCAACATTCCGTACTGGTGACACTTTACGTGTACACGTACGTATCGTTGAGGGTTCACGTGAACGTATCCAAGTATTCGAAGGTGTTGTAATCAAACGCCGTGGTGGAGGAATTTCTGAAACTTTCACAGTTCGTAAAATTTCTTCAGGTGTAGGTGTGGAACGTACATTCCCATTACACACTCCAAAAATCGAAAAAATCGAAGTTAAACGTCGTGGTAAAGTACGTCGTGCTAAATTATACTACTTACGTAGTTTACGTGGTAAAGCTGCTAGAATCCAAGAAATTCGTTAATCAGCAAATTGAGTATATGAATAAGATAAAGGTTAGTTACAACGTTTGTCTTACTAACAAAGCTTCCAATCATCTTCTTTTTCAAGTTGAGATTGGAAGCTTTTATTTATTGTATTTAAAATTTTGAAGTCTGACCTTAGACGTAGTTGTTTATTTCAGTTTATTGTTTTCTTTTTACCCATAAGCTAAATAGTACGCTACCTATAACGCCGATGATACTTAAAATGATAAGTAGATAGAAATGCGGCGGGGTATAAGAGACTTTAATCACCTTATCACCTTTATTTACCGGTATTGCCGTCATAATACCATTTGCTTGTTGTACAGGTACATCTTTACCATCGACGTATGCATGCATGCCTTTTGCATATACAGTTGGTAGTACAACATAGCCTGATGCATTCTTGGGTTTATGAACAATATAACCATTTCTCATGCTTTTAACCTTCACAGGTGTAACGTCTTTAGACGCTTTTTGTAAAGTACTGTAATCTTCACCATAGATGCCTTTAACAGATAAACGATAATTACCTTTCGATAGTTGAATATTAAGTTTATTAGATGCTTTTACGCGCATTGTAACAGGAGTGACAAAACGTCGATATTTATAACTTAGATTATTTCGGCTTTGTGAATATTCGTTAACACCGACTGAATGCGCTTTGTCAGGCGACAGCAATTCGACATCCATTTCCACATACATATCTTTATATTGATTAGCGACTGATTTAGGTAAAGATAACGTAACACCACCATTATCCTTTTGCACAGTAAGATGTTTGTGATTGTGCCATGTTGAATCATTTGTCGACATGTTCGCTTTGTCTAACAAGTTTTGATTTGATTTAAATGAAGTATTCGCTTTCTCTGGCTGACCATTTAAGACGATGCCTTTTAACATTGCTTGCTCACGATCTAATGGTGACTTTAAGTCATTAGAATTATAAATTCGATTCGTCACATGAGCTGCTGGGTAGTCAATCGTATTTTCGGAGTGAATGAGCGTATCTTTACCATTCAAAATGGTATCTTTCTTTTTAAATCCGTAAGGCATATTTTGATCTTCAGGATGACGTAAACGATCTTGAACATTCCATAGCGCAGCTAAGTTCGCACGATTTCCTAAAAAGCGATACGTGCTATTTTTATCCACAGGCATATTGATTTGCATTAATTTATCATAATATTTCAATATATCGCCATCAAAAATGCTAGAATATAGCGATATACCATTATAGTGATAAATAAATGGTGAATTTAGTGCGTATGCTGACATATAATCGATACGGTGAAATGGGTCATTTTGATGCTGTTTGATCGTATCGATTTTTTTGGCAATTGTGTCATCAAAGTATGATGGATCATTTAAAGTATGGATTGTCGTTGCATATGGATCTATTGTTCTTTGTCTTGAATCATGTGTCATTACAATTTGCTGGCCGAAAAAGAGCACAATCAACGATAACATGATTATTGGTTGCTTAAGTAGAGATTTACGATAAATGAATAAACCTAATACAATGATGATAAATAATGCTATAGGCATCCAATCCACAAAATCATCGGCAATGATGTATCGGCACAATCCTGCAATAAATACAGGTATAGCAGCAACTAAATACTGTTTCATTGTTATTTCAGATAAGTGATGAATATATAACGCAATAAGTCCACTTGTAGATAACACTAAGAAATAAACCCAGCGACGTTGCGGTAAAGAGAATCCGTTAAAAGCACTATCAAAGTATTGTGATAATGAACCAATAAGTAAGAACCAAGTTATAATCGCAAAAACTTTATAGTAGTAGTGTTTATATAATTTAGGCGTTAACAATGCCACGAGTGCGACAAGTGAAATTGTGACATAGAAACCATTTGAAAATATGTAATAATTATTTTTTGTTAAATCAGTAAACAAAGAAATATTAAATTCTGAATTTTGTTGACGATCATTAGTTAAGAATGATGATACACCAGTGTAAAATCCTAATATACTTGATAAAAGCGCAAACATAGCACCAATAATTAATAAGTAACATTTCTGCCAGCGTGATACGATATCATAGCGATATTGAAACACAACTCGCAAAATGAAATAAATACCTAACACAATGGCTTGATAATAAGTAAAATAGAAATTTGAAAAGAGTGTAATCGCTACTGCAAAAATAAACAAACCAATCTTCTTACGTTGGAAAAAGCGTTCCATTCCCCATAAAGATAATGGTAATACAATTAATAGGTCACCATAAAATGACCATGTGAAATTGTAATATAATACGACTGTTGATGCACCATATAGTAGTGTTGCTATTAATAGAGGTACAGATTTTAATCTTAAATATCTAAAATAATAAAATGCACAAATAAAAGTGATTATCGTACGGACATAAGCTACAATGAGTTGGTTTGTTGGCCAAAAGCGGATATTGTGCGGTTGCCAATGAAATAATTGCTCGCCAATCCATACAAAAATAAAATTGACCCACATGATGGGGGATAGGGAATAATAGTATGCTAAACCTTTTACATAATCCCCACCCAGTCCAAATGAGTGATCGTAAAATCCTTTTAAGTGTGTGTAATGTTCATATAAATATAATTGAAATGGCATCATTTGTCTAAAGCCATCGCCAGATCCACTAAACACTACACCATCTTTAAGATAATCACGTATAAATGGATAATAAATCGTTAGTGTTACGATATTAGCTATGATAAAAATAAAACCAAATCTCCATAAAGGTTTCGACCATATTTTTTTAATCAATTTACTTCCTCATCTTTCGTTTTTTTAAATTATAATTTTTAATAAATATAGCACTTAAAAGCATGCTTATGAGTGATGTGATAATCATAGTATTCCAGTAAGGTGGTTGATATTTGATGACAATCTGCTTAGCATTTTTATTGACTGAAACACCAGTCATCATATAATTAACTTTCTGAACTTTGGCAGGTGCACCATCTACGTACGCATGCATACCTTTACGGTAAGGAATATTAATGGCAGCAATACCACCATCATGATGATTGAGATTGACTTGAACACCATTTTTAATATCCTTATAACCAGCACTAAAATGAGCATCCCTATGTGCCTTTTTAAGCGTATCATAATTCTCGCCATTTAATTGTTGTAATTCGATATAAAATTCGCCATCAGGTGAAAGGGTTATCGTAATATCACCATTTTTATCTGATTGCGCTCGATAAAGTTGCGTATCTACCCCTGTACGATAAGTAGAGTTGTTAAACAAGCGATGATTTGCATAATTATTAATCGCAACTGTGTAATTACTATCAGGATTGCCTCGCTTAATCTTCATAGTTAAATAAAAGTCATCGTATTTATCACGTAAATGTTTCGGTAAATGTAGTTTTATTGTGCCACCTTGTTCACCGGTAACTTTATAGCGATGTTTACCATTAAGTTTAATATTCTGATGTTGCATATCGACTTTCGATAATAAATTTGGCGACGATGATTTATAAGACGTACCTTTATTATCCATTACGACACCGTTCAACATTGCATGTTCTCGATCGATAGCTGTGTTTAAAGATTTAGAATCATAGATGTTATTTGTTACTTTTACGCTTGGTAAGTTAAGTGAATTTTCATATATAGTGTATTGTCCACTTGTTTTAATTTTTTTAAAATAAGCAGGCAAATTGCCTTGGTAATCTTTCAACATCATATAGCGTACCGAGAAAAGGCTTGCGATATTTTGTCGACCATTCGTTGATTGATAGCGACTTAACGACTCTTCGGCAAGATTGATTTTAAGGGCATCATAATAGTAATCCAGAATATGATGATGGAAGATGCTAGAATACAAACTCAATCCCTTAAAGTGTTGATACATCGGTGTATTATCCTGTTCATTTACACGCCAATCAATACGTTCATCTTCCCGTTTACTGTTATTCATTATATTGACTAAAGAACGTTGTAAATCTGAACTATATAAACTTGAGTTAATATAAAACGTATTCGCACGTTCTTCATGATCTTTAAAATAAATTTGATTTTTAATAAAGACGAAAGAAACCATTATATTAAGTAAGAGAATAGATATTCCAAAAATATAACTTAAATTAATACGGTAATGTCTGTCTTTTAAAATTAAAATAAGTAAACCTATAATTGAAACGATTGGCACAAGGATAAGCCAAGCTACAAATTTATGATACGTAATCGCACTGGCGAAAATGATGAGTTCAGCAATAATATTACTAAATACGTAAGTTTTAATTTTTAATGTTCTAAAATATTTAATGAATAACCCAATTAACATTGCTGAATTGAATGAAAGTATAAAATGCCAGCGTTTTTGTGGTGCGGAAAATCCATTAAACACCTGATCAATAAATGGCACAAAGCTGAGTAAGATAAACACTAGTGTTAACATGGCGAATAAGCGATAGTAGTAATGTTTATAAAGCTTAAAGCACAATAGCGCTTGAATTGTTAAGAAGAGTAACACAATTAAATAGTTATCAAAGAAGATATTTGTGTTAATATTCAGCTTTTCAAAGGTATCCACCGTTCCAGAGAAGGGGACACGACGATTGTTTAGGAAGCTTTGAACACCATGGAAAAACATAAATAAACTGTTACCTAATCCTAAAATAGCACTAATTACAAATAATATTATCGCTTTACCGCGTGAAATAATATCTTTTGAATGTCTAAAGATGATACGAATAAGTATGTAACCTGCACCTATTAGACAAAGGTAATATGCAAAATAGAAATTATTTATCATGATCAGTGTGACTGTAACAATGAAAAGACCCAATTTCTGTTTTTGAAGCACGCGTTCAATCGAGAGCAAGAGTAACGGCAACCAAATGAAGACATCACTAAAGAATGGCCAATACACTGTAAAGCGATAATATAGTGGCGACATGACAAATAAAAACGCCATGATAAGACTTATCCACGTATTACGTGATAAGTATTTGCTATAAAGATAGGTACAATACATTGCAATTGTAGCTTTAATTATAGAGATAACGAGTGCATTTACCATCCAAAATAGTAAGCCTTGTGTGTTTATATGTATAATCGTTTTTAATAGTATGATACATAGAACATTGATAATAAATAGGATGTTCGTTGAAAAGTAATAACTTAAATCAGTGAAAAAGTCTCCACCTAATCCAAAATCAGAAGCATAAAAGAGGTTACCGTGACTCCACTTTTCAAATAAAAACATCTGAATCGGTACCATCTGTTCAATACCATCATTTGGACCTGTAAATAATATACCGTCATGAATGAAGCGGTAAATAATATAGCTATGTCCTAAGAGTGACAAAGTAAAAAATATACCTATATATATAAATATTTTCTTCATAACTTACCTCTAATAATCGGATTGAAATTTAAATAGTACATTTAAATTGTAGGGGATAGTTCATATGAATAAAAGTAATTATGCTTTTTACCATGATTCCTTTTATTGCACTTTCTCGTTTTAAATGATGAATGCTAAAATAAAGGGTGAACCAATTAAACAGTGGCTCTTATTTATAATTTCAATTATAATCAACAAGTTAAAGTAAAATATAAAGAAAGTAAGGTGACAATCAATGGCAATACAATGGTATCCAGGACATATGGCAAAAGCTAAAAGAGAAGTTACAGAACAACTGAAGAAAGTAGACGTTGTATTTGAATTAGTTGATGCACGAATTCCATATAGTTCTCGTAATCCAATGATTGATGAAGTAATTAAACAGAAACCACGTGTGGTTATTCTCAATAAAAAAGATATGGCTAATTTAAATGAGATGCAGAAATGGGAAAGCTTCTTTATAGATAAAGGATATTATCCTGTTGCAGTAGATGCAAAACATGGTAAAAATTTAAAGGGCGTCGAAACTGCGGCGATTGCTGCAACAAAAGAAAAATTTGAGCGTGAGAAAGCTAAAGGTCTTAAACCAAGGGCCATCAGAGCTATGATTGTGGGGATACCTAACGTGGGTAAATCGACATTAATTAATAAATTAGCAAGAAAGAATATTGCTCAAACTGGTAATAAACCTGGTGTGACAAAACAACAACAATGGATTAAAGTAGGACAGTCGCTACAATTGTTAGATACACCTGGTATCTTATGGCCTAAATTTGAAGATGAAACGGTTGGTAAGAAATTAAGTCTAACGGGTGCGATTAAAGATAGCATCGTACATTTAGATGAAGTTGCAATCTATGGTCTACAATTTTTAATTCATCATGATTTAGATGGATTTAAACAACATTATAAAATTGATGTACCTGCAGATGCCGAAATATTAGAATGGTTTGATGCGATTGGTCGTCGACGCGGTCTTTTACAAAGAGGAAATGAAGTGGATTATGAAGCGGTTATTGAACTTATCATAAACGATGTACGCAATGCTAAAATTGGTACATATTGTTTCGACTTATATTCAGAAATGAAGTGTGAATTAGAAAATGACACAGACAATAAATGAAATTAAACGTATATTAGCTGACATACATTCATTAGATGAATTAGAGCAGCATGAATTCAACCAAGACACCCGTAAAGGTGTACACCAAGCTATATCAAGACGTCGTAAACAACTGCTTAAAGAACAAGACATTGTCGACCACTATTATCAAATGAATCAATTTGAGGATGCGTTGTTAGCTACCCATCCCGAAGCATTAATCTGTGGGATTGACGAAGTGGGTCGCGGTCCGCTTGCAGGGCCCGTGGTTGCATGTGCGGTTATATTAAATCAAGGTCATCGCTATTTAGGTTTAGATGACTCTAAGAAAGTATCGGCGACTAAAAGACGAGTGCTTAATGCACAACTTAAAGTGGGTGTACTTGAATACGCCTATGGTATAGCAAGTCCTAAAGAAATTGATGAATTCAATATTTATAATGCAACTAAAATAGCAATGAATCGAGCTTTGACTCAACTGGTAAATCAGCCAGATCATTTACTCATAGATGCAATGGCTTTAGACACTCAAATCCCTCAAACATCGATTATTAAAGGTGACGCTAAGAGTGTATCAATTGCAGCAGCGAGTATAATGGCAAAAGAGTATCGAGATGATTTGATGAGAGAAATTGCTGAGGAATATCCAGGTTATGAATTTGAAAAAAATGTTGGTTATGGAACGAAAGCACACTTAGAAGGTTTAGATAACTATGGCGTTACGCCTCATCATCGACGTAGCTTCGAACCAATCAAATCTATGACGTAATTATTTGAATTTTAAATTAATTGCAAAAAGTAGAATACTTTCAGTTTACAATAGCGCTTTCATTTTCTATAATTATAACTGAACTTAACCTAAGAAGTAGGAGGATGGAAGATGAATATCCACGAGTATCAAGGTAAAGAAATATTTCGTTCTATGGGCGTAGCCGTTCCAGAAGGACGAGTTGCATTTACTGCTGAAGAAGCAGTGGAGAAGGCAAAAGAATTAGACACTGAGGTTTATGTGGTTAAAGCACAAATCCACGCTGGGGGTAGAGGTAAAGCAGGTGGAGTTAAAATTGCTAAATCATTATCTGAGGTTGAAACTTATGCCAATGAATTATTAGGTAAGCAATTAGTCACACATCAAACTGGACCTGAAGGTAAAGAAGTAAAACGTTTGTACATCGAACAAGGTTGCGATATTCAAAAAGAATATTACGTAGGTTTTGTTATTGATCGTGCAACTGACCGCATAACTTTAATGGCTTCAGAAGAAGGCGGTACTGAAATTGAAGAAGTTGCTGCTAAAACACCAGAAAAAATATTCAAAGAAACAATCGATCCAGTTGTTGGATTATCACCATATCAAGCGCGTCGTATTGCTTTCAATATTAATATTCCAAAAGAATCAATTAACAAAGCAGCGAAATTCTTAATTTCTCTATACAATGTATTTATTGAAAAAGACTGCTCAATCGTTGAAATTAACCCATTAGTTACTACTGGAGACGGTGACGTTTTAGCGTTAGATGCTAAAATTAATTTCGATGATAACGCATTATTTAGACATAAAGATATTCAAGAATTACGAGACTTAGAAGAAGAAGATCCGAAAGAAATCGAAGCATCTAAATATGACTTATCATACATTGCATTAGATGGAGATATTGGTTGTATGGTTAATGGTGCTGGTTTAGCTATGGCTACAATGGATACAATTAATCATTTTGGTGGAAATCCAGCTAACTTCCTAGACGTAGGGGGCGGTGCTACAAAAGAAAAAGTTACTGAAGCATTCAAAATCATCTTAGGTGACGACAATGTTAAAGGTATCTTTGTAAACATCTTCGGTGGAATCATGAAATGTGATGTTATCGCTGAAGGTATTGTGGCAGCAGTTAAAGAAGTTGAATTAACTTTACCACTAGTTGTCCGTTTAGAAGGAACAAATGTAGAACGCGGTAAAGAAATCTTAAATGAATCAGGTTTAGCAATTGAACCAGCAGCTACAATGGCTGAAGGTGCACAAAAAATTGTTAAGCTTGTTAAAGAAGCGTAAGGAAAGGATGGGAACACTAAGATGAGTGTATTTATAGATAAGAATACTAAAGTAATGGTACAAGGTATTACAGGGTCTACTGCCCTTTTCCATACAAAACAAATGCTTGATTATGGCACACAAATTGTCGCAGGGGTAACACCAGGTAAAGGTGGACAAGTTGTTGAAGGCGTGCCTGTTTATAACACTGTTGCTGAAGCTAAAGAAGAAACAGGTGCTAATGTATCTGTAGTTTATGTTCCAGCGCCATTTGCTGCGGACTCTATTTTAGAAGCTGCGGATGCAGATTTAGATATGGTAATTTGCATCACTGAACATATTCCTGTTGTAGACATGGTCAAAGTTAAACGTTATTTAGAAGGTAGAAAAACACGTTTAGTAGGACCTAACTGTCCAGGTGTTATTACTGCTGATGAATGTAAAATTGGTATTATGCCAGGCTATATTCATAAAAAAGGTCACGTTGGTGTTGTATCTCGTTCTGGTACATTAACATATGAAGCAGTTCATCAATTGACTGAAGAAGGTATTGGTCAAACTACAGCTGTAGGTATTGGTGGCGACCCAGTCAACGGTACAAACTTTATCGACGTGCTTAAAGCATTTAATGAAGATGAAGATACGAAAGCTGTAGTAATGATTGGTGAAATCGGTGGTACAGCGGAAGAAGAAGCTGCTGAATGGATTAAAGCTAATATGAATAAACCAGTTGTTGGATTTATTGGCGGTCAAACAGCGCCTCCAGGCAAACGTATGGGTCACGCTGGTGCAATCATCTCTGGTGGTAAAGGTACAGCAGCCGAAAAGATTAAAACATTAAATGATTGTGGTGTAAAAACTGCTGATACACCTTCTGAAATCGGTACAACATTAATCGAAGCAGCTAAAGACGCTGGTATCTATGAAGAATTATTAACAATTAAATAATGAGATTGTAAATCAATAAATGATCCACTATACTCCGTCCAAAGTATTATAACTTCTAAATACTTTGAACGGAGTTATTTTGTTTTAAAATACGTCTCTTTTTATAATAAATTTTCGAGAAATATATTTATTTTTTTATTTAATAGTGATATTATATTTATAGTGTATGAATGATAGGGGAGAACAACATGAAACGACAACATTCAATAATAAGACCGCTTTGAATTTATGATTTGCACTGAAGACGTATCTTATATTAGGGCCATCATAAATGATTGGAAGTGGGTTTTAAATATGATTTTTACAAAGCTTAGCATAGAAGAATTTAATACATTCGTAGATCATCATTTTTCACATTATACACAGGTAAAAGATTTATATATTTATCGTAAGGAACGACATTTAGGTGCTCACCTTGTCGGAGTGAAGGAAAATAACACTGTTATTGCAGCATGTTTATTGACAGATGCTCGAGTGTTAAAGGCATTCAAATATTTTTATACACATCGTGGGCCAGTCATGGATTATTCTAATTTGTCATTAGTTGAATTTTTCTTTAAAAAATTAACACAATATGTACGTCGTCGAAGAGGCATTTTTATACAGGTTGATCCATATATAGTTGAGAATGTTAGAACTGCTGATGGCGACATAATTGAACACATTAATAACGATAACTGGTTTGAAGTAATGAATCGACTTGGTTATCAACATCAAGGATTTACTACTGGTTACTCAGGAATGAGTCAAATTAGATGGCATTCTATTTTAAATTTAAAAGATAAAAGCGAACAACAATTGTTAAAAGAGATGTCGTATCAAACGCGACGCAATATCTTAAAAACAATAGAAATGAATGTACAAATTAAAACATTGTCTATTGAAGATACGAATAGATTTTATAGATTATTTCACATGGCTGAAGAAAAACATGGTTTCCATTTTCAAGAAGAACCCTATTTTAGAAAGATGTTAGACACTTATGGAGACAATGCGTGTTTGAAACTAGCTTATATTGATTTAAATCATTATTTAAGAACCTTAAAGTCCAAAGCTAATGATTTAGAATGTGCGATGACTGAAATCAAACAAATGCTAGATGTCAATGTCAATTCAAAAAAGACAAAAGTGAAATATCAACAAATTAAACAGCAATTAGATAGCACGCATAATAAAATTAGAAATACTGAGCAGTTAATCATTACAGATGGTACATTATTAGATTTAGCAGCGGCATTATTTATTCATAATGCGCATGAAATGTATTATTTATCAAGTGGCTCAAATCCTAAATATAATGAATTTATGGGGGCATATCGATTACAATGGGATATGATATGTCACGCGAAACAACTAGGTATTCATCGGTACAATTTTTATGGAATTACTGGTGACTTTGGCAATGAAGCAGAAGATTATGGTGTGCAACAGTTTAAAAAAGGATTTAATGCCTTTATTGAGGAATACGTAGGGGATTTTATTAAGCCAGTCAATAAATTTTTATACAAGCTATACCGAAAATGAGTAAAACTAATTGGGAACAACTAAATTAACGTCAACTTGAACCTTTCGTCTGCGGACACATGTAACATGATAACTTCAAAATAATCTGAGACTTTTAAGTTTCAGATTATTTTATTTGTTTTAATCTATATTGGATAGTTTACATAATTCAATGTAGAAATTACTCATTAAGTGTTAATGAATATTTGTGCTAAATTGTATTGTAATTGAAATGTGCACCAAGACATATTTATTCTATAATGTTATCAAAGGAGACGACTTCATGATTAACAACGATATGATACTTTTGAAATTGATATGGGCGGGATATACGACACAACATCTTCATCATTTATTAAGATTGTATCCTGACTTTTTTAGCTACTCTAATAATGACCAAATTGGCACAATTAAAATCTGGGACACTTTATATCACCAGGGCCATTGTTACAATAAATTCTATGATCTAGACGAGAAAGATATTCTATCATTTCTTAACCAATATAATATAAATTTTATAACAATATTTCATGGGAACTATCCTAAACTATTAAAAGAAATTTACGATTATCCATTTGTATTATTTTACCGCGGTAAGATTAACTTGCTAACATCGTTAAATACATTAGGCGTTGTAGGCTCAAGAAGCGCAACACAGTATTCTGCTAAAGCAATTCAATACTTATTTCCACAATTTACGCATATTCCTTTAACAATCATTTCTGGTTTGGCGAAAGGTGCCGATAGTATGGCGCATCAATTCGCGTTGAAATACCATCTTCCAACTATAGCTATCTTAGGTTATGGCCATTTACATCATTATCCCAAAGAAACTCAAGAATTACGCAATATAATTGAAGAAAAAGGATTAGTCATAAGTGAATATCCACCCTTTGAACGTATCAGACGCTATTACTTTCCGCAACGCAATCGATTGATAAGTGGTCTTTCTAAAGGTGTATTAATTACTGAAGCTCGGGTTAAGAGTGGTAGTCAAATTACTATTGATTGTGCACTAGAACAAAATAGAAATGTATACGTACTGCCAGGCTCACTTTTCAACCCATTAACGAAAGGGAATTTGAGACGTGCACAAGAAGGAGCGATGATTGTTACTAAAGCAGATGATATCACTTGTGATTATTAACATACATAAATATAGCCGTTTTATTGTATAAATAATGTACATTTATTTCTAATATATAGCTAAAAATATTATTAAAATAAGTTTAAAAAACACTTAAATAGAATTTAAACATTGACAAAATCAAAATTGACCGTTTATCATTTATCTTTAGTAATTGAAATAGCAAGGGGGAATTCACTTTGGCAGATAATTTAGTCATAGTTGAGTCGCCTGCAAAAGCTAAAACCATTGAAAAATATTTAGGTAAAAAGTATAAAGTGATAGCTTCTATGGGACACGTTAGAGATTTACCAAGAAGTCAAATGGGTGTCGATGTAGAAGATAATTTTGAACCGAAATATATTACAATTCGCGGTAAAGGACCAGTAGTAAAAGATTTAAAAAAATACGCTAAGAAAGCTAAAAATGTCTTTCTTGCGAGTGACCCTGACCGTGAAGGTGAAGCGATTGCTTGGCATTTATCAAAAATTTTAGAACTTGATGATACAAAAGAAAACAGAGTAGTATTTAATGAAATTACAAAAGATGCTGTAAAAGAAAGTTTCAAACACCCTCGTGGCATTGAAATGAATTTAGTAGATGCACAACAGGCACGCCGTATTTTAGATAGATTAGTTGGTTATAACATTTCACCAGTTTTATGGAAGAAAGTGAAAAAAGGACTTTCAGCAGGACGTGTTCAATCTGTTGCTTTAAGATTAGTTATCGATAGAGAAAACGAGATTCGTAACTTTAAGCCTGAAGAATATTGGTCTATAGAAGGTGAATTTAGATATAAAAAATCAAAATTTACTGCTAAGTTTCTTCATTATAAAAACAAACCATTTAAGTTAAAAACTAAAAAAGATGTTGAAAAAATCACAACTGAACTAGACAGCGATAAATTTGAAATAACAAATGTGAATAAAAAGGAAAAAACTAGAAATCCTGCTAATCCGTTTACAACATCAACATTACAACAAGAAGCCGCGCGTAAGTTGAACTTTAAAGCGCGAAAAACAATGATGCTTGCGCAACAATTATATGAAGGTATTGATCTAAAACGACAAGGCACAGTTGGATTAATCACATATATGCGAACGGACTCTACTCGTATTTCACAAACAGCAAAAGACGAAGCAAAAAAATATATTGAAGATAAGTATGGTAAAGATTATATTTCTAATCGAACAGCGAAAGGTAAACAAGGTGACCAAGATGCCCATGAGGCAATTCGTCCAACGAGTACTTTACGCACACCTGATGAAATGAAATCGTACTTAACGAGAGATCAGCATCGTTTATATAAATTGATTTGGGAACGTTTTGTGGCAAGTCAAATGGCACCAGCAATCCTAGACACGGTTGCTTTAGATGTTACTCAAAATAACATTAAATTTAGAGCGAACGGTCAAACAATTAAATTTAAAGGTTTCATGACACTTTATGTTGAGGCCAAAGACGATAAAGATAATGAAAAAGAAAACAAATTACCAAATTTAAGTAAAGGTGATGAAGTAACTGCGACGCAAATTGAGCCAGCACAACACTTCACACAACCACCGCCACGATATACAGAAGCACGTTTAGTCAAAACATTAGAAGAACTAAAAATCGGTAGACCATCAACTTACGCACCTACTATTGATACAATCCAAAAACGTAATTACGTCAAACTTGAAAGCAAACGATTTATTCCTACAGAATTAGGTGAAATCGTTTACGAACAAGTAAAGGACTATTTCCCTGAAATTATTGATGTGGAATTTACGGTTAATATGGAAACATTATTGGATAAAATTGCTGAAGGAGATATCGGGTGGAGAAAAGTAATTGATAACTTTTATGGAAGTTTCAAATTAGACGTTGAACGTGCTGAGGAAGAAATGGAAAAAGTTGAAATTAAAGATGAACCAGCCGGTGAAGATTGCGAAGTTTGTGGTTCGCCTATGGTAATTAAAATGGGACGCTATGGTAAATTCATGGCATGTTCAAACTTCCCAGATTGTAGAAATACGAAAGCGATTATTAAAACGATTGGTGTTACATGTCCTAAATGTAAAGATGGAGATGTTGTTGAAAGAAAATCTAAGAAAAATAGATTATTCTATGGTTGCTCAAATTATCCCGAATGTGATTTTATTTCTTGGGATAAACCTGTTGGCCGTGATTGTCCTAAGTGTAATCATTACTTAATGGAACATAAAAAAGGACGTAGCTCACAAGTTATATGTTCTAACTGTGATTACAAAGAAGAAGTTCAAAAATAGATAGAAATTAAAAGGAGGAAAACCATGAGTCAAACTGTAAATATTGTTGGCGCAGGCTTAGCTGGTTCAGAAGCTGCTTACCAATTAGCTCAACGAGGAATCAAGGTTAATTTGATTGAAATGCGTCCTGTTAAACAAACACCAGCGCATCATACTGATAAATTTGCAGAACTAGTATGTTCTAACTCACTTCGTGGTAATGCTTTAACAAATGGTGTAGGTGTACTAAAAGAAGAAATGAGACGATTAGACTCGTTAATTATTTCTACTGCTGATAAAGCGAGAGTGCCTGCCGGTGGTGCATTAGCAGTTGATCGACATGATTTTTCTGGTTACATTACTGAAACTTTAAGAAATCATCCAAACGTTACAGTAATTAATGAAGAAATAAATAGTATTCCTGAAGGGTATACGATTATTGCTACGGGCCCATTAACTACTGAAAATTTAGCTAAAGAAATCGTAGACATAACTGGTAAAGATCAACTTTATTTTTATGATGCTGCCGCTCCAATAATAGAAAAAGAATCCATAGATATGGATAAAGTGTATTTGAAATCACGTTATGATAAAGGTGAAGCAGCTTATCTGAATTGTCCAATGACCGAAGAAGAATTCAATCGCTTTTATGATGCAGTACTTGAAGCAGAGGTTGCACCAACAAATGAATTCGAAAAAGAAAAATACTTTGAAGGATGTATGCCTTTTGAAGTAATGGCTGAACGTGGACGTAAAACATTATTATTTGGACCCATGAAACCAGTGGGACTTGAAGACCCAAAAACAGGCAAACGTCCATTTGCTGTTGTTCAATTAAGACAAGATGATGCTGCAGGCACGCTATATAATATTGTTGGTTTCCAAACACACTTAAAATGGGGTGCTCAAAAAGAAGTCATTCGCCTTATCCCTGGTTTAGAAAATGTAGATATCGTTCGATATGGTGTCATGCATCGAAATACTTTTATTAACTCTCCTGACGTGTTGAATGAAAAGTATGAATTGATTAAAGAAGATCGAATTCAATTTGCAGGTCAAATGACAGGTGTTGAAGGCTATGTTGAGAGTGCAGCAAGTGGCCTTGTTGCTGGCATCAATCTAGCTCATAAAATATTAGATAAAGGTGAAGTAATATTCCCAAGAGAAACAATGATAGGTAGTATGGCATATTACATCTCTCATGCCAAAAATGAAAAGAATTTCCAACCTATGAATGCTAATTTTGGTTTACTCCCATCACTTGAAAAACGTATCAAAGATAAAAAAGAACGTTACGAGGCACAAGCAAATAGAGCACTCGAATATTTAGAAAATTATAAGAAAACACTTTAAAAATAATATAAACTTTATAATTGATAGAAAATGTGTCAATTCAAAGTTTTAAAGAATTCTCAAAAGATTTTGAATTCTATAGCTAATTGTTTTAGTCCCTTTCATGTTATATGCTACAATGCATATGATGGAGGGGATTTTTAAGTGGAAGAAATCCAAGTTACATTCTTAAATATGCTCAAAGTTGAAAGGAATTTCTCCGACCATACTTTAAAATCATATCATGATGATTTAGTACAATTTAATCGTTTTTTAGATCAAGAGTTATTAAGCATAAAAAATTTTGAATATAAAGATGCTCGAAATTATTTAAGTTATTTATATTCGCAAAATTTGAAACGTACTACTGTATCAAGGAAGATTTCAACGTTAAGAACTTTCTATGAGTTTTGGATGACACAAGATGAGACAATCATCAATCCTTTTGTTCAACTGGTTCATCCTAAGAAGGAAAACTATTTACCACAGTTTTTTTATGAAGAAGAGATGGAGGCTTTATTTAAAACTGTAGCTCAAGATTCTAAAAAGGGATTACGTGATCGAGTTATTTTAGAATTATTGTATGCAACTGGTATACGTGTTTCAGAACTAGTAAATATACAACTTAAAGATATTGATATGTCTTTACCTGGTGTAAAGGTACTAGGAAAGGGAAACAAAGAGCGATTTGTTCCGTTTGGAGAATTTTGTCGCCAAAGTATTGAACAATATTTAAGTGAATTCAAACCGATACAACATGCCAAACATTCATATTTGTTAGTTAATATGAATGGCGCACCTATAACTGAAAGGGGCGTTAGGTATGTATTAAATGATGTTGTAAAACGTACAGCAGGAGTGACAGAAATTCATCCCCATAAACTTAGACATACGTTTGCAACACACTTACTCAATCAAGGAGCGGATTTGAGAACGGTACAATCTTTATTAGGACATGTAAATCTATCAACCAGTGGACGATATACACATGTATCTAATCAACAATTACGTAAAGTGTATTTAAATGCACATCCTCGAGCGAAAAAGGAGAGTAAATAAATGAGTAAAACATCATTACATGCAACAACGATTTATGCTGTTAGACACAATGGTGAAGCGGCAATGGCTGGTGATGGACAAGTGACACTTGGTGAGCAAGTCATTATGAAACAAACAGCACGTAAGGTTCGTAGATTATACGAAGGGAAAGTGCTTGCTGGATTTGCTGGAAGTGTTGCAGATGCTTTCACATTGTTCGAGAAATTCGAAACAAAGTTACAACAATTTAGTGGTAACTTAGAACGTGCAGCTGTTGAGCTAGCACAAGAATGGCGTGGGGATAAACAACTGCGTCAATTAGAAGCAATGTTAATTGTAATGGACAAAGATGCAATATTAGTGGTGAGCGGAACTGGAGAAGTGATTGCGCCAGATGATGATTTAATTGCAATTGGTTCAGGTGGAAACTACGCATTAAGTGCTGGAAGAGCGTTGAAACGCCATGCTAGTCATTTATCAGCAAAAGAAATGGCTTATGAAAGTTTGAAAGTTGCATCTGACATTTGTGTGTTCACTAATGATAATATTATAGTGGAAACACTTTAACGTTAAACAAATGGAAATGAATATAAATGGACGTATATTAGGTTGGAGGTAAAAGATATGGATGCAAATGGTATAAAATTAACACCTAAAGATATCGTATCTAAATTAAATGAATATATAGTTGGGCAAGATGATGCTAAACGTAAAGTTGCCATTGCGTTAAGAAATCGTTATAGAAGAAGTTTGCTTGACGAAGAAACTAAACAAGAAATCGCGCCTAAGAATATTTTAATGATTGGTCCAACTGGTGTTGGTAAAACGGAAATAGCTAGACGTATGGCTAAGGTTGTTGGCGCCCCATTTATCAAAGTGGAGGCCACTAAGTTTACTGAAGTAGGTTACGTTGGACGAGATGTTGAGAGTATGGTTCGTGATTTAGTGGATGTGGCAGTAAGACTTGTTAAAGATCAAAAGAAAGACTTGGTCAAAGATGAAGCGCTTAATAAAGCAAATGAAAAATTAGTTAAATTATTAGTGCCAAGTATGAAGAAAAAAGCATCAAATAATAACAATCCATTAGAGTCATTATTTGGTGGCGCAATTCCAAACTTTGGTAATAATGATGATGAGGAAGAAGAAACACCAACTGAAGAAATTAAAACGAAGCGTTCAGAAATCAAAAAACAATTATTAGATGGTAAACTTGAAGAAGAGAAAGTTAGAATTAAAGTTGAACAAGATCCAGGTGCGCTTGGAATGCTAGGTACTAATCAAAATCAGCAAATGCAAGATATGATGAATCAACTCATGCCTAAACGTAAGGTTGAACGTGAAGTGCCTGTTAAAACAGCGCGTAAGATTTTAGCTGATGATTTCGCGGATGAGTTAATAGACCAAGAGACGGCGAATCAAGAAGCATTAGAGTTGGCAGAACAAATGGGTATTATCTTCATTGATGAAATTGACAAAGTAGCAACGAATAATGCTAATAGTGGTCAAGATGTTTCAAGACAAGGTGTTCAACGAGATATCTTGCCAATCTTAGAAGGTAGCATGATTCAAACTAAGTATGGTACTGTAAATACTGAACATATGCTATTTATTGGTGCGGGGGCATTCCATGTATCTAAACCTAGCGATTTAATACCTGAATTGCAAGGTCGTTTCCCGATTAGAGTAGAATTAGAAAGCTTAACTGTGGATGATTTCTACAGAATATTAACAGAACCTAAACTATCACTTATTAAGCAATATGAGGCACTACTCCAAACTGAAGAGGTCACTGTGAACTTTACCGAGGAAGCGATTACAAGATTGGCTGAAATGGCTTATCAAGTAAACCAAGACACTGATAACATTGGTGCGCGTCGTTTACACACAATCCTAGAAAAAATGCTTGAAGATTTATCATTTGAGGCACCTAGCATGCCAAATGCTGTAGTAGATATAACACCACAATATGTTGATGATAAGTTGAAATCTATTTCAACAAATAAAGATTTAAGTGCATTTATTTTATAATATAAATAAAGGAGAAATTTTATGAGCTTATTATCTAAAACTAGAGAATTAAATACACTATTACAAAAACATAAGGGTATTGCCGTTGACTTTAAGGACGTTGCTCAAACAATTAGTAGCGTTACTGTAACGAACGTATTTATTGTTTCACGTAGAGGTAAAATTTTAGGTTCAAGTTTGAATGAACTTTTAAAGAGTCAAAGAATCAATGACATGTTAGAAAGTAAACATATTCCTAGTGAGTATATTGAACTATTAATGGATGTTAGACAAACTGAATCAAATATTGATATTAATAATGAATTAACAGTATTCCCTCCAGAAGACAAAGAATTATTTAACGACAGTCGTACGACTGTATTTCCTATTCTTGGTGGGGGAGAAAGATTAGGTACATTAGTACTTGGTCGTGTTAAAGATGACTTTAACGAAAATGATTTAGTATTAGGTGAATATGCTGCTACAGTAATTGGAATGGAAATTTTACGTGAGAAGCATAATGAAGTTGAAAAAGAAGCGCGTGATAAAGCAGCTATTACAATGGCTATTAATTCATTATCTTATTCAGAAAAAGAAGCTATTGAGCATATCTTTGAAGAATTAGGTGGTAATGAAGGCTTACTTATTGCTTCTAAAGTAGCAGATAGAGTAGGTATCACACGTTCAGTTATCGTTAACGCATTACGTAAACTTGAAAGTGCTGGTGTAATCGAATCACGATCCTTAGGGATGAAAGGTACCTTTATTAAAGTTAAAAAAGAAAAATTTCTTGAAGAATTAGAACGTAATAAATAATTAGTATTAGCATAATTATTCTAATAAATTGAAGTTTAACTGCTGCGAGGCTAAAACATGTATCTGCAGCAGTTTTTTAATTGCTCGAAATATCGAAAGAGTTACGTATTGACGTAATCAATAAATTAACGTTGCACGGCAATTAAAAGTATGATATTATTATTGTCGGCTATAAAGCCAATACACACATAATAAACGCACATGTAGAGGGTGCAATTCAATCATTGTCTTTATATGAGTTTATTATGGAGGTAAATAACCACTAGGAGGAATTTAAAATGGCAGTAATTTCAATGAAACAATTACTAGAAGCCGGTGTTCACTTCGGTCACCAAACACGCCGTTGGAACCCAAAAATGAAAAAATATATCTTCACTGAAAGAAATGGTATCTATATCATTGACTTACAAAAAACAGTGAAAAAAGTTGAAGAAGCGTATAACTTCATCAAACAAGTATCAGAAGATGGCGGTAGAGTCTTATTCGTTGGTACTAAAAAACAAGCACAAGAATCAGTTAAAGCTGAAGCAGAACGTGCTGGTCAATTCTACGTTAACCAAAGATGGTTAGGCGGAATTTTAACTAACTATAAAACAATTTCTAAACGTATTAAACGTATTTCTGAAATCGAGAAAATGGAAGAAGACGGTTTATTCGACGTTTTACCTAAAAAAGAAGTTGTTGAACTTAAAAAAGAATACGACCGTTTAATCAAATTCTTAGGCGGTATTCGTGATATGAAATCAATGCCTCAAGCATTATTCGTCGTTGACCCTCGTAAAGAGCGCAACGCGATTGCTGAAGCACGTAAATTAAATATTCCAATCGTTGGTATTGTTGACACTAACTGTGATCCAGATGAAATTGATTATGTTATCCCAGCGAACGACGACGCTATTCGTGCCGTTAAATTATTAACTGGTAAAATGGCTGACGCTGTCTTAGAAGGTCAACAAGGTGTTTCTAACGATGAAGTAGCTGCAGAGCAAAACATCAATTTAGATGAAAAAGAAGAATCTCAAGAATCAGAATCAACTGAAGAAAATACTACTGTTGAATCAAACTAAGATATAGTTTAAATGGGTGATAAGATGTAATGCTTATCGCCCTTTTTTCAAATAATAAAAAATAATAATTAAAGTTAACTAGAGTATTGGAAATTATAGTGACTTTAATGGTAATATTTAGGTATCATCTATTATTACAATTAGAAATATTGGAGGAATAATTAATGGCAATTTCAGCAAAACTTGTTAAAGAATTACGTGAAAGAACTGGCGCTGGTATGATGGATTGTAAAAAAGCGCTAACAGAAACTGATGGTGACATCGATAAAGCGATTGATTACTTACGTGAAAAAGGTATCGCTAAAGCAGCTAAAAAAGCAGACCGTATTGCAGCTGAAGGTTTAGTACATGTTGAAGTTAAAGGAAACGAAGCTGCTATCGTTGAAATCAACTCTGAAACTGACTTCGTAGCTCGTAATGAAGGCTTCCAAGAATTAGTTAAAGAAATTGCTAATCAAATTCTTGATAGCAAAGCTGAAACAGTAGATGCTTTATTAGAAACTAAATTATCAAGTGGTAAAACAGTTGATGAAAGAATGAAAGAAGCAATCTCAACAATCGGTGAAAAATTAAGCATCCGTCGTTTCGAAATCAGAACTAAATCTGATAACGATGCATTTGGTGCATACTTACACATGGGTGGACGCATTGGTGTGTTAACTGTAGTTGAAGGTTCTACTGATGAAGAAGCTGCTAAAGATGTAGCAATGCACATCGCAGCTATCAATCCAAAATATGTTTCTTCTGAACAAGTTAAAGAAGAAGAAATCAACCACGAAAAAGAAGTATTAAAACAACAAGCATTAAATGAAGGTAAACCAGAAAAAATCGTTGAAAAAATGGTTGAAGGTCGTTTACGTAAATATCTTCAAGAAATTTGTGCAGTTGATCAAAACTTTGTTAAAGATCCAGATCAAACAGTTGAAGCTTTCTTAAAATCTAAAGGTGGTAAACTTGTTGACTTCGTTCGCTATGAAGTAGGCGAAGGTATGGAAAAACGTGAAGAAAACTTCGCAGATGAAGTTAAAGGTCAAATGAAATAATCTGTCGACAGGATTTACAAGAAAGAAGACACCTTTGAGGTTTTCTATTATAAAGTCATACTTTATGTTAGAAGGCGCGTCAGTGTCTTCTTTACTTGTATATATTACATATTTTTACAATAGAGAGGAAAAAACAATGGCGCAAACTTCTAAATATAAACGTGTAGTATTAAAACTTAGTGGTGAGGCACTCGCAGGAGACAAAGGTTTTGGTATTAATCCAATCATTATTAAAAGTGTAGCACAGCAAGTAGCTGAAGTTGCTAAGATGGATTGTGAAATCGCAGTTATCGTTGGTGGCGGTAATATTTGGAGAGGGAAAACTGGTAGTGACTTAGGTATGGACCGTGGTACAGCGGATTACATGGGTATGCTTGCTACAGTTATGAACGCTCTTGCACTTCAAGACAGTTTAGAACAATTAGAATGTGACACTCGAGTGTTAACTTCTATTGAAATGAAACAAGTAGCTGAACCTTATATTCGTCGACGAGCTATTAGACATTTAGAGAAGAAACGTGTTGTAATTTTCGCAGCAGGTATTGGCAATCCTTACTTCTCTACAGATACAACTGCAGCGTTACGTGCAGCAGAAGTCGAAGCCGATGTTATTTTAATGGGTAAAAATAATGTTGATGGTGTATATTCAGCAGACCCTAAAGTAGATAAGAATGCGGTTAAGTATGATCACTTAACACATATCCAAATGTTACAAGAAGGATTACAAGTGATGGATTCAACAGCTTCATCATTCTGCATGGATAATAATATTCCATTAAATGTATTCTCAATTATGGAAGAAGGAAATATTAAACGTGCAGTTATGGGCGAGAAAATAGGTACATTAATAACTAAATAATTAGAGGTGTAATTAGTATGAGTGACATTATTCAAGACACTAAAGCTAGAATGAGTAAATCTATCGATAATTTATCACGTGAATTAGCAAATATCAGTGCTGGAAGAGCAAATTCAAATTTATTAAGTGGCGTAACAGTTGATTATTATGGAGCTCCAACTCCAGTTCAACAATTAGCTAGTATCAATGTGCCAGAAGCACGTTTATTAGTTATTTCTCCATATGATAAAACTTCAGTGGCTGATATCGAAAAAGCAATTAACGCTGCGAACTTAGGTGTAAATCCTACAAGTGATGGCGAAGTTATTCGTATCACAATTCCTGCTTTAACTGAAGAACGTCGTAAAGAGTTAGTGAAAAATGTTAAGAAAATTGGTGAAGATGCGAAAGTTTCAATTCGAAACATTCGTCGCGATATTAACGACCAATTGAAAAAAGATGAAAAAAATGGAGACATTACTGAAGACGACTTAAGAAGTCAAACAGAAGATGTACAAAAAGCAACTGATAATTCTATTAAGGAAATTGATCAATTAGTAGAAGACAAAGAAAAAGACATTATGTCTGTTTAATGAGTTCGACAATAAATTAATTCATTTAATAATGTGTAAGTTGTATTTAAAGCGTACTTTATACATTACTATAAATTATTTTAGTCTAAACTGTGCCAATTCAGACTTTGGTACAGTTTTTTCATTTGCTTATTCAATGCCATTATCGAGTATGATAAAATGATAGATGATTTCTTAAATAACTAATATAATATAATAGAGATGATCAGGCTCGGAGGAAAGACCATGTTTAAAAAGCTAATAAAAAGAAATAAGACTAAAATCAGTCAGAACGATGATTTAGATTTACATAATTTACCTGAACATGTAGCGATTATCATGGATGGCAATGGACGTTGGGCCAAAAAGCGTAAAATGCCTAGAATAAAAGGTCACTATGAAGGTATGCAAACGATTAAAACGGTAACGCGAGAAGCAAGTGATTTGGGCATTAAATACTTAACCTTATACGCTTTTTCAACTGAAAACTGGTCTAGACCTGAAAATGAAGTGAATTATATCATGAATTTGCCTGTAAATTTTTTGAAAACATTCTTACCAGAACTCATTGAAAAAAATGTTCAAATTGAAACAATTGGATTTCTGGAAGCCGTTCCTAAATCGACGATAGAAGCGATTGAACACGCAAAAGAAAAAACTAAAAATAATACAGGATTAAAATTGATATTTGCTATTAATTACGGTGGACGTGCTGAAATTGTACAAAGTATGAAATCAATTTATGATGAACTTCAACATAACGGTCAAGGCAGTAAAGATATTGACGAATCAATGATAACCAAGCATTTAATGACACATTCATACCCAGATCCTGAATTATTAATTCGTACTTCTGGCGAACAACGTATTAGTAATTTCCTTATTTGGCAGTCTTCTTATAGTGAATTTATATTCAATGAGAAATTATGGCCAGACTTTGACGGTGAAGAATTTAAAAATTGTTTAAAAATATATCAATCTCGCCAAAGACGCTTTGGAGGGTTAAGTAAGGAGTAGCGTATGAAAGTTAGAACTTTAACCGCAATTATTGCTTTGATAATATTTCTCCCAATTTTATTAATGGGTGGAACAACACTCATGTTGTTTGCGTACTTACTCGCTTTAATTGCTTTAAAAGAACTCTTAAATATGAATATGATTAAATTACTTTCAGTCCCTGGCATTTTTAGTGCATTAGCATTAATCATTATTATGTTGCCTCAATCAGCAGGTGACTGGGTTAGTGATATTCAGTTAAAAAGTTTAATCGCAATGAGTTTTATTTTATTAAGTTATACTGTATTGTCTAAGAATAGATTTAGTTTTATGGACGCAGCATTTTGTCTGATGTCAGTTGCATACGTAGGCATTGGATTTATGTATTTCTATGCAACACGTTCAGATGGTTTACATTACATACTTTATGCATTTTTAGTGGTATGGTTAACTGATACAGGGGCTTATATTTTCGGTCGTTTGATGGGGAAACATAAATTGTGGCCAGTGATCAGTCCAAATAAAACAATCGAAGGCTTTATTGGTGGCTTAATTTGTAGTTTAATAGTACCAATTGTTATGTTATGGTTTGTTGATTTTAATTTAAACATTTGGTTACTATTATTAGTAACAATCATCTTAAGTATTTTTGGTCAACTAGGTGATTTAGTTGAATCAGGATTTAAACGTCATTTTGGTGTTAAAGATTCTGGACGAATTTTACCAGGTCATGGCGGCATATTAGACCGCTTTGATAGCTTTATGTTTGTTTTACCATTACTCAACATTTTATTAATACAAATGTAGTATGATTTTAATGTTTTATTTATATATGAAAAATGTATAGTGCTATAATTGAGGAGTTATTGAGTGCACATTTGACTAGATATAGTAGATGATGTAATTCTTAACTCCTTTTATTAAAAGTAAAATTCTTGAATAATTTAACTAAATCATAGATAATCTACATCATTCTTATGAATAAAGTAGAAAATTAATTTAATTGAGGTGTAACACGTGAGTTATTTAATCACTATTGTCTCATTTATAATCGTGTTTGGTGTACTGGTTACAGTACATGAATATGGTCACATGTTCTTTGCTAAGCGTGCTGGAATAATGTGTCCTGAATTTGCGATAGGTATGGGACCCAAAATCTTTAGTTTCCGAAAGAATGAAACGTTATACACAATCCGTCTATTACCAGTCGGTGGATATGTAAGAATGGCTGGGGATGGTTTAGAAGAACCGCCAGTTGAACCAGGCATGAATGTTAAAGTTAAGCTTAATGATAAAGATGAAATTACGCATATTATTTTAGATGATCAACATAAATTTCAAAAAATAGAAGCAATCGAAGTCAAAAAATGTGACTTTAAAGAAGATTTATATATAGAAGGTATTACATCATATGACAATGAGCGCCATCACTTTAACATTGCTGAGAAGGCCTATTTCGTTGAAAATGGAAGCTTAATCCAAATTGCACCACGCCATCGCCAATTTGCACACAAGAAACCATTACCAAAATTTTTAACATTATTTGCAGGCCCTTTGTTTAACTTTATATTGGCTTTGGTTTTATTTATTGCATTAGCTTATTTCCAAGGTACACCTACTACTTCAGTAGCGCAATTAGCTGATAACTACCCTGCACAACAAGCAGGATTAAAAGCTGGGGATAAAATTGTTCAAGTAGGTCCATATAAAACAAAGGATTTTGACGATATACAATCTGCTGCGAATAAAATTAAAGATAACAAAACAACGATAAAATTTGAAAGAGATAATCAAATCAAGTCAGTTGATATAACACCTAAGAAACAAGTAATTAAACAAACAAAATTAAATTCTGAAACGACATACATTTTAGGCTTCCAGCCGGAAAAAGAACATACATTAATTAAACCAATAGCTTTAGGGTTTGATCAGTTTGTAAGTGCGAGTACGTTAATATTTAAAGCAGTAGGCACAATGATTGCAAGTATATTTACTGGTCAATTTTCTTTAGACATGTTAAATGGTCCAGTGGGTATTTATCATAATGTCGATTCTGTTGTGAAACAGGGTGTTATTGCATTAACGTATTACACTGCACTGTTAAGTGTTAACTTAGGTATAATGAACTTGTTACCAATCCCAGCACTTGATGGTGGTCGAATCTTATTCGTACTTTATGAAGCCATCTTTAGAAGACCAGTGAATAAGAAAGCTGAAACAATGATAATAGCAGCTGGTGCTATATTTGTCTTAATTATCATGGTTCTAGTAACTTGGAACGACATACAACGTTATTTCTTATAAATTAAGGAGGAGTAAGTGATGAAACAATCGAAAGTTTTCATTCCAACAATGAGAGATGTACCTGCTGAAGCAGAAGCATTAAGTCATCAATTATTATTAAAAGCAGGGTTAATTAAACAAAGCACAAGTGGTATTTATAGCTATTTGCCACTCGCTTCTCGTGTCTTAAATAATATTTCTAAAATTATTCGTGAAGAAATGGAACGTATAGATGCTGTTGAAATTTTAATGCCTGCGCTTCAACAAGCAGAACTTTGGGAAGAGTCAGGTCGTTGGGGTGCCTATGGTCCAGAACTTATGCGATTAAAAGACCGTAATGGTCGTGAATTTGCACTAGGACCAACGCATGAGGAAGTAGTCACTTCTATCGTGAGAGATGAACTTAAGTCATATAAACAATTACCATTATCTTTATTCCAAATTCAGTCTAAATACCGTGATGAAAAGCGTCCACGTTTCGGGTTATTACGTGGTAGAGAGTTTATTATGAAAGATGCTTATTCATTCCATGCTGATGAAGCATCACTTGATGATACGTATCAAGATATGTACAACGCTTACGGTCGTATATTCAAACGCGTTGGTATTAATGCGCGTCCAGTAGTTGCAGATTCAGGTGCGATTGGCGGTAATCATACACATGAATTTATGGCGCTAAGTGAAATTGGTGAAGATACGATTGTTTATAGTGAACATAGTGATTATGCAGCTAACATTGAAAAAGCTGAAGTTGCATATTATCCAAATGAAAAACATACTGAAGTTGCACCACTTGAAAAGATTGAAACACCTAATGTTAAAACTGCTCAAGAATTAGCAGACTTTTTAAATCGTCCATTGGATGAAATTGTGAAAACGATGATATTCAAAATTGATGGTGAATTTATCATGTTCTTAATCAGAGGTCACCATGAGTTAAATGATGTCAAAGTTAAAGCGTACTTCGGAACAGATCATGTTGAGATGGCAACTGAAGATGAAATTATTAATTTATTAAGTGCAAGTCCAGGATCATTAGGACCAATTCATGATAAAGAAATTAAAATTTACGCTGATAATTTTGTTAAAGATTTAAATAATTTAGTTGTAGGTGCAAATGAAAATGGCTACCATTATGTAAATGCCAATAATGGACGCGACTTTAATGTTGATGAATATGGTGATTTCCGCTTTATCTTAGAAGGTGAACCATTAAGTGATGGCTCTGGTGACGCGAAATTTGCTGAAGGTATTGAAGTTGGTCAAGTATTCAAATTGGGAACAAAATACTCAGAAGCAATGAACGCAACATTCTTAGATAATCAAGGTAAAGCTAAACCATTAATCATGGGATGTTACGGTATTGGTGTATCAAGAACATTAAGTGCTATTGTCGAACAAAATAATGACGAAAATGGTATTATTTGGCCAAAATCAGTAACACCGTTTGATTTACACTTAATAACAATAAATCCTAAAAAAGATGAACAACTTGAATTAGGTAATCAATTGTATGAAACATTGCAACAACAATATGATGTACTTTATGATGACCGTAAAGATCGTGCAGGCGTTAAATTCAACGATGCAGATTTAATTGGTTTACCTATACGAATTGTCGTAGGTAAAAATGCGAGTGATGGTATCGTCGAAGTCAAAGTGCGTCAAACTGGTGAGAGTGAAGATGTTCATATAAATGATTTAATTGACTATATCGCTACATTATACAGTCAATTATAATATGGTGAACGCTTAGACGTATGATTTAAGCGTCTAAGTCATTACTGAGTTAATATAGCAATCAATGCACTAATCGAAATGAGGTTAAGACAATTTCATAGTTGTCTAAGCCTCTTTTTTATTAAAAGAATTAAACGCAGCAAATGAAATGCATCACTCAAAGTAGTATAATAGATATCAAGTTTGTAGTTAGAACATAACACTTTACGTTAAAACAAAATTGAGAAAAGAGTTAAATATAAGGGTGGTTATCTGTCATGGCAATGACGAATCAAGAAAAATTTAAAGTACTTGCGGACCAAATTAAAGTTTCCAATCAACTTGATCAAACAATTATTGAACAAGGTGAATTAACGCGAGTAGATGTGTCAAATAAAAATAGAACGTGGGAATTTCAAATTACATTGCCATATTTTCTATCACACGAAGATTATTTAATTTTTACAAATGCAATTACTGAAGAATTTAAAGACATTGCCAAAGTTGATTGGCATTTTACAATTCAAGATACAAGTAACCAAGATGAACATGCCATTAAATATTTTGGTCATTGTATTGAACACACTGCACTATCGCCTAAAGTGAAAGGTCAGCTTAAACAGAAACGTTTAATTATGTCAGGCAATGTGCTCAAAGTAATGACCTCAAATGACATCGAAAGAAATCACTTTGATAAAGTATGTAATGGTAGCTTAGTAAAAGCATTTCGTAAATGTGGTTTTGATATAGATAAAGTCGTATTTGAAACAGATGACTCAAGTTCTTATGATGATTTAGCCTCACTTGAAGCGCATATTCAAGAGGAAGATGAGAAGAGTGCGCGTGAAGCTACCGAAAAAATCGAAAAAATGAAAGCTGAGAAAGCGAAACAACAAGATAATAACGAAAGCAATGTTGAAAAATGCCAAATTGGTAAACCAATACAAGTTGAAAATATTAAACCTATTGAGTCAATTGTTGAAGAAGAATTCAAAGTTGCAATTGAGGGTGTTATATTTGATATTAACCTTAAAGAATTGAAGAGTGGCCGTCACATTGTTGAATTAAAAGTGACAGACTATACGGACTCTTTAGTGCTTAAAATGTTTACACGAAAAAATAAAGACGATTTAGATCACTTTAAGGCACTTAGTGTTGGTAAATGGGTTCGTGCTCAAGGACGTATTGAAGAAGACACATTTGTCAGAGATTTGGTTATGATGATGTCTGATATTGAAGAAATCAAAAAGGCGCCAAAGCAAGATAAAGCAGAAGAAAAACGAGTAGAATTCCATTTGCATACATCAATGAGCCAAATGGATGGCATTCCTAACATAAGTGCGTATGTTGATCAAGCTGCTAAATGGGGACATAAAGCGATAGCAGTTACTGACCATAATGTCGTGCAAGCATTTCCCGATGCGCATGGCGCAGCTGAAAAAAAAGGCATCAAAATGATTTATGGTATGGAAGGTATGCTTGTAGACGATGGAGTACCTATTGCTTATAAACCTACAGACCGAGATCTTAAAGAAGCTACATATGTCGTGTTTGACGTTGAAACGACAGGACTGTCAAACCAATATGACCAAATTATAGAATTGGCTGCTGTTAAAGTAAAAGATGGAGAAATTATTGATAAATTTGAACGTTTCAGTAATCCACATGAGAAATTATCAGAAACGATTATAAATTTAACGCATATTACTGATGATATGTTAACAGATGCGCCTGAAATTGATGAAGTACTAACAGAATTTAAAACGTGGGTTGGCGACGCTATATTTGTAGCGCATAATGCATCATTCGATATGGGCTTCATCGACACAGGATATGAAAGACTTGGGTTTGGCCCATCAACGAATGGTGTCATTGATACATTAGAATTATCACGTACGATTAATACTGAATATGGTAAACACGGTTTAAACTTTTTAGCTAAAAAATATGGTGTAGAACTAACACAGCACCATAGAGCCATTTATGATACTGAAGCTACGGCATATATTTTCATTAAAATGGTCCAACAAATGAAAGAATTAGGCGTAACAAACCACAAAGACATCAACCAAAAACTATCGAATGAGGATGCATATAAACGTGCACGACCAACACATGTAACATTAATTGTTCAAACACAAGAAGGTCTAAAAAACTTATTTAAGATTGTAAGTGCTTCTTTAGTTAAATATTACTATCGTACACCAAGAATTCCACGATCATTATTAAATGAATATCGTGAAGGTATCTTGGTAGGAACTGCATGTGATGAAGGTGAATTATTCACGGCTGTTATGCAAAGAGATCAGTCAGAAGTTGAAAAAATTGCTAAGTATTATGACTTTATTGAAGTCCAACCACCAAAACTTTATCAAGATTTGATTGATAGAGAGCTGATTAGAGATACAGAAACACTATACGAAATCTATGACCGTATCTTGAAAGCTGGAGAAAGTACTGGTATTCCTGTTTTAGCAACAGGTAACGCACATTATTTATATGAGCATGATGCCATTGCACGTAAAATATTGATTGCCTCACAACCCGGTAATCCTTTAAATCGCTCAACATTACCTGAAGCATATTTTAGAACAACAGATGAGATGCTAGATGAGTTCCACTTCTTAGGTGAAGAAAAAGCACACGAAATTGTAGTTAAAAACACCAATGACTTAGCAGACCGAATAGATAAAGTTATTCCGATTAAAGATCAGCTATTCACACCACGCATGGATGGTGCGAATGAAGAAATACGTGAATTAAGCTATACAAATGCTAAAAAATTATATGGTGAGGATTTACCACAAATTGTAATTGATCGACTTGAAAAAGAACTTGCAAGTATTATCGGGAATGGATTCTCAGTTATTTATTTGATCTCTCAACGTCTTGTGAAAAAATCATTGGATGATGGTTATTTAGTAGGTTCACGTGGTTCGGTAGGCTCAAGTTTTGTGGCGACGATGACAGAAATTACTGAAGTTAATCCGCTCCCACCTCACTACATTTGCCCTAATTGTAAAACAAGTGAGTTCTTTGATGATGGTTCTGTAGGTTCAGGATTTGATTTACCTGATAAAAAATGTAGTACTTGTGGTGCCGATCTTATCAAAGAAGGGCAAGATATTCCGTTCGAAACGTTCTTAGGATTTAAAGGGGATAAAGTACCTGATATTGACTTGAACTTTAGTGGTGAATATCAACCTAACGCACATAACTACACTAAAGTGCTGTTCGGAGAAGACAAGGTATTCCGTGCTGGAACAATAGGTACTGTTGCTGAAAAAACAGCGTTTGGTTATGTTAAAGGTTATTTAAATGATCAAGGTATCCACAAACGTGGTGCTGAAATCGATCGCCTTGTTAAAGGATGTACAGGTGTCAAACGTACAACCGGTCAACACCCTGGTGGTATTATTGTTGTTCCGGATTATATGGACATTTATGATTTCACGCCAATCCAATTTCCAGCAGATGATCAAAGTGCTTCTTGGATGACGACACATTTTGACTTCCATTCTATCCACGATAATGTGTTGAAACTAGATATACTTGGACACGATGATCCTACAATGATTCGTATGCTACAAGATTTATCTGGTATAGATCCAAAGACCATTCCGGTCGATGATAAAGAAACGATGCAAATCTTTAGTAGTCCGGAATCATTGGGTGTAACTGAAGAAGATATTCTTTGTAAGACAGGGACATTTGGTGTGCCTGAATTTGGAACAGGGTTTGTTCGACAAATGTTGGAAGATACTAAGCCAACGACGTTTTCAGAATTAGTTCAAATCTCAGGATTATCTCATGGTACCGATGTATGGTTAGGTAATGCACAAGAATTAATCCGAACAGGTATTTGTGATTTATCAAGCGTTATAGGCTGTCGTGACGATATAATGGTTTATTTAATGTATGCAGGATTAGAACCTTCTATGGCCTTCAAAACGATGGAGTCAGTGCGAAAAGGTAAAGGGTTAACTGATGAAATGATAGACGCTATGAAAGAGAATGATGTACCAGACTGGTATTTAGATTCTTGCTTGAAAATTAAATACATGTTCCCTAAAGCCCATGCGGCTGCATATGTATTAATGGCAGTGAGAATTGCATACTTTAAAGTGCATCATCCACTTTATTATTACGCAGCATACTTTACAATTCGTGCTTCAGACTTTGATTTGATTACAATGATTAAAGATAAAGAAAGTATTAAGAATACAGTGAAAGATATGTATTCTAGATACATGGACCTCGGTAAAAAAGAGAAAGATGTGCTTACTGTGTTAGAAATCATGAATGAAATGGCGCACCGTGGTTTCCGTATGCAACCGATTAGTCTCGAGAAAAGTCAGGCATTTGACTTTATTATTGAAGGAGATACGTTAATCCCTCCATTTATTTCTGTGCCTGGACTTGGAGAGAATGTTGCTAAACGTATTGTAGAAGCACGAGAAGATGGTCCTTTCTTATCTAAAGAAGATTTAAATAAGAAAGCTGGATTATCTCAAAAAATCATCGAGTACCTTGATGATTTAGGTTCGTTACCTGACCTACCAGACAAAGCACAGTTATCTATCTTTGATATGTAAACGAACTTATGTTGTGAACATTTGATTTCATTTCGTCAATCCTATTGACACAGTTAGTATACATTTGTTTAAGGAATTAAAGTGTGATATACTTATTGTGCGTAAAAAATTAGACTCAGGCAGAAAGAGTGGGCATATACCCGCTCTTTTCTATTTGCCGAAAAAGGAGGCCTGTATGAGTAAAATCACTGAGGAAGTAGAAACAATCATAACTCCTGTTTTAGACGAATTGAATTTTGAATTAGTAGAAGTTGAATACACTAAAGAGGGGAAAGATCATTTCTTAAGAATCTCAATTGATAAAGAAGGCGGTGTCGATTTAAATGATTGCACACTTGCCTCTGAAAAAATCAGCGAAGTAATGGATGAAAATGATCCAATTCCAGAAATGTACTACTTAGACGTTGCATCACCGGGTGCAGAACGTCCAATAAAAAAAGAAAAAGATTATCAAAATGCAATTGAAAAACCAGTGTTTGTATCATTATATGCGCCAATTGAAGGCGGTAAAGAATGGCTCGGTATTTTAAAAGCTGTTAATGATGATGTAATTACTATGGAAGTTAAAGAGAAAGCTAAAACAAAACAAATTGAAATACCAAGAAATAAAATTGCAAAAGCACGTCACGCTGTTATGATTTAACGTGATGAGGAGGAATAATTGTGGCAAGTAATGAACTTTTATTAGCAACTGAATATTTAGAAAAAGAAAAGAAAATTCCAAGAGAAGTATTAATTGATGCGATTGAAGCAGCTTTAATTACTGCATATAAAAAGAACTATGATAGTGCTAGAAACGTACGTGTAGAGTTAAATATGGATGAAGGTACATTCAAAGTTATTGCACGTAAAGATGTTGTCGAAGAAGTATTTGATGATAGAGATGAAGTAGATTTAAGTACTGCACTCGTTAAAAATCCAGCTTATGAAGTTGGCGATATTTACGAAGAAGATGTTACACCAAAAGATTTTGGCCGTGTTGGTGCACAAGCAGCTAAACAAGCTGTAATGCAACGATTACGTGATGCGGAAAGAGAAATTTTATACACTGAATTTATTGACAAAGAAGACGATATTTTAACAGGTGTTATCGACCGAGTTGATCATCGTTATGTATATGTAAATTTAGGGAGAATTGAAGCGGTTTTATCTGAAGCTGAAAGAAGTCCAAATGAAAAATATATTCCTAACGAACGCATCAAAGTTTATGTTAACAAAGTAGAACAAACAACTAAAGGACCACAAATTTATGTTTCTAGAAGTCATCCTGGCTTATTAAAACGTTTATTTGAACAAGAAGTACCTGAAATTTATGATGGTACAGTGATTGTAAAATCAGTAGCTCGTGAAGCCGGTGATCGTTCTAAGATTAGTGTTTATTCTGATAATCCAGACATTGATGCAGTAGGCGCATGTGTAGGTGCTAAAGGTGCGCGTGTTGAAGCTGTAGTTGAAGAACTTGGTGGAGAAAAAATTGATATTGTTCAATGGAATGAAGATCCAAAAGTATTTGTACGTAATGCTTTAAGTCCTTCACAAGTATTAGAAGTTATCGTTGACGAAGACAATCAATCTACTGTTGTTGTTGTTCCTGACTATCAATTATCATTAGCTATTGGTAAAAGAGGTCAAAATGCACGATTAGCTGCGAAATTGACTGGATGGAAAATTGACATTAAATCTGAAACTGATGCGCGCGAAGCGGGAATTTACCCTGTGATTGAATCAGAAGCATTAGCAGATGATATTGTTTTATCTGATTCTAATGATGAAGATATTGAAATTGATGATGTTGATTTAGAAGAATCGAATTTAACTACTGCAGAATTAGCAGCAGAAATCGATGAACCTTCTGAAAATACTGATGAAGTAGACAGTGAAGACAAAGACGTATAAGCAAATAATTGGGGTGAGTAATTAAGTGAAGAAGAAAAAGATTCCAATGCGCAAATGTATTATTACAAATGAAATGCGTCCCAAGAAAGATATGATTCGCGTTGTAATTAACAAAGAAGGCGACATTTTTGCTGATGGTACTGGCAAACAACAAGGTAGAGGCGCTTATGTTTCAAAAGATGTACAAAGTGTAGAAGCAGCTCAAGAAAAGGGCGTACTTGAAAGATATTTTAATGCAGATTCTGAAAAGCTAGACCCTGTTTATAAAGAAATTATACGTTTGATTTATAGAGAAGAGATTCCTAAATGAATAAAGAACAAATTTTAAATTTTTTAGGTTTAGCAATGAGAGCGCGTAAAGTGAAATCTGGCGAATCTGTATTGCTTACTGAGATTAAGAAAAATAATATTAAACTTGTTATCATGGCATCGGATGCCTCAGAAAACACTTTGAAAAATATAAAAAATAAATGTGAAACGTATCATGTCCCATTTAGGATTTTTAGTACAAGAGCAGAATTAGGACAATCTTTAGGTAAGTCGGAACGTGTAAACATAGGAGTTATAGACTCTGGGTTTGCGTCTAAGCTTACGTCGATGATAGATGAATATTGTAAGGAGTGATTATATGAGTAAAAAAAGAATTTACGAATATGCGAAAGAATTAAATGTAAAGAGTAAAGAGATTATAGATGAGTTAAAAAGTATGAATGTTGAAGTTTCTAACCATATGCAAGCGTTAGAGGACGATCAAATTAAATCGCTTGATAAAAAGTTTAAACCACAAGAAAGTGGTAATGATACGAAACAAAACACTCAAAATAATCACCAAAAACAACAAAACAATAACAATAATAAAAATAATAAACAAAATAACAAAGGTAACGTGAATCAAAAAGGCAATCATAACAACAAAAATAACAATAACAAAGGCAATAACAAAAATAATAAAAACAACAAGAATAACAAAAACAATAAAAATAATAAAGGTAACAAAAACAATAAGCCGGCAGCAGAACCAAAAGAAATGCCTTCTAAAATCACATATGAAGAAGGTATCACAGTTGGCGAATTAGCTGATAAACTTAATATTGAATCAGCAGGAATTATTAAAAAGTTATTCTTATTAGGTATTGTTGCCAATATTAACCAAGCGTTAGATGAAGAAACATTAGAATTAATTGCCGACGATTATGGTGTTGAACTAGAGAAAGAAGTCGTAGTGAACGAAGAAGATTTATCAATTTATTTTGATGAAGAAGAAGATGATTCTGATGCAATTGAACGTCCAGCGGTAGTTACTATTATGGGACACGTTGACCATGGTAAAACAACATTACTTGATTCAATTCGCCACACTAAAGTAACAGCAGGAGAAGCGGGTGGAATCACACAACATATCGGTGCTTATCAAATTGAAAATGCAGGCAAAAAAATCACATTCCTTGATACGCCAGGACACGCAGCATTTACTACAATGCGTGCGCGTGGTGCGCAAGTAACAGATATTACAATTTTAGTTGTTGCAGCCGATGATGGTGTAATGCCACAAACAATTGAGGCAATTAACCATGCTAAAGAAGCTAATGTTCCTACAATTGTAGCAGTGAATAAAATTGATAAACCAACTGCAAACCCTGATCGTGTAATGCAAGAATTAACAGAATATGGTTTAATTCCTGAAGATTGGGGCGGTGAAACAATCTTTGTTCCACTTTCAGCATTAAGTGGTGACGGTATTGATGATTTATTAGAAATGATTGGTTTAGTTGCTGAAGTGCAAGAATTAAAAGCGAATCCTAATAAACAAGCGATTGGTACAGTAATTGAAGCAGAATTAGATAAATCTCGTGGTCCTGCCGCTTCATTATTAGTTCAAAATGGTACTTTAAACGTCGGAGATTCTATCGTAGTAGGTAATACATTTGGACGAATTCGTGCAATGGTTAACGATTTGGGCCAAAGAATTAAATCAGCTGGTCCTTCTACGCCTGTTGAAATTACAGGAATTAATGATGTACCATTAGCTGGGGACCGCTTCGTTGTCTTCAAAGATGAGAAACAAGCGCGTCGTATTGGTGAAGCGCGCCATGAAGCTAGCGTTATTCAACAACGTCAAGAAAGCAAAAATGTATCATTAGATAATTTGTTCGAACAAATGAAACAAGGTGAAATGAAAGACCTTAATGTTATTATCAAGGGTGACGTTCAAGGTTCAGTTGAAGCACTTGCCGCTTCTCTTATGAAGATTGATGTTGAAGGCGTTAACGTGCGTATTATTCATACGGCAGTTGGTGCAATTAATGAATCAGACGTTACATTAGCTAATGCGTCAAATGGTATTATCATTGGTTTCAATGTGCGTCCTGACGCTGGTGCTAAACGTGCTGCAGAAGCAGAAAATGTTGATATGAGACTTCATCGTGTTATTTATAACGTTATTGAAGAAATTGAATCAGCTATGAAAGGTTTACTTGATCCTGAATTTGAAGAACAAGTTATCGGACAAGCTGAAGTACGTCAAACATTTAAAGTGTCTAAAGTTGGTACAATTGCAGGCAGTTATGTTACAGAAGGTAAGATTACTCGTAACGCAGGTGTACGTATTATTAGAGACGGAATTGTGTTATTCGAAGGTGAATTAGACACATTGAAACGTTTCAAAGATGATGCTAAAGAAGTAGCCCAAGGTTATGAATGTGGTATCACAATTGAAAAATTCAATGATATTAAAGAAGGCGACATTATCGAAGCATTCGAGATGGTTGAAATCGAAAGATAAAACGATGAGTTATGAAGTGGACTGAGTCTGGGACATAATTTCATCAATATAGCCAGTAAATGAGTTTTTATAAATTCATTTACTGGCTTTTTCATTTTACAATACCTCGTATGATAGGCGCGCTTGCCCAACTTGCTTAGTTTGTGAAATCTCTTTTCAAGATTTTTTATATTGGAGCTCGCGTTCAACTACATTTCATTATCCTTTTAGATTTACTTACTTAAGTACTAGTGTGTTTATTTTCATGAAATTAATGCTTCTAAAAAACAGTCTCGACAAAATGCTTCTTTATGCATAGACAAAATCTAAGTTCTCAAATCCCAAAATAGAAAATCACTTTAAAACTTTCTTATCTATTTATATTTTAAGATAAAAAAGTAAATAAATAAGAAAAAGTTATATAGTAATAAAAATGAAAAATTTGATATTATATATTCATTATAAAAATGAAAAATTTGAGATTTCAAAGGGGAAAACTATGAAAAAATTTGCAAATTTAACAATAGGCTGTTGCTTGAGTGGGGTTATACTATTATCAGGATGTAATTCTGTAAAAGCTGGAAAAGAAGGTGGAATGTTAACTTCATATAATGCAACATCACTTGATAAAAAATTAAATAATCAAGATGTGCACGTCGGGACAGTAAAGTTTATTGATAAAGACACTAATGATGGATATGTACGTGCGTTTGATCAATTAAATCCAATTATAGTAAATGAGAGTAATAAAGATATTAAAGAAGTGACTGTAGCAGTAGCAGCATGGGACAAAAACGGTTTACCGGTTAAACCTGAGTTTGCTATGGCTCTTAGTGGTGATTCTTATATTAACAATTACGTAGATGAAGAAATTAATTTGACCGGCCATGGAGATAGTAAGAAAGAAATATTTAATTTAAAAGATGATAAAGATATTGAAACATATAAGTTTATTGTTTCTGAATATAAAGATTTTGAAGGCCACACTTGGAAGAATCCACTTTATGATAAATTTGAGAAAATTTATGGTCAAAAACGATTAAAGGATATTAAAGGAAGCAAAAATACAACGATTTCAATTGATAATGAACATTAGAAATTTTGTTTTTAGCGCTAATAAGATATAATAAAATAATGAATAAATTTTATGATAAATTTAGTTTCTATGTCTTTACGAGCATAGTTATAAGGGTATAATGAAAAGACAAATTTTTTAAAGAGGTGAAATATCCATGAGTAACATGAGAGCAGAACGCGTTGGCGAACAAATGAAGAAAGAAATTATGGATATCGTAAATAATAAAGTTAAAGATCCTAGAGTGGGCTTTATCACAATTACAGATGTTGAATTAACAAACGACTTATCACAAGCCAAAGTGTACCTTACTGTGTTAGGTAGTGAAAAAGAGGTTAATGATACATTTAAAGCATTAGATAAAGCGAAAGGATTCATTAAATCTGAATTAGGTTCAAGAATGAGACTACGAATTATTCCAGAATTATTCTTTGAATATGATGAATCAATTGAGTATGGTAATAAAATTGAGAAAATGATTCAAGATTTGCATAAGCAAGATAGATAATTGTCTATTAACTAAGTTATAGCAATATACTTTGTTATTTTATTAACATTACAAATATAAATTGAACGAGAAATAGAATAAACACTAATTTTTAAGCTATTCAAAATAATCGTCGCCTATACGGGGGTGGGACAATAAATTCAAATCGAATGATGTTCCACTCCCGTCTCATTTTGAGTTTCAAGGGAATATTGATAGTAAGTGAAAAGTGTGATTTGCTAAGTCAATTTAAGTTATAACAATTAATTTTCATAACACATATTCAGTCAGATAAGTTATGATACATAGAGGTAGTTAAAATGAAGGACGTGAAAAAATGTATAACGGTATTTTACCCGTTTATAAAGAACGTGGATTGACGAGTCATGATGTCGTCTTCAAACTAAGAAAGATTTTAAAAACTAAGAAGATTGGTCATACTGGAACCTTAGATCCTGAAGTGTCAGGTGTATTGCCTATATGTATTGGTCCTGCAACACGTGTAAGTGATTACGTCATGGACATGGGTAAATCCTATCATGCGACCATTACATTAGGAGAAAGTACTACTACTGAAGACCAGACGGGTGAAGTTATAGATAAAGTTGAGGTTCTTGAAAATGAGGTTAATACAACCGACATAGATGACGTTTTGAGAACTTTTGAAGGCCTTATAGAACAAATTCCACCCATGTATTCATCTGTTAAAGTCAATGGGAAAAAGTTATATGAATACGCAAGAAATGGTGAAACAGTTGAAAGGCCAGTGCGTCAAGTGAAAATTGATTTAATTGAGCGTACATCTGATCTCCAATTTGAAAATAAGAAATGTCATTTTAATATTAAGGTGAAATGTGGTAAAGGAACTTATATTCGTACACTCGCTACGGACATCGGTAAACAATTAGGTTATCCGGCACACATGTCTTTATTAACGCGAACGAATTCAGGTGGTTTTGATGTTGAGGATAGTCTCACATTAGAGCAAATTTCTCAATTACATGAGCAAGACGCATTACAATCGCAGCTTTTTCCTATAGAATATGGTTTGAAAAGTTTGCCGAAAATCAACATTTCTGATGAGAATATGAAAAAAAGAATATTAAATGGACAAAAGTTTAATAAAAGACTTTTTAATCAAATCATTGATGAACAATTAGTTTTTGTTGATTCTGAAACTCAGAAAGTAATGGCAATTTATGTTCAACATCCAGATAAAAAATATGAAATTAAACCTAAAAAAGTATTTAATTAAAGGAGTCAAAAGTTATGAAAGTGATAGAAGTAACCCATCCAATTCAAGAAGATCAATTGATAAAAGAAGACGTTGCGATGGCATTTGGCTTTTTTGATGGCATGCATCGTGGTCATCATAAAGTGTTCGAAGCGTTGGATGAGCGTGCTGCAGCGCGAAATCTAAAAAAGGCAGTTACAACATTTGATCCTCACCCTTCTGTCGTGTTAAATCCAGAACGTAAACGTACGGACTATTTAACACCACTTTCAGATAAACTTGAGATGATTGAACAACATGATGTAGATTATTGTATTGTAATCAATTTTTCATCACGCTTTGCGAGTGTAACCGCAGAAGAATTTGTCCAAGATTATATTATTAATAATCATGTGCAAGAAGTAGTTGCTGGATTTGATTTTACATATGGTAAATTCGGAAAAGGTAACATGTCTGTATTAAATGAAATGAATGAATTTAGCACAACCATTGTTGGTAAACAAGAGATGGAAACCGAAAAAATTTCTACTACAGCGATTAGGGAAGCTTTAAAAGAAGGTAATTTAAAAAAAGCCAATGAGCAATTAGGTTATCTTTACAGAATTAAAGGAACAGTAGTACAAGGGGAAAAACGAGGTCGTACTATTGGATTCCCAACCGCAAATGTTCAACCAAGTGATGACTATGTATTACCTAAAAAAGGTGTTTACGCTGTAAGTATGGCAATTGGTGCCGAAAATAAAATCTATCGTGGTGTCGCTAATGTTGGTGTGAAACCTACTTTCCATGACCCATCAAAAGCTGAAGTAGTAATTGAAGTTAACATTTTTGATTTTAATGACAATATATATGGTGAGCGTGTCATAGTATATTGGCATCATTACTTGAGACCAGAAGTGAAATTCGATGGTATCGATCCTTTAGTTGAACAAATGAACAATGATAAAGAAAAAGCTAAATACCTACTATCGGTTGATTTTGGTGATGATGTATCGTATAATATCTAAAGTTGAGTTCTAAGAAATGGAATTCACTACTATTATTCCTTTATCTTGGCGGGTTGAGACTCCGACGCCTAGCTCAGATTAAGGTGTATACAAATTTAGGAGGAATTTAATTATGGCAATTACACAAGAACGTAAAAACGAAATTATCAAAGAATATCGCGTGCACGAAACTGACACTGGTTCACCAGAAGTACAAATCGCTGTTTTAACTGCAGAAATCGCTGCATTAAACGAACATTTACGTGAACACAAAAAAGATCACCATTCACGTCGTGGATTATTAAAAATGGTAGGTCGTCGTCGTCACTTATTAAACTACTTACGTAGTAAAGATATTCAACGTTACCGTGAATTAATTAAATCATTAGGTATTCGTCGTTAATTCTAATATATTAAGAGGAAAGCACCATTTAGTTTGGTACTTTCCTTTTTTTATCGTTTAATATTAAACACTAATATAAAATTTTAAAAATAAATGATATGATGTAGTTAATAGATTTCAGAGAGGAGATTCATAATGTCTCAAGAAAAAAAGGTATTTAAAACTGAGTGGGCTGGAAGATCGTTAACGATTGAGACAGGGCAACTAGCTAAACAAGCTAATGGTGCAGTGCTAGTACGCTACGGAGATACTGTCGTATTATCAACTGCCGTTGCATCTAAAGAACCACGTGATGGTGACTTTTTCCCATTAACAGTTAACTATGAAGAAAAAATGTATGCTGCTGGTAAAATTCCAGGAGGATTTAAAAAACGTGAAGGTCGTCCAGGGGATGAAGCAACATTAACAGCACGTCTAATCGATAGACCGATTCGACCACTATTCCCAAAAGGATACCGTCATGATGTTCAAATTATGAACACGGTGCTTAGTGCAGACCCAGATTGTTCACCAGAAATGGCAGCAATGATAGGTTCTTCAATGGCATTAAGTGTTTCAGACATCCCATTCCAAGGACCAATTGCTGGTGTGAACGTAGGTTATGTTGATGGTAAATATGTCATTAATCCTACCGTTGCAGAGAAAGAAGTTTCGCGCCTAGATTTAGAAGTTGCTGGACATAAAGAGGCAGTAAACATGGTAGAAGCTGGTGCAAGCGAAATAACTGAGAAAGAAATGTTAGAAGCTATCTTCTTTGGTCATGACGAAATCAAACGTTTAGTAGCATTCCAAGAAGAAGTGATAGCACACATTCAACCAGTTAAGAAAGAATTCGTTCCTGTAGAACGTGATGAAGCATTAGTATCAAGAGTTAAAGCATTAACCGAAGAAAAAGGTCTAAAAGAAACTGTTTTGACTTTTGATAAGCAACAACGTGATGAAAATTTAGACATGTTAAAAGCTGAGATTGCAACTGAATTTATTGACGAAGCAGATCCTGAGAATGAATTGTTAATTGATGAAGTTTATGCAATTTTAAATGATTTAGTTAAAGAAGAAGTGCGTCGTCTTATCGCTGATGAAAAGATTAGACCAGATGGACGAAAACCAGATGAAATTAGACCGCTTGAATCAGAAGTTGGATTATTACCACGTGCACATGGTTCAGGGCTGTTCACACGTGGACAAACACAAGCTTTATCTGTGCTCACATTGGGTGCCTTAGGCGATTATCAATTAATTGATGGTTTAGGACCAGAACAAGAAAAACGTTTCATGCATCATTATAATTTCCCTAATTTCTCAGTAGGTGAAACTGGTCCAGTGAGAGCACCAGGTCGTCGAGAAATTGGACATGGTGCTTTAGGTGAAAGAGCATTAAAATACATTATTCCAGATACATCTGAATTCCCATATACTGTTCGTATTGTAAGTGAAGTATTAGAATCTAATGGTTCATCATCACAAGCATCTATTTGTGGTTCAACATTAGCTTTAATGGATGCAGGTGTGCCAATTAAAGCACCTGTTGCTGGTATAGCTATGGGGTTAGTAACACGAGAAGATAGTTATACAATACTTACAGATATTCAAGGCATGGAAGATGCATTAGGCGATATGGATTTCAAAGTGGCTGGTACAAAAGATGGTATCACTGCGATTCAAATGGATATTAAAATTGACGGTTTAACACGTGAAGTCATTGAAGAGGCTTTAGAGCAAGCTAGACAAGGTCGTTTAGCAATTATGGATCACATGCTACAAACGATTGATCAACCACGTAAAGAACTAAGTGCTTATGCACCTAAAGTGGAAATCATGCATATTAAACCTGAAAAGATTAGAGACGTTATTGGACCAGGTGGTAAGAAAATTAACGAAATCATCGATGAAACTGGTGTTAAATTAGACATTGAGCAAGATGGTACAATCTTTATTGGTGCAGTTGATCAAGACATGATCAATCGTGCGCGTGAAATTATTGAAGAAATTACACGTGAGGCTGAAGTAGGTCAAGTTTATAACGCAAAAGTTAAACGTATTGAAAAATATGGAGCATTCGTTGAATTATTTGCTGGTAAAGATGCATTACTACACATTTCTCAAATTTCAAAAGAACGCATTAATAAAGTAGAAGATGTATTGAGTATTGGAGATAAAATCGAAGTTAAAATTACTGAAATTGATAAACAAGGTCGCGTTAACGCATCTCACAAAGTATTAGATGAAAATAAATAAACAGTAAAGCGCTTGTTAGAAACGCATGTTTAACTTAGTCAATAACTGTTATTTTACTAGTATGAGAGTCTAGGATATAAAAAATATAATAATGCTATTTTGCAAATTAAAGTAGCTGACAGAACTGAGAAGGCATTTAGATCAAATTTTTCTCTGTTCTAGTCATCCATACGAGGGTGGGACACGAATTTAAGAAAAATTCTGTCCCACTTTCTTTTGTTTTGCGCGATTTAATAAATCAATCCCTATTTTTTTATTAAATACTAAATTCAATCATGACTATAATGCCCTGAGAAACACTTTAATAGTGTACATCCAACATAAATTAAATTATAATAAATTATGAGTTTATATGGACGGGGATTTTTATAATAGGAGGTAACATTTTGAGTTTAGTGAAAAAAAAGAATGACGATATTCGTATCATCCCACTTGGTGGTGTGGGCGAAATCGCAAAAAATATGTATATCGTTGAAGTAGACGATGAAATGTTTATGTTAGATGCGGGGTTAATGTTCCCAGAAGATGAAATGTTAGGTGTAGATATCGTTATTCCTGACATCCAATATGTCATTGATAATAAAGATAAATTAAAAGGAATCTTTTTAAGCCATGGTCATGAACATGCTATCGGTGCGGTTAGCTATATTTTAGAACAAATTGATGCACCTGTGTATGGTTCTAAATTAACGTTAGCGCTTGTTAAAGAAAATATGAAGTCTCGTAACGTTAAGAAGAAAGTTCGTTATTATACAGTTAATCACGATTCAGTTATGCGATTTAAAAATGTTAATATTACGTTCTTTAATACTACACATAGTATTCCTGATAGTTTAGGTATTTGCATTCACACGTCATACGGTTCTATCGTATATACTGGTGAATTTAAATTTGACCAAAGTTTACAAGGACACTATGCACCTGATATCAAACGTATGGCTGAAATTGGTGAAGAGGGTGTCTTCGCATTAATTAGTGATTCTACAGAAGCTGAGAAACCAGGCTATAATACACCTGAGAATGTAATTGAATCGCATATTTATGATGCGTTTGCGAAAGTGAAAGGTCGTTTAATTGTATCTTGTTATGCTTCTAATTTTATTAGAATTCAACAAGTATTAAATACAGCAAGTAAATTGAACCGTAAAGTTTCATTTTTAGGTCGTTCATTAGAAAGTTCTTTTAATATTGCACGTAAAATGGGATATTTTGATATTCCTAAAGACTTACTAATTCCAATTAATGAAGTAGGAAATTATCCTAAAAATGAAGTCGTAATTATAGCTACTGGTATGGAAGGCGAACCTATCGAGGCATTGAGTCAAATGGCGCAACATAAGCATAAAATTATGAATATCGAAGAAGGAGATTCTGTATATTTAGCGATTACTGCATCAGCGAATATGGAAGTAATTATTGCTGATACATTAAATGAATTAGTGCGTGCAGGTGCATATATTATTCCTAATAATAAAAAAATTCATGCATCTAGTCATGGTTGCATGGAAGAATTAAAAATGATGATTAATATCATGAAACCTGAATACTTTATCCCTGTTCAAGGTGAATTTAAAATGCAGATTGCACATGCTAAATTAGCTAATGAAACTGGCGTAGCACCGGAGAAAATTTTCTTAGTTGAAAAAGGTGACGTTATACACTACGACGGTAAAGACATGGTATTAAACGAAAAAGTTAATTCTGGCAATATTCTCATCGATGGTATCGGTGTAGGAGATGTTGGTAATATCGTTTTAAGAGATCGTCATTTACTTGCAGAAGACGGTATTTTTATCGCAGTTGTTACATTGGATCCGAAAAACAGACGAATTGCTGCTGGTCCAGAAATTCAATCACGTGGATTTGTATATGTCCGTGAAAGTGAAGAATTAATGAAGGAAGCAGAAGAAAAGGTTCGTGAAATTGTTGAAGCAGGTCTTCAAGAAAAACGTATTGAATGGTCTGACATTAAACAAAATATGCGAGATCAAATCAGTAAATTGCTATTTGAAAGTACGAAACGTCGTCCAATGATTATACCAGTCATTTCTGAAATATAAGATATATTCAATCAAAAAGAGGTCGGGACAACATCACAGTTGTGTAATAATTTTAAAGGCAACGTTTGAGAATAGCCTTAATTATTCACTTTATTTTATGACACTTTGAGTCTAAATGTGGTATGTATTGTTCCAACCTCTTTCGTACTTTTAAAAATATTAATAATACATATCGGAAAAATGAGAATTAGATGTTTTACAAAGAGTTACTAAGTGAGAAATAAAGAAGGTGTACGATTTTGCCACAAACTAAGAAAAAAACTACAACCCGTAAAAAGGGCGCAACAACCCGTAAATCGACTAAAAAAAAGCAACAGAAGAAGGACAGTTCTTTACGCTATGTTATTGCAATCATAATAGTCATTTTGTCGATTTTAGGAATGTTCCAATTAGGCATTGTGGGTCGAATGATAGATAGCTTTTTCAATTATTTGTTTGGAATGAGTCGCTATTTAACATACATATTACTCAGTTTAATTACGGTTTATATTGCAATGCAAAAGCAATTCCCTAAGACAAGACGTACTTTCGGATTGATATCGCTACAATTTGTGTTATTGATTACAACACAAATTATTTACCATTTTCAAAAAGGGGCGGTATCTCAAAGAGAGCCAGTTCTATCTTATGTATATAAGGCTTATGAACATAGTCATTTTCCAAATTTCGGTGGTGGTTTAATAGGATTCTATTTACTTAAAATATTTATTCCACTTATTTCCATTGCAGGTGTCATCATCCTCACATTAGTTTTATTAAGTTCAAGTATTATACTATTGCTTAAACTTAGACATAGAGATGTTGTCAAATCTTTAATTGATAAAATGAAAAATTCGAGTCAAAGTGCGTCATCTAATTTGAAAGAAAAAAGAGCACAAAATAAACTCAAAAAAGAAGCGCGCCAACGTGAAAAAGAAGCAGAGCGTGAGCGTCAAAGACAAAATGAATTTGAACAAGAACAACTTGAGTCAGAGCAAATTAAAGATGTAAGTGATTTTCCAGAAGTTAATCCAGAACCGGAAGACATTCCTATTTATGGTCATAGTGAGTCGCAAGAAAATAAACAACCTCCTGTTAACAAGCGCAAGAAAAGACAATTTGGTATTAATAACGAAGATCATGCTAAAGAAGAAAATCAAAATAACGACAACTATCAACATCATAATACAAAGTCAGATTCAGCTTCTAATAATGATCATCAAATGAACGGTTCAATTTCTGAAGCGGGAGAAGAGGCTAATGCTGCATATCACATTCCGCCATTATCATTACTTAATCAGCCATCTAAACAACAAACAACGTCTAAGGCTGAAGTTCAACGTAAAGGCCAAATACTTGAATCTACAATGAAAAACTTTGGTGTTAATGCTAAAGTGAAACAGATTAAAATTGGGCCAGCCGTAACACAATATGAAATTCAACCTGCTCAAGGCGTTAAAGTAAGCAAAATTGTGAACTTACATAATGATATTGCACTTGCATTAGCAGCAAAAGATGTACGTATTGAAGCGCCAATACCTGGACGTTCAGCAGTAGGCATTGAAGTGCCAAATGATAAGATTTCATTAGTTACCCTTAAGGAAGTGCTTGAATCTAAATTTCCAGCAAGTAACAAATTAGAAGTAGGTCTTGGTAGAGATATTTCTGGTGAACCAATGACAATTCAATTGAATGAAATGCCACACCTTCTTGTCGCCGGTTCAACAGGTAGTGGTAAGTCTGTATGTATTAACGGTATTATTACTAGTATTCTATTAAACGCTAAACCACATGAGGTTAAGCTCATGTTGATTGACCCTAAGATGGTAGAATTAAATGTGTATAATGGGGTGCCACATTTACTAATACCAGTAGTGACCAATCCACATAAAGCCTCTCAAGCCTTAGAAAAGGTAGTGGCAGAAATGGAACGACGCTATGATTTATTCCAACATTCGTCTACACGTAACATTGAAGGGTATAATAAATTTATACGACGTCAAAATGAAGAACTCGATGAGAAACAAGCAGAATTACCATATATCGTAGTTATTGTAGATGAATTAGCTGATCTGATGATGGTTGCAGGTAAAGAAGTTGAGAATGCCATTCAACGTATTACTCAAATGGCCAGAGCAGCAGGCATTCATTTAATCGTTGCAACACAAAGACCATCAGTAGATGTAATCACTGGTATTATTAAAAACAACATTCCTTCACGTATTGCATTTGCCGTAAGTTCTCAAACTGACTCTAGAACAATTATTGGCTCTGGTGGAGCCGAAAAGCTACTCGGCAAAGGTGATATGCTCTATGTAGGTAATGGAGAGTCATCTCAAACGCGTGTACAAGGTGCTTTCTTAAGTGACCAAGAAGTTCAAGATGTTGTTAATTATGTTGTTGAACAACAAAAAGCGAATTACGTGAAAGAAATGGAACCAGATGCACCTGTAGACAAATCAGAAATGAAGAGTGAAGATGCTCTATATGATGATGCCTATATATTTGTTATTGAGCAGCAAAAAGCAAGTACGTCGCTATTACAGCGCCAATTTAGAATTGGCTATAATCGTGCTTCTAGATTAATGGATGATTTAGAACGAAACCAAGTTATCGGACCGCAAAAAGGTAGTAAACCAAGACAAGTATTAGTAAATTTAGATGATGAAGAGGTGTAAATGATGACAGAGACAAATGCAGCTTTTAAAGTTAAGGAGTATATTCTTAAGCAAATTAAAGAACAATCTTTAAAACCTGGTGATAAACTACCTAGCAATTTATCTATTGCCAGAGAATTGAATGTGAAAACAGACGATGTCTATGATGCAATTGGTGAACTCATTACTGAACAAGTTTTGACTGATAACTTTGAAGAAGGACCAAGTGTAAAGTCATTACACCCCTTCTTCTATCCATTAAATAAATTATTCAGCATTAACGATATGATTCAAGAAGCAGGTTACCACTCAGGAACTGAATATTTGAGTTTAGAGGAACAACCTGCCTCCATATTAGATGCACAAATGTTAGGCATTGAAGATAAACAACCAATTACAATTATCGAGCGTCTACGCACTGCAAATCATCAGCCAGTTATTTATTGTTTGGATAAAATTTCAAAAAATTATCTTACCTGTACTGATTATCAAATCAGTGATGGTTCCATGCTAAATGCAATTGAGACGAATACCGGTCATAAAGTTGCTTCTGCTGAAACAGAAGTTGAAGCAATTAGTTATGAGCCACATATTTCTGATATTCTGAACGCTTCTCCACATGAAGGTTTAATGCTATTAAAGGTTGTACACTATGATGAATTGGGTAAACCTATTTTATATTCTTTAAATTATGTGAAGAGCAGTTTAGTTAAATTTAAACTGACACGTACAAAAATATAGATTTGATATTAAGGAGTGTGGATGAATGTGTTAGAACAACAAATCAATCAAGACCAACACATACATATCGATGTGTTACCTACAGATAAATTTAAGACAACTATGATTACTTTCAAATTTATGGCACCTTTAGATTACGAAACCATCACAGCACGATCTTTACTTAGTAAATTATTAGTTCGTGCTACACAAAAATGGTCAACTGATAAAGCGTTTAGTAAACAACTGTCAGAATTATATGGTGCTTACATACATAGTTTTGTTTCTAAATTTAAAGATAAACATGTGATCACTATCTCATTAGAAATTGTTAATGAACGTTACCTCAAAGATTCAACACCACTTTTTGAAAAAGGATTGAATGTCTTATATGAAGTAATCAATAAACCACTCATTGAAAATAGTGCGTTTAACGAAACATTTGTTAATCAAGAAAAATCTTTACTAACTAAAAAAATTGAAGCTATTATCGATAATAAGGCGCAATATTCATTTTTAAATTTATTAAAATACATGTTTAAAGATGAACCGTATCGCTACTTAGCGACAGGGCAAATTGAGAAAATAAATACAATTACACCTGAAAGCTTATATCATACATATCAAAATATGATTAACAATGATCAATGTTCGGTTTATGTTGTTGGCAATGTAGATGAACAAGAGGTTAAGCAATTAATCAAATCGAAATTTATAATTAAACCATTTGAAATGACGCAATCTAATGAACCGTATTTAATGGATTCAAACTCAGAACCACAATATATTGTTGAAGAGGATGAAGTGGATCAAGCAAAATTAAATATGGGTTATCGCTTTCCAACGCGTTTTGGGGCACAAGATTATTATGCATTAGTAGTATTAAATACGATGTTTGGTGGGGACCCATCATCCGTTTTATTTAATGAAGTACGTGAAAAACAAAGTCTAGCCTATTCAATCCATTCACAATTAGATGGTAAAAATGGTTATCTCTTTGTATTAAGTGGTGTATCAGCAGATAAATTTGAACTTGCTAAAGATACAATCTTGGAAGAGTTTGATAAATTTAAACGTGGTGAGTTTGACGAGGATAAATTAGAACTCGCCAAAAAAATTATCATCTCTCATAGACATGAGATTGCCGATCGACCTAAAAGTATTATCGAAGTTATGCAAAATCAGTTACTTTTAGAACGTGTGCAAACAGATGAAAACTATATTAATCACATCCAAAAAGTTACTAAAGAAGATGTGGTAACTATGGCCAATAAAGCAAAACTTGATACGATTTACGCACTTACGAAGGGTGGTCATTCTTAATGAAAGAAACATATTATGAACTCATTGATGAGCGTGTATTTGAACATGAATTAGCTAATGGGTTACGTTTATTCGTTATTCCCAAAAAAGGGTTTCAAAAAACATTCGTAACGTATACGACTCAATTTGGCTCTCTAGATAATACTTTTAAACCACATAATCAAGATGCGTTTGTAACTGTACCAGATGGCGTTGCTCACTTTTTAGAGCATAAATTATTTGAAAAGGATGACACTGAAGATTTATTTACTGCATTTGCAAGTGATAATGCGCAAGTCAATGCATTTACTAGTTTTGATCGTACTAGTTATTTATTCAGTGCCACAGATAATGTTGAAAGTAATATTCTAAGATTATTAGAAATGGTAGAGACACCATTTTTTTCGAAGGAAACGGTTGATAAAGAAAAAGGTATTATCGCTGAAGAAATAAAAATGTATCAAGAACAACCTGGCTATAAAATTATGTTTAATACGCTACGTGCGATGTATCAAAATCATCCAATTAAAGTGGATATAGCTGGTAGCGTAGAGAGTATCTATAATATTACAAAAGATGACTTATATCTATGTTATGAAACATTTTATCATCCATCGAATATGGTGTTATTTGTAGTTGGCGATGTGAATCCAGAAAATATACGCGATATTGTTGAAACGCATGAAAATAAAAGAGATAAAACGAATCAACCTAGTATTGAAAGAGCGACTATTGATGAGCCAACTAAAGTGATAACACCTTTTGTAACTGAAGAAATGAAGCTACAGTCACCTAGGTTAATGTTAGGATTTAAAAATGAACCAACTAAGGCATCACCACAACAATATGTACAACATGATTTAGAAATGACGCTATTTTTCGAATTAGTATTTGGTGAAGAAACGGATTTCTATCAAACATTATTGAATGAAGATTTGATTGATGAATCATTTGGCTATCAATTTGTGCTCGAACCTACCTATTGTTTTTCAATCATTACGAGTGCGACACAACATCCAAATAAGTTGAAAGAAGTGTTATTAAATGAACTCAACATGCATCGCGGTAAATTGAAAGACCAAGAAGCATTTGATTTATTAAAAAAACAATTTATTGGTGAATATATTTCAAGTTTAAATTCTCCTGAATATATAGCGAATCAATATGCTAAATTATATTTTGAGGGTGTTAGTGTGTTCGATATGTTAGATATTATTGAGAATATAACATTAGACAGTATTAATGAAACAGCATCTAAGTTTTTAAATATTGATAATATGGTTGATAGTCGTTTGGAGCTTAAATCTTAATGAGAGCATTAGTACTAGGTGGCTCAGGAAGTATTGGTACAGCAATTGTAGAACGGTTATTAGAGGAAGGTAACGAAGTCATTGTTCAATATTTTCAATCTGATATAAATACGTTACAAGCTAAGTATGAAGGAGAAGCTGTTGAATTTATACAAGCTGATTTATCACAAGATATTGATTTGGAAGAAACGTTTGGCCATGTGAAACATATTGATTGCTTGATATATAGTAGTGGTACAGCTTTGTACGGCTTACTACAAGATATGTCAGATGAAGATATTGATCATAGCTACAATCTTCATGTTAAGCAATTAATACGATGTTGTCGTTACTTTATAGACACAATACGTCATAGTGAATATGGTCGAATTATTGTTATTTCGTCCATTTGGGGGGAAACAGGTGCAAGCATGGAGACCATTTATTCTACAATGAAGAGTGCTCAAATTGGCTTTGTTAAAGCGCTAAGCCAGGAATTAGCAATGACGAATGTCACTGTCAATGCAGTTACGCCTGGTTTTGTAAGTGGTAATATGGCACAATCATTTAATTCAGACGATATGGCGTCTATTTTAGCAGAGTTACCACAACAGCGAATGATAACTCCTGATGAAATTGCTCATACATGTGCTTATTTGTGGAGTCCACTTGCAAAAAGTGTTACTGGAACAATTCAAAAAGTCAATGGTGCTTGGTATATCTAATTTGAGACAGATTGAAAACGAAGAATAAAAAAATTTGTGTTTGTATTAAGTTCTAAATGCTATAATATGATTACTAATTTTTAATATTCCAATGGTAGGTTACCATTTTAAAACAAGGGGCGGATATTGATGACAGTAGCCGAAAAAAAAGAATGGTATCTTGAGTATGAAATCACGGTTAACCGAGCAGGTTTACTAGGTGATATTTCAAGTTTACTTGGCATGTTAGGCATAAGCATTGTTACGATTAATGGGGTAGATCAAGGCCGACGAGGTTTATTAATTAAAACAGATAGTCTTGAAAAAGTTAATCGCTTTGAACATATAATCAATGAACTTAGTGAAATAGAAATAACCAAATTAAGAGTGCCTGAATTGCGTGATAGATTAGCTGTAAGGCATGGACGTTATATTGAACAAGATGCTGATGATAAAAAGACATTTCGTTTTGAACGTGAAGATTTAGGATTATTAGTTGATTTTTTGGCTGAACTTTTCAAAGAGGAAGGTCATAAGTTGATTGGTATCAGAGGTATGCCACGTGTAGGAAAAACGGAATCTATAGTAGCTGGAAGCGTATGTGCTCACAAACGTTGGTTATTTATAAGCTCTACTTTAATTAAGCAAACTGTACGCAGTTCACTTATTAAAGGGGAATATGATTCAAATCATGTCTATATTATTGATGGCGCTGTCACTGCTAGAGAATCAAATCCTAAGCATCAAGAATTAGTTCGTGAAGTCATGACATTACCATCAATTAAGGTGGTTGAACATCCTGACTTATTTGTAGAATCAGGGAACTATAGCATGGATGATTTTGATTATATTATTGAATTGCGAGAGAATGAAAATCAAGAAATTGAATATGATCAAATGAAGCAACAAACGGTTAAAAGTAAAAATTCGCTAGACTTTGGAGAAGACATGTTTGGCGGAGGTTTTGGATTTTTTGAATAGTGGTTGTGGAGGCTTTTGAAAGTGAAGACAATTGGTGAAACATTGAAAGGTAGACGCGAAAGATTAGGTATGACTTTAGCAGAGTTAGAAGAGCGTACTCAAATTAAACGTGATACGCTTAAATTAATCGAAGAAAACCGCTTTGATGAATTAGCGAAAGTGGACTATGCAGAGGGATTTATTCGCCGATATGCGAGTGTAGTAAATATAGATTCACATCAATTGATACAAGCGCATCGTGAGGAAATACCGGATAGTCAACATCAATTAAATGAACTTCTGAACAGATACCATAATGATGAAGCGCCTACATATCGCACTAAAGATAAAGAACCTCTACAATTAATGATATTAATTGGCGGTATTATTGTAATTACGTTTATCTTATGGGTCTTAGCTGTGTTACTATTATAAAATAAGAGATAAAATTAGAAATGAGGCTTTAACATGAATATACCAAATCAAATCACGATTTTTAGGGTAATATTAATTCCAGTTTTCATTTTATTTGCTCTAGTGAACTTTGGATTTGGCAATGTATCTATTTTAGGTGGATATGACATCCGCATTGAGCAATTTATTGCTGCAATTATCTTTATTGTAGCTTCTTTAAGTGACTTTCTTGATGGATACTTAGCTAGAAAATGGCAACTTGTAACGAATATGGGTAAATTTTTAGATCCTTTAGCCGACAAATTACTCGTTTCAAGTGCATTAATAGTTATGGTCCAATTAGGACTTACGAATTCTGTCGTAGCCATTATTATTATCGCACGTGAATTTGCAGTTACAGGATTACGATTATTACAAATTGAGCAAGGTTTTGTAAGTGCGGCAGGACAATTAGGCAAAATTAAAACTGCTGTGACTATGGTTGCAATTATCTGGATTTTACTGGGTGATTTATTAGCAACTTGGATAGGCATTCAAATAGGCCAAGTATTACTTTATATTGGTGTTTTATTTACGATTTTATCTGGTATTGAATACTTTTATAAAGGTAGAGATGTTTTTAAACATTAAATTAGTGAAAATATAACCAAGAATACTAGTGAATAGAAAGACAACGCTATTCCTAGTTATTCTTGGTTTTTTAAGTTTAAATTTTAGAATAAGCGTCATTCGATGCATTATAATAATAGATGTCGTGTAAGAATTATCACTATAGGGAGAAATGAACATGAATATTTCAATTATTGCTGTAGGTTCAGAACTTTTATTGGGCCAAATTGCCAATACAAATGGACAATATTTATCAAGATTATTTAACAGTATTGGAAAAAGTGTCGTTGAACATACGGTTATTGGAGACAATCCGCAAAGATTAGAACGTGTAATTAAAGACGGGTTAAAACGATATGACACAATTGTGTTCACTGGAGGATTAGGACCTACGAAAGACGATTTAACAAAGCATACTGTTGCAAAAGTGCTTGGTAAAAATCTAGTAACTGATGCTACAGCATTAGAATATATAGAAAATTATTTTAAAGAACAAGGTCAAGAAATGACGCCGAATAATAAACAACAAGCGTTAGTTATTGAAGGTGCTAAAGTATTACAAAATCACTATGGAATGGCACCAGGTATGTTAGTGGAAATAGAAGATAAGAAAGTTATTTTGCTACCTGGTCCGCCAAGTGAAATGAAACCAATGGCTAAAAATGAATTATTACCTTGTTTAATGGATGATGATAGCGTTATTTTTTCAGAACAATTGAGATTTGCTGGAATTGGAGAATCTAAAGTTGAAACTGAATTAATGGATTTAATCGATCATCAAGATAACCCAACCATCGCACCGTTAGCTGGTACGCATGAAGTATATATAAGATTAACTGCCAATGCCGATACGAAAAATGAATGTAAACACTTAATTGAACCTACTAAGAATGCAATTCTTGATAGAATTGGGAAATATTATTATGGTTCAGATGATATTGTAATTGAACAAGCACTAATGAATGCTATGGATACACGCTTTAGTCTATATGATGGTGTGACTAATGGCGCACTGTACACACGATTAAAAAATTATGATACCAATCATCTTTTAGAGGGACAATTACCAGATTCACGTGTCTTTATCTCTGAGATAGATAATATTGAAGATAAACTCAAATACGCAACACAATATGTAAAAGATTTATATAAAACTAAATTGGGTATAGCGTTATTACATGATCAAGAGCAAGTTTATCTTGGATATAGCGATGAACGTGTATTTAAATTTGAAACATTTAAAATGCCGTTAAAACGAAATATATTACAAAACAGAAGTCAAAATTATGCCATGATAAAATTATTAAATTGGTTTAAATAATGTTTCTTTTTGAAAATATGAGCACTTATTGAGTACGTTTGTTCGATTTTGTGATTAGACACTTCAATAAAAGCGAACAAATATTCGCAAAAAACTTGTAATTAGATTCAAATGAATGTATAGTATTAGTTAAGATATTAATACGAGGATTAACTCATTAATAGGAGGTTTCGCTTTGGATAATGATCGTCAAAAAGCTTTAGATACAGTTATAAAAAATATGGAAAAATCTTTCGGTAAAGGTGCCGTTATGAAACTAGGCGACAACAAAGGACGTCGTGTTTCAAGTGTATCAAGTGGCTCAGTTACTTTAGATAATGCACTTGGTGTAGGAGGTTATCCTAAAGGTAGAATCATTGAGATTTATGGTCCAGAAAGTTCTGGTAAAACTACAGTAGCTTTACATGCTATTGCTGAAGTACAGAAGAATGGTGGCGTTGCTGCATTCATCGATGCCGAACACGCATTGGATCCAGTATATGCTGAAGCACTAGGTGTAGATATTGATAATTTATATCTATCACAACCAGACCATGGTGAACAAGGTTTAGAAATTGCCGAAGCTTTTGTTCGAAGTGGCGCAGTAGATATAGTAGTAGTTGACTCTGTTGCAGCATTAACACCTAAAGCAGAAATTGAAGGTGAGATGGGTGACACACATGTGGGACTTCAAGCCCGTTTAATGTCACAAGCACTACGTAAATTATCTGGTGCCATTTCAAAATCGAATACTACGGCTATATTCATTAACCAAATACGTGAAAAAGTTGGTGTTATGTTTGGTAACCCTGAAACTACACCAGGTGGACGTGCGTTAAAATTCTATAGCTCTGTACGTTTAGAAGTTCGTCGTGCTGAACAGTTAAAACAAGGACAAGAAATTGTTGGTAATAGAACTAAGATTAAAGTTGTAAAAAATAAAGTTGCACCTCCATTTAGAGTTGCCGAAGTAGACATCATGTATGGTCAAGGTATCTCTAAAGAAGGTGAATTGATTGATCTTGGTGTTGAAAATGATATCGTAGATAAATCAGGTGCATGGTATTCTTATAACGGTGATCGCATGGGTCAAGGTAAAGAAAATGTAAAAACGTATCTTAAAGAAAATCCACAAGTTAAAGAAGAAATTGATCGTAAATTACGAGAAAAACTTGGTATTTTTGATGGTGATGTTGAGGATAAAGAAGAAGATGCGCCTCAAACATTATTTGATGAAGAATAGCGTTTAAAACTTTAATTTTGAATTAAACACAGGTATATTAATTTACTTGAAACGTATGAGTAAACAAAACGATTCATTTAAATAGTTGCTTGAAACATGATAAGAGTCTTCTACATTTGATAAGCTACTTTCGTTATGGACAATGAAAAAAGTGTCAACAGAAGTAGTGTATCAGTGAAAATGTAGTAGACTTTTTGTTATATAAAAATAGAACTTTCAATGAATACATAGTTTGAGAAAACGTTATAAATAGTGATAGCAATTTGCTGTATGGCATAGAATTTAACAAACACTTAAATAAAGTGAATTCAATTAAATAGATATCCCGGTTGTACATGACCCAACACAAGAAATCACATCAAGCAATTCAACAAGCAAAGCAAGCTGGGGATTGGGGGCCCAGCAAAGAGAATTTCCATAAGAAATTCAACAAGCAAAGCAAGGTGGGGATCGGGGATTGGAATGAATGACCATCACACCAGTGCAATTTCATATCTTGACACTAACAAGTTAATAAACGTACAATTGATATGTATAATTATTATACATTCATAAAAATCATGAAGAGATTTTGATATACAAAGCAAATACCTAGAAAAAGGAGGTGTTTATGTGAATTTATTAAACCTCCTACTCATTTTGCTGGGGATTATTCTAGGGGTTGTTGTGGGGTATATTGTAGCCCGAAATTTATTGCATCAAAAGCAATTACAAGCTAGACAAACTGCTGATGATATTATTAAGCAAGGTCAAAAAGAAGCTGATAATATCAAAAAAGAAAAATTATTAGAGGCAAAAGAAGAAAACCAAATCATAAGAGAACAAACTGAATCAGAACTACGTGAAAGACGTGGTGAGCTTCAAAGACAAGAAGCCCGACTTCTTCAAAAAGAGGAAAATTTAGATCGAAAATCTGATCTTCTTGATAAAAAAGATGAGATTTTAGAACAAAAGGAATCTAAACTTGAAGAAAGACAACAACAAGTAGATGCAAAAGAGAGTAGTGTTCAAACATTAATAATGAAGCATGAACAAGAATTAGAACGCATCTCCGGTCTCACTCAAGAAGAAGCTGTTAATGAACAACTTCAAAGGGTTGAACAAGAACTGTCACAAGATATTGCTGTACTTGTTAAAGAAAAAGAAAAAGAAGCTAAAGAAAAAGTTGATAAAAAAGCAAAAGAATTATTGGCTACTACCGTACAACGTTTAGCTGCTGATCATACGACAGAGTCAACAGTTTCAGTAGTTAATTTACCAAATGATGAGATGAAAGGTCGCATAATTGGTAGAGAAGGTAGAAATATTAGAACTTTAGAAACATTAACAGGTATTGATTTAATCATTGATGATACACCAGAAGCAGTCATTTTATCTGGTTTTGATCCAATTAGACGTGAAATCGCGCGTACTGCATTAGTTAATTTAGTCTCAGATGGACGTATCCATCCAGGCAGAATAGAAGAAATGGTTGATAAAGCTAGAAAAGAAGTAGATGACATTATAAGAGATGCTGGTGAACAAGCCACATTTGAAATTAATGTTCATAACATGCACCCAGACTTAGTTAAAGTTTTAGGTCGTCTTAATTATAGAACAAGCTATGGTCAAAACGTCTTAAAACATTCAATTGAAGTAGCGCATTTATCTGGAATGTTAGCTGCTGAACTAGGGGAAGATGTCAGCTTAGCCAAACGTGCTGGATTGCTTCATGATGTAGGTAAAGCCATCGATCATGAAGTTGAAGGAAGTCACGTAGAAATTGGTGTTGAACTAGCTAAGAAATATGCAGAAAATGACACTGTCATTAATGCAATTCATTCACATCACGGTGATGTAGAACCTACGTCAATCATATCTATTTTGGTAGCAGCTGCTGATGCATTATCTGCAGCAAGACCAGGTGCTCGTAAAGAGACATTAGAGAATTATATACGTAGATTGGAACGTTTAGAAACACTTTCTGAAGGTTATGATGGTGTTGAAAAAGCATTCGCAATCCAAGCAGGTCGAGAAATAAGAGTCATTGTATCACCTGAGGAAATAGACGACTTGAAGTCACACAGGTTGGCTAGAGACATTAAATCACAAATTGAAGATGAACTACAATATCCTGGTCACATCAAAGTGACAGTTGTAAGAGAGACAAGAGCAGTAGAGTATGCGAAATAATTTTTAACAGATCCAATTTTTGGATCTGTTTTTTTATGCCTTTAAAGCGTCATTTAAAAGTTAAAAATGAGGTCATACCGTAAAAGAAGTACCAGGTGAACTTTAACATATATGAAAGGGAGAACTTGAAAATTAATTGATCATTTGTCATACTTCAAGTTTAAGATATAAAAAGGAGCAAGATAAATTTCTTTATCTCACTCCGAACCAATGATTGAACATTAGTGCAAATGTACAACTTAACACTTAAAATTCAATCACTTATAATAATTGTTAAATGTAAACTTAAAATATTTTTGTGTTTTACTTAATTGATGATTTAATAAATTATTTAAGTTGTAAATCAGTTTTTTTCAATTCAGAAATAATTTCTGCTGTATCATAACAATTAGTAGCAATATTTGAGTATCTTTCCGCTAAACGATAAGCATTGATGTATAATTCAAGACTTTCTTTAGCAATGTCTTCTGCATCTTCTGATTTAGACGGATTAGATTTTACCACTAATTCTGCAAACTTCTCTGGATCAATATTAATTGACATGTAAATTTTACAACTCCTATTATTTTTGTTAAATCTATCTTAACATATGTTGTATACATGCTAAAGTAAATAGATATCTAATTTAAAAAGAGTGAGAATATCCTCTTTTATTATAGCCCTATATGAATTAAACTATTTTTATGAGAGGATGAACATTCAATGAGAATATTATTTATTGGCGATATCGTAGGAAAAGTTGGAAGAAATGCGATTGCTGAATATTTACCTAAAATTAAACAATCTTATAGACCGACTGTAAGTATCGTTAATGCTGAAAATGCAGCACATGGTAAAGGTTTAACTGAAAAATTGTATAAACAATTATTAAGAGATGGTGTAGATTTCATGACAATGGGCAATCATACATATGGACAACGTGAAATTTATGATTTTATTGATAATGCAAATAGAATGGTTAGACCAGCAAATTTCCCTAGTGAAGCACCTGGTGTAGGTATGAGATTTATTCAAATTAATGATATTAAATTAGCGATTATAAATTTACAAGGACGTTCATTTATGCAAGATATAGATGACCCTTTTAAAAAAGCTGATCAACTAATTGAAGAAGCTAAAAAAGAAACGAATTACATTTTTGTGGATTTCCATGCGGAAACGACATCAGAAAAAAACGCAATGGGATGGTATTTAGATGGCAGAGTCAGTGCGGTAGTGGGAACGCATACACATATTCAAACATCGGATGAACGTGTGCTTCCTAATGGTACGGGTTATATCACAGATGTAGGTATGACAGGGTATTATGACGGAATACTCGGAATTAATCGTGATGAAGTCATTGAACGATTTATCACAAGCTTGCCACAACGTCATGTTGTGCCGAATGATGGCAGAAGTGTTCTTTCAGGTGTTATTATAGATTTAGATAAAGAAGGAAAAACTAAGCATATTGAAAGAATACTCATCAACGACGATCATCCTTTTAATAAATAATTTGAAACCATTCATAGACGATTGGATATAGTCCATTAGTATGAATTTAAATAATTGCCACTGTTGTCATAGTAAGACGGTGGTTATTTTTGTTATGATTTATTATGAATTAATTCCACAGGAGGCATATGATATGAAATCACAAATATCATGGAAAGTGGGCGGACAACAAGGTGAAGGTATCGAATCGACAGGTGAAATTTTTGCCACAGCGATGAACCGTAAAGGATATTATTTATACGGATATAGACATTTCTCAAGCCGTATTAAAGGCGGACACACTAATAATAAAATTAGAGTATCCACTACACCTGTACATGCAATTAGTGATGATTTGGACATTTTGGTGGCTTTTGACCAAGAAACAATTGAATTGAACCATCATGAAATGCGCGAGGATAGTATTATTATTGCTGATGCAAAGGCAAAACCGACGAAACCTGAAGCGTGTCGTGCTCAACTTATTGAATTACCATTTACTAGCACAGCTAAAGAACTAGGTACTGCACTTATGAAGAATATGGTTGCTGTTGGTGCAACGTGTGCCATCATGGATTTAGATACAACTACATTCGAAACGCTTATAACAAATATGTTTACCAAAAAAGGTGAAAACGTTGTAGCAATGAATATTGAAGCTTTAAATCAAGGTTATGCATTGATGAAAGCACAAATAAATGATTTACAGTTAGATTTTAAATTGCAACCAACGGATAAAGATCCTCATTTATATATGATTGGTAATGATGCAATAGGGTTAGGTGCTATTTCAGCGGGCTCTCGTTTCATGGCTGCCTATCCAATTACACCTGCATCTGAAATAATGGAATATATGATTGCGAACGTACCTAAAGTAGGCGGTACAGTAGTACAAACTGAAGATGAAATTGCTGCAGCTAATATGGCAATCGGTGCTAATTATGCAGGTGTTAGAGCATTTACTGCCAGTGCAGGACCAGGTCTTTCACTTATGATGGAAGCTATAGGCCTTTCAGGTATGACGGAAACACCATTAGTAATTATTAATACACAACGTGGTGGACCATCAACGGGTTTACCAACTAAACAAGAACAATCTGATTTAATGCAAATGATTTATGGTACGCATGGGGATATACCAAAGATTGTCGTAGCCCCTACTGATGCTGAAGATGCTTTCTATTTAACGATTGAAGCGTTCAACTTAGCTGAAGCATATCAATGTCCAGTAATAGTATTGAGTGATTTACAATTATCATTAGGTAAACAAACGGTTGAACATCTTGATTATAATAAAATTCACATTCAACGAGGCGAATTATTGCAATCTGATATTGAACGTGAAGAGGATGACAAACAATACTTTAGAAGATATGCGTTAACAGGAAATGGTGTATCACCTAGACCTATACCTGGAGTTAAAGGTGGTATACATCATGTAACTGGCGTAGAACACAATGAAGAAGGTAAACCAAGTGAAGCGGCTGAAAATAGACGTCAACAAATGGACAAGAGAATGCGTAAAACAGCAAATCTATTAATAGAAAAGCCAGTTGAATTAAATGAACAACACGAAGAAGCCGATATTTTATTTATTGGATTTATATCTAGTAAAGGTGCGATTCAAGAAGGCGCTGAAAGACTTAATGCGCAAGGTTTAAAAGTGAATACTATGCAGATTCGTCAACTTCATCCTATGCCGAAAGATGTTATTCAATCAGCTATTAATAAAGCATCTAAAGTCATTGTTGTTGAACATAATTATCAAGGGCAACTTTCAAATATCCTTAAAATGAATACAACAATTCAAGATAAATTGATTAATCAAACTAAATATGATGGTACACCTTTCTTACCTCATGAAATTGAATCTAAAGGGCAAGAAGTAGTAAGTGAAATTAAGGAGTTGGTTTAATTGGCTACATTTAAAGATTTTCGTAATAATGTGAAGCCAAATTGGTGTCCAGGTTGTGGTGATTTCTCAGTTCAAGCAGCTATTCAAAAAGCAGCTGCCAACGTCGGATTAGAGCCTGAGGAAGTAGCAATCATTACTGGTATTGGCTGTTCAGGCCGATTATCTGGTTATATTAATTCATACGGCGTACACGGTATACATGGACGCGCATTACCACTAGCACAAGGGGTTAAAATGGCGAACAAGGATTTAACTGTCATTGCCTCTGGTGGCGATGGTGATGGATACGCTATTGGTATGGGACATACTATTCATGCATTAAGACGTAATATGAACATGACGTATATTGTTATGGACAATCAAATTTATGGCTTAACTAAAGGGCAAACCTCTCCATCATCTGCAGTAGGTTTCATAACAAAATCTACGCCTAAAGGTAATATCGAGAAGAATGTTGCACCACTTGAATTAGCATTATCATCAGGTGCAACATTTGTAGCCCAAGGGTTCTCTAGTGATATTAAAGCGCTAACTAAGCTCATTGAAGATGCGATTAATCATGATGGCTTTTCATTTGTAAATGTCTTTTCACCATGTGTTACTTATAACAAAGTAAATACGTATGATTGGTTTAAAGAACATTTAACAAGCTTAGATGACATAGAAGGCTATGATACGTCTGATAAACAATTAGCTATGAAGACTGTTTTAGATCATGAGTCTTTAGTCAAAGGTATCGTGTATCAAGACACTGAAACCCCGTCATATGAATCTCAAATAGAAGAACTAAATGAAAGTGCATTATCTAAGCGAGATATTCATATAACTGAAGAAGATTTCAACAACTTAACTTCTCAATTTGTATAAAAATTTAATTCACTCACTTCTAAACAACGTATGTTTGGAGGTGAGTTTTTTGTATAACGACCTATTCATTACATATTTTTTGAATCATACATTAGTATTTAGATACTATTAAAAGTATTTAGTTTAAGTAATCATTATTAAATTTTAGATAAATACTTTTTAGGAATAAAATGAAGGGAAAAGAAAAGTAATAATAATTTACTTAAGTGAGGTTTCAAAATGGATAAATATCAGTCTATGAGAGAATTGCAAAGTGAAACGATTGAGAATGAAGATTGGGAAATTGTCACTGATAATAGAGATAGCGAAATAACAATTCTAGCGATACATGGCGGTGGAATAGAACCTGCTACTACTGAACTTGCGCGTGTTATTGCTAATGATGGACAATTTAATTATTTTGCATTTAATGGTATGCGAACAAAAGGAAACAATGAGTTGCACGTAACATCTATTAATTATGATAATGACATTGCTATGGATTTAGTAAAAACAAGTGAACGTGCAATCACAATTCATGGATGTCTTGGTGAAGATGAAATCGCTTATATCGGTGGTAAAGATAATCTTTTAAAAGAGCGTATTGTTGAAGAATTAAGTCAAATTGGTATAGAAGTAAAAGAAGCACCTAGTCATATGTCTGGTACTCAAGATAATAATATCGTGAATTGTACAAAAAATGGTGTAGGTGTGCAAATAGAGTTAACGTCTAGTTTGAGAAAATCTTTATTCAAAAATAATAAGAGCAACCGTAAAAGTAGGTTGGACGAATCGAATTGGGACGATAAGATGTTTGATTTTAGTAAAGCAATTAATATAGCAATTACTGAAGGCAATTTTAATTAATGCGTGGTAGAATTAAAGTAATAGAATAGACTGAGGTGATTATTAATGCAAGATACATTAATGAGTATTCAAATCGTTCCAAAAACGCCTAACAACGAAGACGTTATACCGTATGTAGATGAGGCTATCAAAATCATAAATGATTCTGGTCTACATTTTAGAGTGGGTCCTCTTGAAACCACAGTTCAAGGCGATATGAGTGAATGTTTAATCCTAATTCAGAAATTACATGAACGAATGGTTGAATTAGAATGTCCAAGTATTATTAGTCAAGTTAAGTTTTATCATGTACCAGCTGGTATCACAATTGAAACGTTAACAGGAAAATATGATAGTGAATAAATGGCTTTTGAAGGGGCTAGGACATAAATAATATAATGATGTTATTTTGTAAATTCGCAGTAGCTAACTGAACTGAGAAGGCGCTTTAATCAAGCTTTTCTCAGTTCTAGTCAAGGGCCCCAACAAGTAGAGCATCATTAAGAATACTACAAGCAAAGCAAACTAGGAGTGGACGATGAATTTTAAAAGAATTCTGACTCACTCCTTTTTAAAATGACAAATTTATTAACTATTTTAACTCTTTTTGCACTTTATAATTAATTTTAATATAATGAACTAATGATATTAGGGCATATAGAAAGGAATTTTTTAAAGTGAATGAAGAACAAAGAAAAGCTGGTACGATAAATATCTTAAATGAGCGCGATAAGAAAGTAGAAAAAGATTATAGTAAATACTTCGAAAAAATTTATCAACCACCTAGTTTAAAAGAAGCACGTAAACGAGGTAAACAAGATATTAATTATAATCGCGATTTTCATATAGAAGACAAATACCAAGGAATGGGAAAAGGGCGTACATTCTTAATTAAAACATATGGTTGTCAAATGAATGCACACGATACAGAAGTAATGGCTGGGATTTTACAAGCTTTAGACTATACAGCTACAGATGATATAAATGAAGCGGATGTTATTTTGATTAATACTTGTGCAATTCGTGAAAATGCTGAGAATAAAGTTTTTAGTGAAATTGGTAACCTAAAACATTTAAAAAAGAATAGACCTGAAGCATTAATCGGTGTTTGTGGATGCATGTCTCAAGAAGAGTCAGTCGTAAATAAGATACTTAAGTCATATCAAAATGTAGATATGATTTTTGGTACACACAATATCCATAAATTACCAGAAATATTAGAAGAAGCATATCTTTCTAAAGCAATGGTTGTAGAAGTTTGGTCTAAAGAAGGCGACATTATTGAAAACCTACCAAAAGTTCGTGAAGGCAGTACGAAAGCATGGGTTAATATTATGTATGGTTGTGATAAATTCTGTACATATTGCATTGTGCCATTTACTAGAGGAAAAGAACGTAGTCGTAGACCAGAAGATATCATTGACGAAGTTCGTGGTTTAGCACGAGATGGTTATAAAGAAATCACTTTGCTTGGTCAGAATGTGAATTCATATGGTAAAGATATTAAGGATCTAGATTATGGATTAGGAGATTTATTAGAAGATATTTCTAAAATTGATATCCCAAGAGTACGTTTTACTACAAGTCATCCATGGGACTTTACGGATAGAATGATTGAAGTTATAGCTCAAGGTGGAAATATAGTGCCACATATCCATCTACCTGTGCAATCTGGAAATAATGCTGTATTAAAAATTATGGGACGTAAATATACGAGAGAAAGTTATTTAGATTTGGTACATAGAATTAAAAATGCCATTCCGAATGTCGCATTAACGACAGATATAATTGTTGGATATCCTAACGAAACCGAAGAACAATTCCAAGAAACACTATCATTATATGATGAGGTCCAATTTGAACATGCATATACGTACCTATATTCTCAAAGAGATGGTACGCCAGCTGCTAAAATGAAAGATAATGTACCTGAAGATGTGAAAAAAGAGCGCTTGCAACGTTTAAATAAAAAAGTAGGTCATTATTCTGAAAAAGCGATGAATCAATATGAAGGGCACACAGTAACTGTCTTATGTGAAGGTGTTAGTAAGAAAGATGATACGGTTCTAGCCGGTTATACTGAGAAGAATAAATTAGTAAACTTTAAAGGTCCACGTGAGGCAATCGGAAAATTAGTAGACGTTGAAATTGATGAAACAAAACAATATTCATTAAATGGTACATTCAAAGAATTTCATAGTGCGCCAATGGTGACTAATTAAATGTATAGCAAAGATGAAATTTTAAAACAAGCCGATCAACTCACAAATAAAATTAAAGATTTAGACCTTATAAAATCATATCAAAATATAGAAAAACAAATTCATGACAATCGTAATATTGAAAATAAAATGAACCGTTTAAAAAAACAACAAAAGCAGTCAGTTAATTTTCAAAATTACGGTAAACAGCATGCCTATCAACAATCAGAAGATGAGATTGAAGCTTTAGAACATGAAATTAATGAATTACCAATAGTTGAGGAATTTCGCTCTGCACAATATGAAGCGAATGATTTATTACAACTGATGATAAGTACTATGGAAGATCGTTTAAACGAACATAATGAAGATGAACATAAGGAATAATATAAGAAAGGGATAAGCACTATGAACAATAGAAAACTAACACTTACAGCATTGTTGATTGCCACTAACGTTGTGTTAAGTAGTTTTATTATCATTCCATTGGGACCTATAAAAGCAGCACCTGTGCAACATTTTATCAATGTATTATGTGCAGTATTTGTGGGACCATGGTATGGTTTAGCTCAAGCACTCATCTCATCGATCTTAAGAAATTTATTTGGCACTGGTAGCTTTTTCGCATTTCCAGGAAGTATGATTGGTGTACTTTTAGCCAGTGTGTTTTATATGTACAGGAAACATATTTTTATGGCTGCTGTTGGTGAAGTAATTGGTACTGGTATAATAGGAAGTTTGTTATGTATTCCAATGGCATGGTTCTTAGGCATGCAAGATTTCTTTGTTAAACCATTAATGATAGCGTTTATTATTTCAAGTTTTATAGGTGCTGCGATTAGTTATTTCTTACTTTTTATGTTGAAAAAACGAGGATTACTGGATAAGTTTAAAAAATAATACTTTGTGAATGAAGAGTTGTTTTAATTAATTTGAGATTATCATTTTCAAAAGAAAGAGGCAGACGTATAAAAAATGTCTATATTCTTAATTTTGTTATGATAATCTTTTTTTATTGATCATTGTGATAAATAAATTTTGCAATATTATATAAAGTTAAATTAAATGAACTCACGAGCGTTGTAACATTTCATATGTTAAAATATATAAGTTAAAAGTACGTTATAATTCGGAAAAATATAGTAAGGTTGTGAAAATATGTCGAATACGACACCGATGATGCAACAATATTTGAAAATTAAATCGCGATACCAAGATTGTTTATTATTCTTTAGATTAGGCGATTTTTATGAAATGTTTTTTGAGGATGCAAAAGAAGCGTCTAGAGTATTAGAAATTACATTGACTAAAAGAGATGCTAAAAAAGAAAACCCAATTCCTATGTGTGGCGTACCTTATCACTCTGCGAATAGCTATATTGAAACGTTAATAAATAATGGCTACAAAGTAGCAATATGTGAACAAATGGAAGATCCTAAGCAAACGAAAGGTATGGTAAAACGAGAAGTAGTTAGAGTAGTAACACCTGGAACAGTAATGGAACAAGGTGGTATGGATGAGAACCAAAATAACTATATTTTAAGTTTTATTAAACAAGATAGTAACTATGCCTTAAGTTATTGTGATATTTCAACTGGTGAATTAAAAGCTACTCAAATTGAAGATGAAGATACTTTAATAAATGAAATTGTAACGATAAATCCTAACGAAATCGTTGTTAATCAAGAAATTGATGAAAGCCTTAAAAAACAAATCTATTTAACAACAGAAACAATAACTGTTAGAGAAACAATTTCGGATGCTTCATATGAGGTTAATCAACTAACTGATCATCATACGTATCAAGCTACTCAATTATTACTCGACTATGTATATCATACACAAAAGAGAGATCTATCTCATTTAGAGAGTGCAATCACATATGCTGCAGTTGATTTCATGAAGATGGATTACTACGCTAAAAGAAATTTAGAATTAACTGAAAGTATAAGATTAAAATCTAAAAAAGGCACGCTTTTATGGTTAATGGATGAAACGAAAACACCAATGGGGGCGCGTCGACTTAAGCAATGGATAGACAGACCTTTAATTAATAAAGAAAGAGTAGAAGAGAGACTAAATATAGTTGAATCATTCATGAATCACTTCATTGAAAGAGATACGTTACGAGGTTATTTAAATCAAGTTTATGATATAGAACGATTAGTTGGTCGCGTAAGTTATGGTAACGTCAATGCACGTGATTTAATTCAACTTAAACATTCAATTTCTGAGATTCCTAATATTAAAGCACTTCTCGAAAGTATGAATGACGTTGCAACAAACCAATTTAGTTCTCTTGAACCATTAGAAGATTTATTACAGGTATTAGAAGACAGTTTAATTGAAGAACCACCTATTTCCATTAAAGATGGTGGCTTGTTTAAACATGGCTTTAGTAAACAATTAGATGAATTCTTAGAGGCCTCTAAAAATGGTAAAGATTGGTTGGCACAGTTACAAGCTAAAGAACGAGAGCGAACAGGAATTAAATCACTTAAAATTAGCTACAACAAAGTATTTGGATATTTTATAGAAATTACACGAGCAAACTTACAAGGATTTGAACCGAATGAATATGGTTATCACCGTAAGCAAACTTTATCAAATGCTGAGCGTTTTATAACAGATGAGTTAAAAGAAAAAGAAGATATTATTTTAGGTGCTGAAGATAAAGCAGTAGAACTTGAGTATCAACTTTTTGTTCGTTTAAGAGAACATATTAAAACTTATACGGAAAGACTTCAAAAGCAGGCTAAAATTATTTCTGAACTTGATTGCTTGCAAAGTTTTGCTGAAATTGCACAAAAATACAACTATGTTAGACCTGAATTTAGTGATAATAAAACATTAAAATTAGAAAACTCACGTCACCCTGTGGTTGAACGTGTAATGGACTATAATGACTACGTTCCTAATGATTGTGAATTAGACAAAGACAACTTTATTTATCTTATCACTGGTCCTAATATGTCAGGTAAGTCAACTTACATGAGACAGGTTGCAATCATCAGTATTATGGCTCAAATGGGGGCATATGTTCCATGTGATAAGGCAACATTGCCAATATTTGATCAAATCTTTACTCGAATTGGTGCTGCAGATGATTTAGTATCAGGGAAAAGTACATTTATGGTAGAGATGTTAGAAGCACAAAAAGCATTAACATATGCGACTGAAAATAGTTTAATCATTTTCGATGAAATTGGTAGAGGTACTTCGACGTATGATGGCTTAGCTTTAGCCCAAGCCATGATTGAGTATGTTGCTCAAACGTCTCACGCAAAAACGTTATTCTCAACGCATTATCATGAATTAACTACATTAGATCAAGCACTACCAAGCCTTAAAAATGTACATGTTGCCGCTGATGAATATCAAGGAGAGTTAATCTTCTTACATAAAGTAAAAGATGGGGCTGTTGATGATAGTTATGGTATTCAAGTAGCTAAACTGGCTAACCTACCAGATGAAGTGATTAATCGTGCGCAAGTTATTTTAGATGCTTTCGAACAACATCAAAACGCCAATGATTATGAAGAAACTAGTAATTCAGTGCTTAAGGAATCGGTGTCAGTCGATAGCCACGATATTAACGCTACACAAAATAAAAAAGATAGCGATAAAAAAGTACAAACTGACAATCATGCAACAAGCAATGAATTTGAACAAGCATCATTTAATCTATTCGATTCAGAACCAACAGTAAGTGAAATCGAAGAAGAGATTAAAAAACTTAATATATCAAATATGACACCGATTGAAGCATTACTTAAACTAAGTGAATTACAAAATCAATTGAGATAGAGGTGTTGGAAAATGGGCAAAATTAAGGAACTACAAACGTCTCTTGCGAATAAAATAGCAGCTGGTGAAGTAGTAGAGCGTCCAAGCTCAGTTGTGAAAGAATTGTTAGAAAATGCAATCGATGCACAATCTACTGAAATTAATATTGAAGTAGAACAATCAGGCATTTCTTCTATCAGAGTCGTAGATAATGGTACTGGTATTGAACAAGATGACTTAGATTTAGTATTTCATAGACATGCAACAAGTAAGTTAGATGCAGATGATGATTTATTTCACATTAGAACATTAGGTTTTCGTGGTGAGGCATTAGCAAGTATATCTTCAGTAGCTAAAGTTACGCTTAAGACGTGTACAGATAGTGAGAATGGTCATGAAATCTATGCCGAAAATGGCGAAATTTTAAGTCGTAAACCAGCTAAAGCTAAAAAAGGTACCGACATCACAGTAGCATCACTATTCTACAATACACCAGCTCGCCTAAAATATATAAAAAGTTTATATACAGAGTTAGGCAAAATTACAGATATCGTCAATCGTATGGCAATGAGTCATCCCGATATACGTATTTCTTTAATATCAGATGGAAAAACATTGTTGAAAACTAACGGTTCCGGTAAAACAAATGAAGTTATGGCTGAAATCTATGGTATAAAAGTTGCAAAAGATTTAGTACATATTCAAGGTGATACGAGTGATTATCACTTAGAAGGTTTCGTAGCTAAACCAGAGCACTCAAGAAGTAATAAGCATTATATTTCAATATTTATTAATGGCAGATATATTAAAAACTTTGTACTCAATAAGGCAATTATTGAAGGGTATCATACACTACTTACAATTGGACGTTATCCGATTTGTTACTTAAATATCGAAATGGATCCAATACTTGTAGATGTGAATGTTCATCCAACGAAATTAGAAGTCAGATTATCAAAAGAAGAACAATTATATCAATTAATTGTTGAGAAAATTCGAGAGGCTTTCAAGGATAGAATTTTAATTCCGCAAAATAATTTGGATAGAAGACCTAAAAAAAATAAAGTATTAAATCAATTTGAACAGCAAAAAATAGACTTTGAGAGACGTCAACAGAAATTGAATCAAGAGACTGCGACTCCAACCTATAAGACATCTAGTGATTTTAATGACGATAACTTAAATGAAGCAAATTATGAGTACGATGGTCCAGATAATAAAGATAGCATAAATGAAAGTACGAAAAGCATCGTTCACAATAATAAACGCGCCGATGACAAAGATTACTTCCAAATTCAAAAAGAAATTTTGAATGAAATGGATAGTGATACGACTAACCCAGATAATCAGGATATAAATTACGCAACAAAAGGCGCATCAGAAGCCAATATGAGTGATGAAATAGCGCCAAAAGATCTACAAGCACTATATCAACCACAAGATAGCAATGATATTAAAGGAAAGGTAAGTAACACACCATCGCGACGTGTTCCATATATGGAAGTTGTCGGCCAGGTACATGGTACATATATTATTGCGCAAAATGAAAACGGCATGTTTATGATTGATCAGCATGCTGCTCAAGAACGTATTAAATATGAATATTTTAGAGAAAAAATTGGCGAAGTGACGAATGAAGTCCAAGATTTGTTGATACCATTAACCTTTCACTTTTCAAAAGATGAACAAATGATTATAGACCAATATCAGGAAGAATTAGACAAAGTAGGCGTTCATTTAGAGCACTTTGGCGGTCATGATTATATCGTGAATAGTTACCCTGTTTGGTTCCCAAAAGCGGAAGCGGAAGAAATTATTCAAGATATGGTTGAATTGGTATTAAATGATAAAAAAATAAGTGTAAAAAAAATGCGTGAAGATGCTGCGATTATGATGAGTTGTAAGAAATCAATTAAGGCAAATCATTATTTAAAAAATAATGAGATGGCGGATTTGATTGATCAATTACGTGAAGCGGAAGACCCATTCACATGTCCGCACGGCAGACCTATTATCATCAACTTCTCGAATTATGAACTAGAAAAACTATTTAAACGCGTCATGTAGAGAGGAAAATGCTTATGAAAGAATACGTTTTACCTGCGATACGGAATATGAAAGACTTAGAGAAATTAATAAAAACAGATTATAAAATATGTGTGCTATTAGATATGCATATTGGTCATTTGAAAAGTGTTATGGCGCTGTTAAAGGCGAATCAAATTGAAGCCTATATTCATATCGATTTAATTAAGGGTATGGCTGTCGATGAATATGCTTGTGAATATATCATTCAAACATATAGTCCTAAAGGAATCGTTTCTACCAAATCTAAAGTAATTCAAAAAGCTAAATCGTTAAATAAGTTAACGATTTTCAGGGTGTTTATTATAGATAGTCAAGCCTTAAGTAGAAGTATTAACTTAATTAAGAAAGTTGAGCCTGATTATGTAGAAGTATTACCTGGTATAGCGCATAAAGTTGTTAAAATCATTGATGAAGAAACTGCTTCAAAAGTCATTGCTGGTGGTTTGATTAATGAAGAAAGCGAAATAACTCAGGCACTTAATAGCGGTGCGAGCTACGTTACAACCAGTAACCGTGCATTATGGTAATTCGTACCGCCATCAATCCAACTTCCTTCTTAATTTTATAAAAATGAGAACAATCAATTTTTAGGATTACTTAAATGTGACAAAATTTCAACGAAAGTATTGACAACGCTTACAAACTTTCTGTATGATTTAAACAAGTTAATATTAAGATTAAGAGACGAAGAGATTTCTGCAATGCCTTTATTAGCGCTTTTGTAGGAATCTTTTTGTCTTATAGGAGGATTCATCATGAATGTTTATTTAGCAGAATTTTTAGGTACTGCTATTCTAATTCTTTTCGGTGGTGGCGTTTGTGCTAACGTTAATTTGAAGCGAAGCGCTGGTCAGGACTCTGACTGGATCGTTATTGCAGCAGGTTGGGGACTAGCTGTATCAATGGGTGTTTACGCAGTTGGAAAATTTTCAGGAGCACATTTAAATCCAGCGGTGACTATTGCTTTAGCGATGGACGGCGGTTTTAGTTGGGCGCAAGTACCAGGTTACATAATCTGTCAAATGCTTGGAGGTATTGTAGGTGGTGTGCTCGTTTGGTTAATGTATTTACCACATTGGAAAGCAACAGAAGATAAAGGTGCGAAGTTAGGTGTATTTTCTACAGCGCCAGCAATTAAGAACTATTTTGCAAACTTTTTGAGTGAAATTATTGGTACAGCGATTCTTTGCTTAGGTATTTTATTTATTGGTGTTAATAAAATTGCCGATGGATTAAATCCGCTTATCGTTGGTGCCTTAATCGTTGCAATTGGGCTAAGTTTAGGTGGTCCTACTGGATATGCCATCAATCCTGCACGTGATTTAGGACCAAGAATTGCACATGCAATGCTACCAATAGCTGGTAAAGGTGGTTCTAACTGGGGCTATGCTATAGTACCTGTATTGGGGCCTATTGCAGGAGGCATGTTAGGAGCAGTTATTTATAAAGTCTTCTACAAAGGACAATTTGATTTGATTTGTGCAGTTGGTATTTTACTAGTTATCGTTACATTAGTGCTTGGTTTGGCACTGAATAAAGCTAATAAATCAAATGATATTGAATCAATTTATTAATTAATATCTTACATTTATGATTATTTTTTTGGAAAAGTGCTATAACTATAGTACACTTCCTTAATATTTAAATTCTTTAACAATTGTTTATTCATATAGCAGAAAGGGAGAAAATTTATGGAAAAATACATCATGTCGATAGACCAAGGAACAACAAGTTCAAGAGCTATCTTATTTGATAAAGAAGGCGACATCAAAGGTGTTGCACAAAGAGAATTCAAACAATACTTCCCTAAATCAGGTTGGGTAGAACACGACGCTAATGAAATTTGGACTTCAGTATTAGCAGTTATGGCAGAAGTGTTAAATGAAAATGAAATTAACGCTGATCAAGTTGAGGGTATTGGTATTACAAACCAACGTGAAACGACAGTTATTTGGGATAAAAATACAGGACGTCCAATCTATCATGCAATTGTATGGCAATCTCGTCAAACACAAGCAATCTGTCATGAATTAAAAGAGCAAGGACATGAAGAAACGTTCCGTAATAAAACAGGTTTATTATTAGACCCATACTTTGCTGGAACGAAGGTGAAATGGATTCTTGATAACGTTGATGGCGCTAGAGAAAAAGCGGAAAATGGCGACTTATTATTTGGTACAATTGATACTTGGCTCGTGTGGAAATTGTCTGGTGGAGAAGCACATATTACAGACTATTCAAATGCAAGTCGTACACTAATGTATAATATTTATGATTTAAAATGGGATGAAGAACTTCTTGAATTATTAAGTGTACCTAAACAATTGTTACCAGAAGTTAAACCATCTAGTGAAATTTACGCACATACAAGAGACTATCATTTCTTTGGCCAAAAAGTACCGATTTCAGGTATCGCTGGTGACCAACAAGCTGCACTATTTGGACAAGCATGTTTCGAACGTGGAGATGTGAAAAACACGTATGGTACTGGTGGCTTTATGTTAATGAATACTGGCGAAGAACCAGTTAAATCTGAAAGTGGATTATTAACTACTATTGCGTATGGTTTAGATGGTAAAGTTAATTATGCACTTGAAGGCTCTATCTTTGTTTCAGGATCAGCAATCCAATGGTTACGTGATGGTTTAAGAATTATAAATTCAGCGCCTCAATCTGAGAACTATGCGACTCGCGTTGATTCTACTGATAATGTTTATTTCGTACCAGCATTCGTTGGATTAGGTACGCCTTACTGGGATTCAGAAGCAAGAGGTGCCATCTTCGGTTTGAGCCGTGGTACTGAAAAAGAACACTTCATTCGAGCAACATTAGAATCATTATGTTATCAAACACGTGATGTTATGGAAGCGATGTCTAAAGATTCTAAAATTGAAGTGAACAATTTACGTGTTGATGGCGGTGCAGTTAAAAATAACTTTATCATGCAATTCCAAGCAGATATTGTTAATACTGCAGTAGAGCGCCCAGAAATTCAAGAAACTACAGCATTAGGCGCTGCTTATTTAGCGGGGTTAGCAGTTGGTTTCTGGGATAGTAAAGATGAAATCGCAAATAGATGGCAATTAGAAACAGAATTTACACCACAGATGTCTGAAGAAGACAGAACTAAGTTATATAAAGGTTGGAAAAAAGCAGTTGAAGCTACTCAGGTCTTTAAATTAGAAGATTAATCTCTAAACATGGCTTAGTTTATTGAAGTGTGATATGATTAAATTAAGTTAATAAATTAGTCGAGATTTGAGAGACCTGTTTCATACAGTTTGATTCTGTATGGATAGGTCTCTCTTTTTTCACAAAAATAAAATGTCGGAGGGGTATATTTATGGCTTTATCAACTTTAAATAGAGAAGTAATTAAGAAAAATTTACAAAATGAAGAATATGATGTCGTAATCATCGGAGGCGGTATCACAGGTGCAGGGATTGCGTTAGATGCGTCTCAACGTGGTATGAAAGTAGCATTAGTAGAAATGCAAGATTTTGCTCAAGGTACAAGTTCACGTTCTACTAAATTAGTTCATGGTGGATTAAGATATTTAAAACAAGCACAAATCAAAGTTGTAGCTGAAACTGGTAAAGAACGTGCGATTGTTTATGAAAATGGTCCACACGTAACGACACCAGAATGGATGTTACTACCAATGCACAAAGGTGGTACTTTCGGTAAATTCACAACAAACTTAGGTTTAACAGCATATGATCGCTTAGCCGGTGTAAAAAAATACGAACGTAAAAAAATGTTGAGTAAAAAACAAACATTAAACAAAGAACCATTAGTGAAAAAAGATGGTTTAAAAGGTGGCGGTTATTATGTTGAATACCGTACTGATGATGCGCGTTTAACAATTGAAGTTATGAAACGTGCCGAAGAAAATGGTGCAGAAGTTTTAAATCATACGAAATCAACCGATTTCATTTATGATGCAAAATCTAAAGTGAGAGGTATTGAAGTTCAAGATTTATTAACTGGTGAAATGTACCAAATCAATGCTAAAAAAGTCATTAACGCTGCAGGCCCTTGGGTAGATGAAGTTCGTAAAAAAGATTACACGCGTAACAATAAACAATTACGTTTAACTAAAGGTGTTCATGTTGTCATTGATCAATCTAAATTCCCGTTAAGACAAGCGGTTTATTTCGATACTGAAAAAGATGGACGAATGATTTTTGCCATTCCACGTGAAGGTAAAGCGTATGTCGGAACAACCGACACGTTCTATGATAATGACAAAACAAAACCATTAACAACACAAGAAGATAGAGACTATCTTATTGATGCAATTAACTATATGTTCCCAGACGTAAATGTAAAAGATGAAGATATCGAATCAACTTGGGCCGGAGTTAGACCGTTAATATTAGAAGATGGAAAAGATCCTTCTGAAATTTCACGTAAAGATGAAATTTGGGAAGGTAAATCAGGTCTTTTAACAATTGCTGGTGGTAAATTAACAGGTTACCGTCACATGGCTTTAGAAATTGTCGATTTATTAGCAAAACGTTTAAAACAAGAATACAAATTAACATTTGATGATTGTAAAACGAAACATACACCGATTTCTGGTGGTGATGTAGGCGGAAGTGCAAACTTTGAAAATTACGTAGCACGTAAAGTTGAAGAAGGTAAGGCAATTGGTCTTCAAGCTGATGTTGCTGAACGTTTAGCTTCTAAATATGGTTCTAACGTTGATAAATTATTTAACATTGCACAAATAGCACAAGACAAAACATTAAATTTACCACTAGAAATGTACGTTGAATTAGTATATAGCGTTCAAAATGAAATGGTTTATAAACCAACAGATTTCTTAATTCGTAGAACAGGTAAATTGTATTTCAATATTAACCAAGTAAAACAATATAAAGATGCAGTCGTTGAAGAGCTTGCTAAATTACTGAATTATACTCAAAGTCAACGCAATGAATTTACTAAAGAAATTAATATTGCGATTGAAGAAGCAACACACGGCAATGAACAACTTGCGGTTCTAAAATAAAATTTAAAATAGATGTTTTAAGAATTTAACACATATATGCGTGTATTAAATGAAACATCAAAGTCATTAAAAATATGAATATTTAGTAACTGACTGAACTGAGCGCGTACTTAAATTAAGGTTTCTCAGTTCAAGTCATCCTTGCGGGGGTAGGACAACGATTTTAAAAAATTCTGTTCTACTCCCGCTTTAGTGTTTCAAAAGTAAGATTATTGGCGGAGACATCTCACTTAAGAGAATTTCACTGGAAAATGTCACTAATATAGAGTGATTTTACAGGCAAAATAAGATGGGGAGGACAACGATTTCAAGATGAATTCAGACTTGCTCCTATAAAGATGCAATTGAAGTTGTTAAAATGAGTCTAACAATTTGATAACATTAAGAATGACAGGTATATTTAAAGGAATATAGGACATTAAGGTTAAGTAATTAATTTTGCAAGGAGGCATATGCGTGAGTCAACAATCATTCAAAATTACCGTTGAAGACGGCACTATGATAGAAGTTAAAGTAGATAAAGCGAAGATAGCAACATTTGGTGTCGTTCATATCTTTCACGGAATGGCTGAGCATATGGATCGTTACGAATCACTTGTGCAGGCATTAACGCATCAAGGATACGATGTGATACGACACAATCATCGAGGTCACGGTATCGATATAGATGAAAGTGAAAGAGGTCATTACAATGACATGCATACCATAGCCCAAGATGCTTATGAAATAGCTCAAACACTCCATAGTTCAGATAGCAATATTCCATATATCATTTTAGGACATTCAATGGGTTCAATTATTGCTCGTTTGTTCGTAGAGAAATATCCAGATGTTGCACAAGGCTTAATACTTACAGGTACTGGTCAATATCCTAAATACAAAGGAATTCCAGCTATAATTTCGTTAAAATTAATCACACTTATTTGTGGAAAGCGTAACCGATTAGAGTGGATGAATCAATTTGTTTATAAATCATTTAATAAGAAAATAGATCAACCTGAAACAAAGAGTGATTGGCTATCCTCTAAGCGTGATGAAATTAACAAATTTGTTAACGATGATTATACGGGTTTCTTAGTATCTAACCAATTAATCTATCAAACAGTGAAACATATGATAAGTACGGCTAATAATAAGCAACTCAAAAAAATGAACGCTCAGTTACCAATACTACTTATCTCTGGTAAGGAGGATCCATTTGGTGACTATGGTAAAGGTATACGGAAGTTGGGAAAAAAATTCAAACGTGCAGGCATCAATCATATAACAGTTCAACTTTATGCGAATAGAAGACATGAAATTTTATTTGAAGATGATAAGGAAATGATATGGACGCATATGTTTGACTGGATTCAGAAACAAGTAATAAAGAAAAATTGAAGTGAGGGATAACGATTGAACGACGTCAATAAACCATTTTTAGTGGTTATAGTCGGACCAACCGCGTCTGGTAAGACAGAATTGAGTATTGAATTAGCAAAACGCATCAATGGTGAAATCATTAGTGGGGATTCTATGCAAGTATATAAACAAATGGATATCGGTACAGCTAAGGTGACGAATGAAGAAATGGATGGCATCCCCCATTATATGATTGATATTTTAAATCCAGATGACTCATTTTCAGCGTATGATTTCAAACAACAAGCACAAAGTTTGATTAAAGATATAACTGCTAGGGGCAAGGTTCCTATTATAGCTGGAGGTACGGGATTATATATTCAATCATTAATTTATGATTATCCATTCGAAGATGAGTCCGTTTCAAAAGAAGTTGAAGTGCAAACCAAGTCTAAATTGCAAGCATTAGAACCATTGACTAATCAAGAAGTGCATGATTATTTGGCGACATTTGATCCACAATCAGCACAAGATATACATCCCAATAATAGAAAAAGGGTGTATAGAGCGATTGAATATTACTTAAATACAAAAAAACTTATAAGTTCTCGCAAGAAAGTGCAACAATTTACAGAAAATTATGATACATTATTAATAGGGATTGAAATGTCGCGCAAAACATTATATTCAAGAATAAATAAACGTGTAGATATTATGTTGGGCCACGGATTATTTAATGAAGTGAAGAACCTAGTAGAACAGGGTTATGAATCTACTCAAAGTATGCAAGCAATTGGATATAAAGAGCTGGTACCTGTTGTAAATGGTGAGTTATCAATAGACCAAGCAGTTGAAACATTAAAACAACATTCAAGACAATATGCTAAGCGACAATTGACATGGTTCAAGAATAAATTACATGTTCAATGGTTTGATAGAGAGACAATGACACTTCAAATGATGTTAGATGAGATTACAACCCAAATAAATAAAAGGAGTTCTAAACATGATTGCAAACCACAACATCCAAGATCAAGCACTAGAGAACTTTAAAGCACAACAAACAGAAGTTACAGTTTTCTTTTTAAACGGCTTTCAAATGAAAGGTGTTATTGAAGACTTTGACAAATATGTTGTCAGCTTAGTTTCTCAAGGTAAACAACATTTGATATACAAACATGCGATCAGCACATTTACTGTGGAAACTGAAGTTACAGATTCTAATGAACCAGTAAATAGTGAAGAATAAGTTGTAATTAAAGTGCAACGTTGCAAGTTCTTAAGAGCGTAGACAACGGTCTTAATGACAGTGTGACTTGTAATAAACTCATCATATTTTAGCACTTTTGACAAATAGAGGAATGTTTGTAATATAAAAAGCTACATTATAGAGTAAAATGATAACTCTATAATGTAGCTTTTTATCGTAGTTTAATTAAATGTTAATCTATAATAATTTTTCGATATCTTTTTCAATTTGAACTGGTTTCTTTTGAGGAGAGAAACGACTCACGACGTTTCCTTCACGATCAACTAAAAATTTTGTGAAGTTCCATTTAATTTTTTCGCTTAACATACCTTTAGCTGCATCAGTTAAGAAGCGGAATAAAGGATGTTGATTTTCCCCTTTAACGTCTACTTTTTCATGGATTGGGAATGTTACGCCATAGTTAATTTTACAATTTTGGTTAGCTTCAGCACCTGAACCAGGTTCTTGCCCACCAAATTGATTACATGGAAAACCTAAAATAACAAAACCCTGGTCTTTATATTTCTCATACAATGCTTGTAAACCCTCAAATTGTGGCGTGAAACCACATTCACTTGCAGTGTTAACAATTAGCATTACTTTGCCTTTGTATTCTTCTAATTTATAATCTTCACCATTAGATTTTTGTACCACAAAGTCATATATATTTTCCATAGTATCACCCTTTCGATATAAGAATAATGTAACATAATTTTAGTAGATAGTCTTTGAATAGACACTGTGATAGAATATTTGAGAAACACATTAGAAGGAGATGTATAACGTGACACAGCGTATGACACACGCGACAAAGAAAAAGTTGGAAACTGCTGTATTAGTCGGTGTACATGCTCAAAATGATAATGAATTTAATTTCGATTCAACAATGGAAGAATTAAAAGCTTTATCATTAACTTGTCAGCTTGATGTTAAAGGACAGGTCACTCAAAATAGAGAACAAGTCGATCATAAGTATTACGTTGGTAAAGGTAAAATTGACGAATTAAAAGCGTTTATTGAGTTTCATGATATAGATGTCGTAGTGACCAATGATGAGTTAACTACCGCACAATCAAAAACATTAAATGATAATTTGGGCATAAAAATTATCGATAGAACACAGTTGATTTTAGAAATTTTTGCATTGAGAGCAAGTAGTCGTGAAGGTAAATTGCAAGTAGAGTTAGCGCAATTAGATTATTTATTACCAAGACTTCAAGGGCATGGTAAAAGCTTATCACGACTTGGTGGTGGCATAGGTACACGAGGTCCTGGTGAGACGAAATTAGAAATGGATAGACGTCACATTCGTACACGTATGAATGAAATTAAACATCAATTACAAACTGTAGTGGAACATAGGGAACGTTACCGTAATAAACGCGAACAAAATCAAGTCTTTCAAATTGCGCTCGTTGGTTATACGAATGCAGGTAAGTCATCGTGGTTTAATGTATTGTCAGGTGAAGAAACATTTGAGAAAGATTTACTCTTTGCGACGTTAGATCCTAAAACACGTCAAATTCAAATTAATGAAGGATTTAATTTAATTATTTCAGATACTGTTGGATTTATTCAAAAATTACCAACGACATTAATCGCTGCCTTTAAATCTACGTTAGAAGAAGCAAAAGGTGCGGATTTATTATTACATGTCGTAGATGCGAGTCATTCAGAGTACCGTTCTCAATATGATACAGTTAATCAATTAATTAATGATTTAGATATGAGTCACATACCTCAAGCAGTTATATTTAATAAGAAAGATCAATGTAGTGACAGTGATGATAGTCCAGTATCTGCATCACCATCCATTTTTGTCTCTAGTCGAGTTGAAGGGGATAAATCAAAGGTTAAGGCGTTTTTAATCGCGCAAGTGAAAGCCGCATTGTCATATTATGAAGAGAAGGTTCCTAGTACAAATGCAGATAGACTTTATTTCTTGAAGCAGCATACGCTAATTGAAGAAATGAATTTTGATCCTAAAAATGAGGATTATGTGATTACTGGATATAAAAAACAATAAAAGGAAGTATGTAAGAATGTCAGATATTTCATCATTGGTTAAAGACGTAGAGGAAACGTTATCACCATATTTTAAACAAATAGAAGAAATTGCATATTTAAATCAAGAAAAAGTTTTAAATGCCTTTCATTACGTTAAAGCTACAGAAAGTGATTTAGTAGGGAGTACAGGCTATGGATATGATGATTTTGGTCGGGATCATCTTGAAGATATCTATGCCCATACATTTAAAGCTGAAGATGCGATTGTACGCCCACAAATAATTTCAGGCACACATGCGATTACTTTAGCGCTGCAAAGTACACTTAAATTCGGCGATGAACTATTATATATTACTGGAAGTCCATACGATACGTTACTTGAAGTGATTGGTGTAAATGGTAATGGTATTGAAAGTTTAAAAGAACATGGAATTGAATATAATGAAGTACCTTTAAAAGAAGGGCAAATAGATTTTCAGTCCACACTTGAAGCAATTTCAGAAAAGACAAAAGTAGTAGCCATTCAACGTTCCAAAGGCTATGACCAAAGACCTTCCATCGCTATCAAAGAAATTGAGACAGCAATTCAAGCTATTAAAGCACGATACCCAAATATTATAATCTTTGTGGATAATTGTTACGGAGAATTTGTCGAAGAACGTGAACCTATTGAAGTTGGTGCAGACTTGATAGCAGGTTCATTAATTAAGAATGCAGGTGGCGGTTTAGCTAAGATAGGTGGTTATATCGCAGGACGTAAAGATTTAATCGAACGTTGTGGCTATCGATTAACAGCGCCAGGAATTGGTAAAGAAGCAGGTGCATCATTGTATTCGTTACAAGAGATGTATCAAGGCTTCTTCTTAGCACCACATGTAGTTAGTCAAAGCTTGAAAGGTGCATTGTTTACGAGCTTATTATTAGAAAAAATGAATATGCAAACAGTTCCTAAATATAATGTCAAACGTACGGATTTAATACAGACCGTACAATTTGATACGAAAGAACAAATGATAGCATTTTGCCAAAGTATACAACACGCTTCACCAATCAATGCACATTTCAGCCCGGAACCAAGCTATATGCCGGGTTATGAAGATGATGTAATTATGGCTGCTGGTACTTTTGTTCAAGGGTCTTCAATTGAATTGTCAGCAGATGGACCGATAAGACCGCCATATGAAGCATATGTTCAAGGTGGATTAACTTATGAACATGTTAAACTAGCTGTTACTCGTGCAGTTACTAATTTGAAGGAACAAAACTTAATATAGATGCTTAATGGGAGTGGTACAGAATTTTTTACATTCGTCGTCCGCTCCCATCTTGCTTTACTTGTGGAATTTCTTAATGAAATTCTCTTTGTTGGGGCACCGCCCGCAAGGATAACTAGAACTGAGAAAAGCTTGATTAAAGCGCCTTTTCAGTTCAGTCAGCTACTGCGAATTTGCGAAGTAGCACCATTATATTATTTATGTCACAGCCTCTTTTTTTAAAAAATATTATATAAATGAGTCTATATTACCTATTGAAAAGAGCTTGAAATTAATATTAAATTTAGTTTTAAAATTTTCATGTAAGAAAACCTAACATATTTTTGTAATACGATTAAAACTATGCTAAATTAATATCAAGTTCAAAAGTAGAGGTGAGGTTATGAATGTCTAACGATAAAATCAGACGTAATATGGCCGTGTTCTCTATGAGTGTTGTTTGTAAATTAACAGAACTCACTGCAAGACAAATCCGCTACTATGAAACACATGAACTTGTCATGCCCGAGCGTACAGAAGGAAACAAGCGATTATTTTCGTTAAATGATTTAGAACGTCTTCTTGAAATTAAATCTTTGATTGAGAAAGGATTTAACCTTAAAGGGATTAAGCAAATCATAACTAATAATCAAGGGCATCTTACATCAGATGAACAAGAGATTAGAAAAAGAATGATTGTTGACGCAACGCAGAAACCACACGGTGAAGCTTTGCCAATAAATCGTGGCGATTTATCACGGTTTATTAAATAAATTTTTGGAGGATTTCTACCATGCCTAAACGTACATTTAGTAAAGACGATATTCGTAAGTTTGCAAAAGAAGAAAACGTTAGATACTTAAGATTACAATTTACAGATATCTTAGGTACAATCAAAAACGTTGAAGTACCAGTTAGCCAATTAGAAAAAGTATTAGATAACGAAATGATGTTTGATGGTTCATCAATCGAAGGTTTCGTACGTATCGAAGAATCTGACATGTATTTATGCCCAGATTTAGATACTTGGGTTATCTTCCCTTGGACTGCTGGTCAAGGTAAAGTAGCTCGTTTAATTTGTGATGTATATACGACTGATGGTGAACCATTTGCTGGTGACCCACGTAACAACTTAAAACGTGTGTTAAAAGAAATGGAAGATATGGGCTATACAGATTTCAACTTAGGGCCTGAACCTGAATTCTTCTTATTTAAATTAGACGAAAAAGGTGAACCAACATTAGAACTAAATGATAATGGTGGTTACTTCGATTTAGCACCAACAGACTTAGGTGAAAATTGCCGTCGTGACATCGTATTAGAACTTGAAGATATGGGATTCGATATCGAAGCAAGTCACCACGAAGTTGCGCCAGGACAACATGAAATTGACTTTAAATATGCAGATGCGATTACTGCTTGTGATAATATCCAAACATTTAAATTAGTTGTTAAAACAATCGCACGTAAGCATAATTTACATGCAACATTCATGCCAAAACCATTATTCGGTGTTAACGGAAGCGGAATGCACTTCAACGTATCATTATTTAAAGGTAAAGAAAATGCATTCTACGATCCAAATGGTGAAATGCAATTAACTGAAGATGCTTATCACTTTACTGCAGGTATCTTAAATAATGCACGTGGATTTACAGCTGTGTGTAACCCATTAGTAAACTCTTATAAACGTTTAGTTCCTGGTTACGAAGCACCTTGTTATATCGCTTGGAGTGGTAAAAACCGTTCACCATTAGTACGTGTGCCATCTTCAAGAGGCTTATCAACTCGTATTGAAGTACGTTCAGTAGACCCAGCTGCTAACCCTTACATGGCATTAGCAACAATCCTACAAGCTGGTTTAGATGGTATTAAGAACAAAACTAAAGTTCCAGAACCAGTTAACCAAAATATTTATGAAATGAACCGTGAAGAACGTGAAGCTGTAGGTATCCAAGACTTACCTTCAACACTTTACACTGCTTTAAAAGCTATGCGTGAAAATGACACAGTTAAACAAGCGTTAGGTAATCACATTTACAATCAATTTATAAACTCTAAATCAATTGAATGGGATTATTACCGTACTCAAGTGTCTGAATGGGAACGCGATCAATACATGAAACAATATTAATTCGCTAAGCAAATCGGGGAAAGACTTAGTGGTATAAGGAGTTAAGGCATTTTGCCTTAGCTTCTTTTTTTGTATAAAAAGTGGGCAACTAATAGATAAAATAGTATTCTCTTATACTAAAATGGCAACTACTGGACAACTAGATTATGGCAAGATATGGCTTTAGTTCAAAAAGAAGTGGAAAAAACGACGAGCAATGTATTACTTAGAGGGAGACATCCTAATGAGTATGTATCTGAGTTTAAAAAGCAAACCAATTCCACTACTTATAATGCTGGTAGATTATTAGTTACTGAATCAGCACGTGTTCAGGCTGAATCACAGAAGCTAACTTATCTAAAAGAATTAGGTGAAGATGGCGAATATAAATATGTGGCCAAAATAGACAAAAAAACATCTAAAATATGCCACTCTTTAAATGGCAAAGTATTTAAAGTTAAAGATATGATACCTGGCATAAATGCTCCACTATGCACCCTTGGTGTGGAAGTACTACAGTACCGCATGTGGGAAACTGGCGGGATAAATTCTATACTGAACGTAAAGATAAATATCGGATACAGGATAATGTAATAGAAAAGAAAAATTACAAGGAAAGCAAAAAAAGCTTGATATAATACGTAGTGGTAAAATAAAAGTAGAAATTAATCTAGAAAAACAAAATAGACATTGTAAAAATCATAGACTTTTTTAAGAAAGTAAATTGAAGACCATTAAAAATAATTATAAGCTTCGAAGCTACACTAATATACCTACTCGAGAATTGAATAAATTACATATGGAAAAATCAAATTCTGGTATAATGTTATTAGTTAACAATAAATTTAATAAAAAAGAAATTATAGACTTTGGTATTGTAATTGGAAAAGCTTTTGTAAATGGTCGTTATATTAATACTAAATTAGGGAAAGTACATTATTCTAAGACAGGTACACATGTAGTTCCTTATATTAAGAAGGAGATGAAAAAATGAGAATAGCTAGGTCTTACGGACATAAAGTAAACGTAGTTTTAAATGATGATAATAAACTTTTTGGAGATGTAATAAATTTTGAAAATCCATATGAAAGTGATTCAGGAAATTTTGTAATGGATTTAGAAACTGAATTAGGTATTTACTCTATTGATGACTCTGAAATTAAAGAAATAAGAATAATATCTTAATGGCATCTTTTCTACCCATATAAATAGAAAGTGATGCTATTTTTATACACTTTTTTAGCTTTCTCCGGAAGGTTATTTTTATGTCCAAAACGTGCTGATGACGTTATAAAAGCAAGTATGGAATGAAAAGTCGACAGACTATAAACGGAGGTATATCTCATGGAAAACAACCAAAGTAATATTACTAATCAAGCAATTGATAAAGTAAGGTATATTGATATTCCTACACATACAAAAGAAGATAATAAATTTATACAAGAACAACATAAAGCACTTCTAAAAGATGCCGAAGAAAACAATGATAGCAATGAAGTTGCATATTTATTAAAAGATGGCAAAGTTATAAAAGTATTTGGCAATGAAAATAGTGTTTCATTTTTGCCAGGTGAAAAGTCAACAGAATTATTGATTAATAGTAAACCTAGTTCAATAACTATGTTACATAATCATCCAGGCCAGTCAGGTTTTTCTTTGCATGATTTAACTATGTTTATAAAATTCGATTCTATTAAAACCATGACTATAGTGCCTAATGGCGGACAAATAAAATGTCTATCTAAAAGTAATGGTTACTCTAAAATAAAAATCTTTAAAATTTTTAAGGAAACATTCTTAAATATGGAAAAGGTTAAATTAGAAAAGAGAGATATTGATATTTTTTAAAAAAATATATATAATTTAGGCATCTTAAGCAAAAGGTAGTGGTAATTTATGGTAGTATACCAACTTGATGGACAAGGAACAGTTGATGAAATAATAAAAGATATTGAAAATGATATTAAATTAAAAGAAAAAAATTAGTAGCATCCTTTCCACCCATATAAATAGAAAGTGGTGCTATTTTTATACACTTTTTTAACCTTCTAAGGAAGGTTATTTTTTATGTCCAAAACGTGCTGATGACGTTATAAAAGCAAGTATGGAATGTAAAGTCGACAGACTAAAAACGGAGGTATATCTCGTGGAAGACAATCAAAGTAATATTACTGAAGAAGTAAAAAGCAATGAGAATTTAGAAACACCTAATGAACAAGCCCAACATAATGAGAAAACATATTCCCAAGAAGAAGTATCTCAAATAATTAAAGACCGTCTAGCTAGAGAAAGAAGAAAATCT
>NZ_KV838592.1:304835-305800 GCF_001838705.1 Staphylococcus sp. HMSC34C02
GTTGGGGTTACGACGAATTTAAAAGAATTCTGTCTCACTCCCATTCAAAAAGCTGAAAAACTGGCCAAGATGAATAAAGAGAAAAAAGTCAATATGAGATAGAAAAACTTTTGAAAGAGAATGAAGCATTAAAAGCTGAAAAGGCATTATCTCAAATGAGAAATGATACGCGTACAATGCTTAGTGAATCGGGTGTAGAAAATTTTGATGATCAAATCATTAATGTATTAGTGAACTCTGATGCTGAAACAACAAAGAAAAATGTTGAATCATTTACTAACTTACTGAATCAAATGGTTTAAAGTAACGTTGAGAAAGCATTACGATAAAATGCACCAATTAATACTCAAACAACTGGTATGACAAAGCAAGATAATTTGTCAATTAAAGACGATGTACAAAGGCAAAAGGCAATTGCACAAAATATAAATTTATTTTCTTAACTAAATGGAGGTTAAAAATATGGTAGCAGAAGAAAATGTGATTTTAAAAGAACAAGATATAATACTATTGCACCATGAGGCTCTTGAACATTACTTGACGAACAAGTACAATTATAGTTACGATATTACTCATTATAAAGTTAACTCCAAATATAACTATGAAACATTTATAAAAAGGAGTCTTAAAATGTTAAGTCTACATAAAGTTTTTGAAAACAAAGATTTTATAAAATACGAATATATTCCAGAATGCTTGATTGAAAATGGAACAGGTGAAATTGTTGTAAAAAAAACTAATAGTAAAGTTGAAAGTTTTAAATTATCTAACTTAGAATTAAAATTTAATAGCTTAAATTATCGTAATAAAGCTTTTATAGCTATTAAAGATTTTATTAAAGAAGATGATTTTCCTACTAATTATAAAATAGCTTGGTATTAATTTAGCATCCTTTCTACTTATATAAATAGAAAGTGGTGCTATTTTCATGCACTTTTTTAACCTTCTAAGGAAGGTTATTTTTT
>NZ_KV838592.1:305900-306170 GCF_001838705.1 Staphylococcus sp. HMSC34C02
GACCGTCTAGCTAGAGAAAGAAGAAAATCTGATGAGCGTATTAAAGACGCTAGTCAAGAAGCTGAAAAACTGGCCAAGATGAATAAAGACCAAAAAAGCCAATATGAGATAGAAAAACTTTTGAAAGAGAATGAAGCATTAAAAGCTGAAAAGGCATTATCTCAAATGAGAAATGAAACGCGTTCAATGCTTAGTGAATCAGGTGTAGAAAATTTTGATGATCAAATCATTAATGCATTAGTGAACTCTGATGCTGAAACAACAAAGAAA
>NZ_KV838592.1:306270-308247 GCF_001838705.1 Staphylococcus sp. HMSC34C02
CTTTAAATGGCAAAGTATTTAAAGTTAAAGATATAATACCTGGCATAAATGCTCCACCAATGTCCCTTGGTGCAGAAGTACTACAGTACCACATGTGGAAAACTGGTGGGATAAATTCTTTACTGAGCGTAAAGATAAGCATAAGATAGAAGATAAACAGAGTTTAATACGAAATACAGGAGCCTTAAACGACATCAATGACCCTTATCATTCAAAAAGAGATCAGCATGCAATAAATTATTATAAGTCAGTGTTAAATAGAAATAAAAAAAGAGAAATTGAAGTAATATCAAATAATACTGGATATAATCAAAAATTAATAGAAAGAGTTTATGAACATTTATTTGAAAACGTGTATGAATTAGGAAATAAAAGAGATAAATTTTTCCCGGACTTTAATATAGCTTTAAGTTGGCAACGTTTAAGGGAAGGAAAGAATATAAAAGAGCAGGATTTAATATTATTACGTCATGAAGCTCTTGAACACTATTTGATGAATAAGTAAAATTATTCATATACAAAAGCACATAATTATGTTGAGAAAAAGTATGATTATGCAAGTTTTATTAGTAAATGAGGTAAAACCTATGTTGATACTTAATAAAATAAATGAAGATGAGCGAATAATTAGTTATGAATATTTGCCACAAGATGATTTAAAAAAGGGGAAGGGAATAGTAACTTTGAATAAAAACAATTCAGAGGTTATTGATTTTATATTATCTAAAGATGAAATAAAAAATGATTATATGATATATAGAAACAAAGCATTTCAAGCAATTAGATATTTTATAAGCATAAATGAATTTCCAAGTGAATATTTAGTTGCATGGTATTGAAAATAGCATCCTTTCTACCAATATAAATAGAAAGTGGTGCTATTTTTATACATTTTTTTAACCTTTTACGGAAGGTTTTTTTTATGTCCAAAACGTGCTGATGATGTTATAAAAACAAGTATGGAATGAAAAGTCGACAGACTATAAACGGAGGTGTATCTCATGGAAAACAACCAAAGTAATATTATTTAAGAAACAAAAGCAATGAGAATTTAGAAAATAATGATGAACAAGTACAACAAAATGAGAAAACATTTTCCCAAGAAGAAGTATCTCAAATAAGAAATGAAACACGTTCATTGCTTTGTGAATCAAGTGGAGAAAATTTTGATGATCAAACCATAGACATTGTAAAAAACCTAATTTAATTGCTGAACTAAAATGTGCTTCAATATCTTGCAATAAAATTCAAATTACACTTGTGTATTATATTATAAAATTAATATAATATAATTAAATAAAAAAGTTGGTCTCGAAGTCTGAGAACTATCGACTCAAGTAAGACGTATGAAATAGTTAATAATTTATAAGGAGATGAATTTTATGAGTAGAGATATGAGAAGAAAGTTAACTTTTTATATTAATGTAGTTACTTTATTGTTAGCTATGGTTAATTTTTTTAAGAAATAAAAGGAGTGTTTAACAACATGAAATTCAACAGGGAGCAAATATCTCTATATTTAACTATAGGTATATTTATATTAGTATTACTGACTTTAATAACCAGCTTAATAAATTAACTTAAAACAATGAGTAATTTAAAATAGATGGAGTGAACAGTATGAGTAATATAACAATCCATATTGACGAAGATTTTATGCATAAATTGATTGAAGAGAACCTAGATAATATATTGCAAAATTATAAGAGACAATATGCTTCAGTAGGAATTAAAGATTTAGTAACTTTAACTGGATTAAGTAAATCAACGCTTCAAAATAAAATAGTCTGTGAACCTGAAATTGTCGAAGTAACTCGCCGGGTTGGATCTAGAGTAATTTATCTTTATCCACAAGTGCTTGAAGCTTATCAAAAAGTTATTAATAGAATAAGCGTATGATAAAGGGCAGTACTCTAAACTATAGGTGACTAATATAATAAAACAAGAGTCCGGGACAAAAATAATATAATGAAGCTA
>NZ_KV838592.1:308347-429611 GCF_001838705.1 Staphylococcus sp. HMSC34C02
ACGACGAATTCAAAAGAATTCTGTCCCGCTCCCACTTAAAATTCAATGTTAACGTGGTAGTGAATGAGATTAACATGATTGCTTAAACTTTTATAAGGAGAATAAAAAGTGGAATTTAATATTAAAGTCACTATAGAAAAACGAGAACCATCTAAAAAAGAAAAAATTATAGCACTCTTTGGATTAATTGTAATTATAGCCGGTATTTATTATAAATTTCATTAAAAACAGGATTTCCTTTTAGGAAGTCCTGTTTCTCTATTATCAAATTAACTCTAATAACTTATCTACATTTTCTTCGGTAGTAGCCCAACTTGTCGCAAATCTAACAACACGATGATTATCGTCATATTTCTCCCAAATCGCGAACTTCACTTTTTGTTTCAACGCATTAATCTTTTCTTCACTAAGCACGAAGAATTGTTGATTGGTAGGTGAATCGAAGTAGAGTTGATAGCCTTTTTCAAGGAATCCTTTTTTCATTTTATTAGCCATATTGATGGCATGGCGGCTAATATCTAAGTATAAATTATTAGTGAATAATTCTAGAAATTGTACGCCTACTAAGCGACCTTTAGCAAGTAATGCACCATGTTGTTTGATTCGAGTGGTAAAGTGTTTTGGCTCATTATTTTTAGTAAATACGATGGCTTCACCACATAGCGCACCTATTTTAGTACCACCTATATAAAAGATGTCGCAATATTTAGCAATATCTTCAAATTTTATATCACTTTGATCACTCATTAAACCATAGCCTAAACGCGCACCATCCATAAATAAAGGTACATTATGTTCTTTACACACGTCAGCAAGATTTTTCAATTCCTCTTTAGTATATAAAGTACCGTATTCTGTAGGGTGTGAAATGTAGACCATTCCAGGAAAGACCATGTGTTCACGTTTGAAATCATTGTAAAATGTATCTAAATATTCATTCACTTCTTTTGGTCTGATTTTACCTTCATGTGATGGTATCGCTAACACTTTATGACCACTAAATTCAATCGCACCTCCCTCGTGTACGGCGACGTGACCAGTGTCGGCTGAAATTACACCTTCATACGGCTTTAATACTGAATTAATCACAACTTGATTGGTTTGTGTACCGCCAACTAAGAAACGTACAGTCGCTTCTGGACACTTAATGGCTGATTTAATTTTTTCTGCTGCTTGCTTTGAAAATTGATCATCACCATAACCAGAGGCCTGGATTAAATTGGTATCAAGTAATCGTTGTAATACGTTTTCATGTGCACCTTCAAGGTAGTCATTTTCAAAAGAAATCATATAATACCCCACAATCTAAATAGTTTAATTATTCTGAAAATTTAATAGAATGACTTTAGTATACAATAATTTAGCACTTATGTGAATTTAATATTTTAAATATAAAATTGTAAGCGTTTCAATTAAAAAGGTGAAGTCTAAATTTATTTGCGATTTAAATGTAAAAAGACTATGATTTAAACAAATAAGTTGAAATGGAGTGTTATAAAATGAACAAAATCAAATTTAAAAAAATTCAAGAAAAAACTTTGGATGAGCTAGAAAAAGAGATTAATATATTTCTTGAAAGTGATGAAGGTAGCCAATATGAAGTTTTGAATATTTCGATTGATAAAGTAGAAGAACGTAAATTCCCCAATAATGAAGAAGTACTTAACGCAATTATAATATTAAATGCCAAGTAATAAATTGATTGAATAGATAAATCCAAATTATGGAATTAAATAGGAGTATTATATTATGAAATTTATGTTCGGCCTAGATTTGGGGACGTTTTTTACGATTATATTAGCACTAGGGTTTGTGATAAATCTAATATTAGCGTTTATTATCATTTTTTTAGAAAGAAATAGACGTAGTGCATCATCAACATGGGCATGGCTCTTTGTATTATTTGTCTTACCATTAATCGGGTTTATACTCTATTTATTTTTTGGAAGAACAGTTTCAAAAAGGAAAATGGAGAAAAATAATGGTAAAGAATTGGATACATTTAAAGGTATAGTAGATGAACAAGTTAAACAATTCGATGCATATCGTTATCAAACTCATAATCAGCAAGTATTGAAACATAGGGATCTTATTAGAATGTTATTAAACAAGCAAGATGCATTTCTAACAGAAGATAATCATATTGATTTATTTACGGATGGCCACAAGCTTTACGACAAAGTGATTGAAGATATTTATAATGCGAAAGACTACATTCATTTAGAATATTATACATTTGAACTTGATGGCTTAGGTCATCGTATAATAGATGCATTAGAAACAAAACTTAAAGAAGGTTTGGAAGTTAAAATATTATATGATGATGTGGGTTCTAAGAAAGTAAGAATGTCAAAATTTCATCATTTCCAATCACTAGGTGGCGAAGTTGAAGCCTTTTTTGCTTCTAAGTTTCCACTTATCAATTTTAGAATGAATAACCGGAATCATAGAAAGATTATAATTATTGATGGACAAGTAGGATACATCGGAGGATTTAATATTGGTGATGATTATTTAGGACTTGGTAAGTTAGGTTACTGGAGAGATACGCATATTCGTGTTGAAGGTAATGCCATCGATGCATTACAAATACGTTTCATTTTAGATTGGAATTCACAAGCGCATCGACCACAATTTGAATATGATGAGAAATATTTCCCTGCAAAGAATCAGCATAAAGGTAAATCAGCTATACAAATTGCTTCAAGTGGACCTGCTTTTGAGTTACATCAAATAGAGTACGGCTATACTAAAATGATTATGAGCGCCAAAAAATCTATCTATATGCAAAGTCCTTACTTTATTCCAGATCAATCCTATATCAATGCACTGAAAATGGCAGCGAATGCTGGCGTAGATGTACATTTAATGATTCCATGTAAACCAGATCATCCATTCGTATATTGGGCGACGTTTTCAAATGCTGCTGAACTATTAAATAGTGGTGTGAAAATTTATACGTATCAAAATGGTTTTATCCACTCTAAAGTTATGATAATTGATGATGAAATATGCAGTGTTGGTTCCGCTAACATGGACTATCGTAGTTTCGCATTAAATTTTGAAGTGAATGCATTTATCTATGATGAAAATATCGCCAAACAAATTAGAAATGCTTATGAAGAAGATATTAAAAAATCTAAATTATTAACATTAGACGCATATAATAAACGTTCACTTTCAATTAAAATAAAAGAAGATATAGCAAAATTAGTATCACCAATTTTATAGTATTCAGAATAAGAACATACACAAACTAATCTAATAAGATTACTTGTCGGTCATTGCCGGTTAAATGGAGAAGACATTTTGCTTCTCTATTAAATCTAATGGATTAAGTTATTTATGAGATTAAGCGACACTGAGTTGCTTAATCTTTTTTGCTATTTTGTCATCATTTTACTATGACAAATGTCATAGTAAAGTCATGACATTATGAACTAATTTCAGCTTCGATAAAAGAATAAGATAGATGTATAAATGATAAGGATGTGAGTTCGTAATGATAAATATCAACCAATTGAATAAATCGTTTGGCCTGAAGACTATATTAGATAACATTACTTTAAATATCGAAGAAGGAAAATGTACAGCTTTAATCGGGAAGAATGGCGCAGGCAAGTCAACATTAATAGATATACTAATTGGTCATAAACATGCGAATAGTGGATCAATTGAGGATACCTCAAACCTAATTTCGTCGAAGAATATGGGGATATTATTTCAAACTACACATATGCCTAAGCTCATTAAAGTGAAAGAGTTATATCATTTATATGCACAATTATATCCAAATCCCATGACATTTGAAACGTTTCAAAGATTAACGCATTTTTCGGATGTCCAAATGAATCAATATGCTAATAAATTATCAGGAGGGCAAAGAAGAATATTAGATTTTGTACTCATTTTAATAGGAAAGCCTCAATTCTTAATATTAGATGAACCCACCACTTCAATGGATATTGAAACGAGGGAACATTTTTGGAATTTGATTAGTCATCTCAAACAAGATGGAATGACCATATTGTATACGTCTCATTATATTGAAGAAGTCGAAAGGATGGCTGACAAAGTTGTATATTTAGAGCACGGTAAGGTTAAACTTAATGATACACCGCATAATATCTTGTTTAGTCAAAATAATTCTATTATTGAAGTCATGAAATATACAGAAGACCAATATCATCAACTTTCAGAAATATACCATATAGATATTATGAATAATAATTTAAAAATACATTCAGAAAATGTTGAGTCAGTCATTATGAACTTAATTAAAATCCAAATAGATTTAAACCAAATTACAATTTATAAGAAATCTTTACTGGAACATATGTTTTCAAATGAATAAAGTGTGGTGCAATAGCTTATGTTAAAGACAATGACTTTACTCAATTTTGAATATAAATTATTGTTGCGACGTAAATTTTCGTCATTTATGGCATTTGTTTTTCCGCTTGCGTTCTACTTACTATTTACATCTTTAATTGATATGCCAGAAGATGCAAAAAAAGTTTTTTATAAAGAATATATGTATAGTATGACTGTATTTAGTTTAATGGGCTTCTGTTTAATGCAATTTCCATTAGAAATTATAGATGAAAGGAACAATGGATGGTATAAAAAAATAATATCTACACCCATCACTGTACTAAATTATTATTTAGCTAAAATACTTAAAACAATGACTTTATTTTTTATTTCAATTGTACTTTTATATAGTGTGGCCCATTTCTATAAAGGTGTATCACTTAAACCAAGTGAATGGCTCTTATCTGGTGTAACACTATGGTTAGGTGCTAGCATGTTTCTAACTTTAGGTTTAATTATTACGCAATTTAATGAAACACAGAAAGCGAGTAGTATAGCAAATTTACTTAATATTGTTTTAGCGATTATTGGCGGTTTATGGTTCCCAGTAAGTACGTTTCCAGATTGGATGCAAACCATTACTAAGTTAACACCAACGTATCATTTACGTCATTTGGCACTTGAACTAGGTAAAGGTCACGGCTTTAATCTTCAATCGTTCCTTATTTTAGGTATTTATAGCATTATTTTTTTAGGTATTGCATTATTAATTAATAAGAAGAAAGAGGTGGATTAAATGAAACGTAGTTTAGGCGCTAAAATGGGAGAAATTTCATCTTTAATTTACTTAATATTTCCTTATTATGGTTTATATTTAACGTGGAGACATGAAAGCTTTTTCATTAATCTTTGTATAGTCATCATTTTTACGATTGCATATGCAGGGTTAATTCTATTTCATGAAACATTGAGCCACCGAATGAACTTAATTTTGTTCATTATTCACTTTTTAGCGATTATCTATTTTGTATATGCATACAATCCGTCATTGAGCTTATTTTTCTTCTTCAGTGCTTTTGCAATACCATTTTTATTTAAAAAAGGGATTAAATCAATCGAATTTGTTTTATTAATAAGTTCAATGATTGCTTGTATCATCATCACAACTTTACATTCCAATCACTTATATGTTGTGAGTATTATTATATATTATATTGTTATTTTAGCGATATTGTTTGGTAATTTTAAAATTGTGAAAGAAAGACAATATCGTCAACAAATTGAGGAAAAGAATAAATATATTAATATTTTAATTGCTGAGAAAGAACGCAACAGAATCGGTCAAGATTTGCATGATACATTAGGTCATGTATTTGCAAGTTTAAGTGTGAAATCAGAGTTAGCAGCGAAACTGATTGATAAAGATCCTCAAGCCGCTAAGAAAGAAATTTTAAATATAAATGAAATGTCGAAAGAAACATTGGAGAAAGTAAGGCACATTATCGAAAATTTAAAAGTACAAAGTTTTGAAGAGGAAATTCAATCAATAGCGCAAATATTACAGGATGCGAATATTCACTTTCATTTTGAAAATAAAAGAGGCGCGAGTTCTCTTAATCCAACTAAACAAACCATATTATCTATGATACTTAGAGAAGCAGTTAACAATGTGATTAAGCATGCACAAGCCACTGAAATTAACGGGAAAATAGAAAGTAATGACATAGGTATTCAATTCACCATCAGTGATAATGGTATAGGTTTGAAACAACCTAATAAAGTGAATTTAAAAAGTATTAATGATAGGGTAGCGTTATTAAACGGTACTATTCATATCACTTCTAAACAGGGTACGACCATCGATATAATGATTCCGAGAGAAGGTATACAATGATTTCAATCGTGATTGCAGAAGATCAAAATATGTTACGTAAAGCAATGATACAATTAATTGAATTTCATGATGATTTAAAAGTAATCAATGATTTTGATAATGGTGTTGATGCATTGGAATGCATTACGCATAATCAGCCCGACATCGCTATTCTCGATATTGAAATACCAGGGATGACAGGCTTAGAGGTATTGTCGCAATTAAGAGAACACAAAGTTAAAACAAAGGTAATTATTGTTACGACTTTCAAAAGGCCTGGTTATTTCGAAAGAGCAGTTGCGAATGATGTCGACGCATATGTCTTAAAAGAACGCTCAGTCGACGATTTAGTTACCACCATTCACAAAGTTTTAAATGGCGAAAAAGAATATAGTACATCTTTAATGACATCTTTATTTAAAGAGGCCAATCCTCTAACGCATAAAGAGCAAGTAGTACTACGTGAGATTGGAGAAGGGTTAAGTAATAAAGAAATTGCAGATAAGCTTTATCTTTCAAATGGGACAGTAAGAAATTATATGTCTAACATTATTGATAAGCTCGAAGCGGAGAATCGTTTTGATGCTTGGAAAAAAGCGAACGATAAAGGTTGGATATAGTATTGGATTAATTTCATCAAATAGACTGCATAAAAGTGCAGAACATAAAACTTTGTTTAGGTTACTATACTTCAGTAACCGAAAACAGATGATTTTATGTTCTGCATTTTGTTTACAAATAATCGCGTACGTTGAAGTTGAGCGCGACATTTTAAATATATTACTTATTCTTTTCTTGCTCTTCTAAATTGTCGACATGAGTAGCTAATAAACGTAACACTTGCGCTACTTTATCTGGAGGGGTGTCTTTTGACAAGGTATGTTCGAATACATTGCCATTTTGTGTTTGAACTTTATATATTAGACCGTGATGATCTATAATGACGTCTATAATTTCCATAATGACACCTCGCTAATTGATTTGATGATGAGGCTTTTGTAGCTACTTGAAAATCCATCCATTTTTATAATTAATTTTATACAATTAAGGTATTTCTTATACATACCACTAATTTTAAAAATTAACCTTAAATATAAAAAAATTTGGGAGTTAGACAGAATTTAATTTGAATTCATAGTCTCGCTCCCAATTAGCTTTACTTCTAAAATGTTTCATGCAATTCTTTGTTGTGCCATGCTCGAAATGATAACTAAAGTTGAGAAAAACGAATATAATAGCTTTCTCAATTTAATTAGCCATTTCAAATATGATACGTCGCCTTAAAAATAATAGTGTTGTCATTGTTGTTATTATTTGTTTTTTCTTTTACGTACGATCGATTGAATAATATAAGCAATAAATCCTACTAACACGCCTAATAATATTGCTACTACGACAGATACAATAATAGGTAATTTATAGACGATTTGAAGAATCACACCGACAATAATAGCTATAATAACAGCTATAACTGTCACTAAATTTTCATTTTTCTCAGACATCTATGTCACTCCTAACGCATTTATTATAGCATGGTATGACTCAACAATTCACTTATTGCGTGTAAGATTGAGTCTAACTTTGTTCAATAAAATTAAGAAGCCATTGACGATTAATTTTAATTTATATATGATATTTATTATTGAAATTAAAAGTGTAGGTGACAACTGTGAATTCGAAAAAATCCCTTAGCATCATAGTATTAGCAGTTTTAGTAATAGGCGTTTTAGCTTTTCAATTTATTAATCATACAGGTCCATTTAAAAATAGTGGCACGCAATCTTCATCAACTTCTACTAATATAAAAGATAAAGAAAAAGTACATGTAGAACGTGTGGTAGATGGTGATACCTTTGTGGCAACTAATGAAGACGGCAAAGAAATTAAAGTTAGGCTTATAGGAGTAGATACACCAGAAACAGTAAAACCTAACACACCAGTTCAACCTTATGGTAAAGAAGCGTCAAATTATAGTAAACAACATCTAAACGGAAAAGATGTATACTTAGAATATGATAAAGAAAAAGAGGATCGTTATGGACGAACACTGGCGTATGTGTGGTTGAATGACAACACGATGTACAACGAAGAATTAGTAAAAAAAGGATTAGCACGTGAAAAGTACTTCTCACCAAATGGCAAATATCGTCATATATTCGAACAAGGCGAACAACAAGCTAAAAAAGATAAAGTGAATTTATGGAGTTAAAAATTTAAGCGATTGACACGTGTATCTGTAAAAAGATGGAATGTCAATCGCTTGTTTAATGCATTAATTATTAAAGCTATTTACAATTTTAGTCACTTGTTCTTCAGAAAGCGGATGCTTAGATAAATCAATTGCATTTTTGATTACCGCTTCAAGAGATGACTTAGTCGAAACAGTATCCACATATTGAGCTCTTTCATCTGAACCTTCAATGATATTGACACTACCATCACTAAAGTAAACGACACCGATACTTTGTACTTTATGGTTAAAGTGATTTTCAATACCGTCTTTTAGAATTTTAGAATTAATTGCTGCCTGTTCATATGGATCATGATCATAAAATTCATAAATGACACGGTTACTTTGGATTTTTTCGATGAAAGTATAAATCTCACTTCGTGGTGAATCGAACTGACTATGATATTGTTTGCTAACATAATGACCAACAATTTGATTGACATCAGTTGTGTCGATTTGCATATCATCGTCAACTGGTGCATCAAAGTGATAAAATGTCTTTTGTTTCCAGTTTTTGACATCAATATTGATTAAACCAACATCTGAAACGACGATATAATCAAACGTTCTAGCATATTCGAAGAAAGGATGCTTAGTAGCTAAATTACTTGTCGTTATAATATCATAGAATTTTAACTTTCCTTCGTCTTTATACTTATCAAGAATGCCAGTTAAAACGTGCTTTGCGTTTCGTTTAGCATGTGAGCTTACGTCATTATTAGAACTAAGCATTTGATTTTTGAGTTCTAAATTTTCATTACTAAGCGACGCATTCTTTGTTACCATCTGATTTCTCGCGTAAACTTCTGTATCAACTCTATCTTGCATATATCGTTGATTTAAGATGAACGCTAAAATAAGAATAACGATGATAACAACCAAGATAATTGTTAATGTCATAATTCATCACCTATGTTCGAATTTTTCATTTTATATCACTCATTTATTGTAATCTTAAAGATGTGAGTGATATGAAATAACATATAAATTATATCTATTATATTTGCGTAGTTCAACAAAATATAAATTAAGTTAAATTGTTAAATTAATAAAAATAATCTAATTATTAGTCATATCAATCATTTTTTTAACATCAATTTTAACGATACTTCACAATTCGTAAATTGAAAACTCAAATCAGTATATGTATAATTAGTGTATGAAAGCGTTTCCTTTGGAGGTAGTAATATGGAACATCAACAACATGTAGAAGAGCTAGTTAAAATATTAAAAAATAAATGTCGTACTTCATTCAAATTTCACGGGGAAGTCGCAATGCAGTTATTTTTAAGTGATAATTTTATTCTACCTTCTAGAGTCGACATTTGTGTAGAGCGCAAGCAACTCGTCGAAGTACTAAAAGTAATTCCTTCCACATATCAATTAAATTATTATGATAAAAATAATGTGTTAATGGATCGTGATCAACTAAGTGTGCCAGAAATTGCGCACATAGATATTACGTTTAACCAGCAATTGCTAATAAATATCTTCATTTATGATGTGGTGAATGAAGAATGGATATTTAGACTTGATAATAATATTCGTATTCCTATGAATAGCATATACTTTCATTCATTGACGTGGGGCGTAGATTATATTAAGCCAGAAATTGTATTAATGTATGATTTATTAGATAACCAAAACTATCATCAATTACCTAACTACAAAATGGTTTTAGACGCTTTAAGCTATTATCAATTTGTAATTTTGAAAGTAGTTGTCGGTGAGCAACGTATAAAAGAAGCTTTAGCCAATAATCATTCATAAAAAACATCTAATATTTAAGTAAAATGTAAATGAACATGATTACTTAAATACTAGATGTTTTTAATTATGCTCGCTTATTTAAGTTTTTTAAACAAACGCCGTGATAACAATATTCATATGTAGACAAAACAGCTTTATCTGCATCTTCAATTGAAATACCAAACATCATTGAAATTTCTGATGACCCTTGGTTAATCATTTTTAAATTGATATTGGATTCTGCTAAGGCATGCGTGATCGTGTTCGCTGTGCCAATCGCTTTATTCATACCTTCGCCAACAATCATTAATATGGCTAGATCATGCTCGATACTTAATTCATCGACATCACAACGTTTACGAATCGCATTGAGTACATCTTTCTCTTTACCTTTTAATTGATGTGTACGGAGAATGATACTGATGCTGTCAATATATGGTCGAATGAAATGTTATAGTCTTCTAATATTTCAAGTACCTTACGAGTGAAGCCAACTTGTCTGTTCATTAAATATTTTTTAATGTTAATTACAGTAAATCCTTTATCACAACTAATACCAATAATGACATTTTTATCACTTACATCTCTATCATGACGAATAAATGTTCCTTTATCTTGAGGGCGATTGGTATTTTTAATAACCACTGGAATTCTATGTTTATAAAGTGGTTGCAAGGCTTCATCATGGAAGACGCTAAATCCTGCATAAGACAATTCACGCATTTCACGATAGGTAATCTCTTCAATAAGATCGGGGTTTTGAATAATATTTGGATTCGCTTTGAAAATACCTGATACATCAGTGAAGTTCTCGTAAAGAGATGCTCTAATTCCTCTAGCAATAATTGCACCCGTAATGTCAGAACCACCTCTAGGGAAGGTAACAACGTAGTTATTCTTTGATACACCAAAGAATCCAGGGATAATAATTTTACCTTCAATATCTCTTAATTTACTTATCTGTTCATATGCTTCTTCTAAAATTTGTGCTTGCTGTGGTAAATCTGTTACTAGAATACCTGCATCTTTAGGTGAAAGATAAGTTGTTTTAAAACCTTGTGAATCATTATATGACGCAATTAATTGTGCATTAAAATTTTCGCCACAAGATAGAAGTGCATCATACAATCTTAAAGGTTCTTCTTTTAAAGTTGAAATAATCTCTTCTAATGTCTCGTCAATCACAGTTAATAACGACGTATCCATATCCAATTCTTGTAAGATATCAGCATATCGTTGAATAATTTCTTTCTTTTTATCCTGATAATTAAGGTTATTTAGCACTTTTTCGTATAAACGAACAAGAAGGTCTGTCGTTTTAACATCATCTTTGTGTCGCTTTCCTGGTGCAGATACAATGATAATTTTACGTTCTGGGTCACTATTTACGATATCTAGGACTTTTTTAATTTGTGTTGCATTTGAAACTGAACTACCGCCGAATTTTGCCACTTTCATATACCTAATCAACCTTTCTAAAAAATCAGAAAATTCTATTTAATTTTCTGATATCACGTGATAATATATAGCTAAGTATTTACATTTTATGCTAAAAAGTCCTATCAATTTAATATGGTTTAATAGTATACTAAAATAAAGTATATTTCAACAAGACAATTGTATTTCTCAATTATACAAATGGGGGAAGATAAAAATATGAAAGAATTAAATATTGCTTTACTTGGTCTAGGAACAGTTGGATCAGGCGTAGTTAAAATAATTGAAGAAAATCGACAACAAATCATTGATACGTTAAACAAAGATATTGTTATTAAACATATTTTAGTACGTGATAAAACTAAGAAAAGACCTATTAATATTAGCCGATATCATTTAACTGAAGATGTTAATGAAATTTTAAATGATGATTCCATTGATATTGTCATTGAAGTTATGGGTGGTATCGAACCGACTGTAGATTGGTTGAGAGATGCGTTAAAGAGCGGGAAACATGTCATCACTGCAAATAAAGATTTATTAGCAGTACATTTAAAATTATTAGAAGATTTAGCTGAAGAGAAAGGACTTGCGTTGAAGTTTGAAGCGAGTGTTGCTGGCGGTATTCCTATTGTAAATGCAATTAATAATGGATTGAATGCGAATAATATTTCTAAGTTTATGGGAATACTTAATGGTACTTCTAACTTCATTCTTTCTAAAATGACGCGCGAACAAACAACGTTTGAAGAAGCGCTTGATGAAGCACAACGATTAGGATTTGCTGAAGCAGACCCAACTGATGATGTAGAAGGTATTGACGCAGCGCGCAAAGTTGTTATTACGTCTTATTTATCATTTAACCAAGTTATTAAATTAAATGATGTTAAGGTTCGAGGTATCAGCCAAACAACGCTATCTGATATCAATGTAGCTGATAAATTAGGCTATAAAATCAAACTAATTGGTAAGGGAACTTATCAAAATAGTAAAGTGAACGCATCAGTTGAACCAACATTAATACATAAATCCCACCAACTAGCTACAGTTGAAGATGAATATAATGCTATTTATGTCGTAGGAGATGCAGTAGGTGACACAATGTTCTATGGGAAAGGCGCAGGTAGCCTAGCTACTGGTAGTGCCGTTGTAAGTGACTTATTAAACGTTGCATTATTCTTTGAATCAAATACACATACATTACCGCCACACTTTGAACTGAAAACGGATGCAACACGAGAACTGATGGATACGGAAGATGTAGTATCCATTCAAGAGAAGTTAAATTATTATGTCGTTCTAAAAAGTGATTTATCAAAAGAAAAATTTGAATCATTATTGAAAGAAACGTTACCATTCCACAAATCACTACAGGTTGAACAGCGCGATGATCAATCTTATGGTGTAGTTATAGTTGGTCTAGATCAATCACCGGAAGACGTTTTAAGTAAAGCTGATTTTAATATCGAGAAAATTTATCCAGTTGAAGGGGTTTAATGTTTATGAAAAGATGGCAAGGTTTAGTAGATGAGTTTAAAGCATATTTACCAGTTAATAGCGACACACCAAAGTTAACTTTAAATGAAGGTCATACACCATTGATTCATTGTGAGAATTTATCGGACATGTTAGATATTGATTTATATGTAAAATATGAAGGTGCAAATCCAACAGGTTCTTTCAAAGATAGAGGAATGGTTATGGCTGTTACTAAAGCGAAAGAACAAGGGAAGAAAGTCGTCATTTGTGCATCTACTGGTAACACTTCAGCTTCCGCAGCTGCGTATGCAGCAAGAGCTGGACTAAAAGCAATTGTGGTTATTCCAGAAGGAAAGATTGCACTTGGTAAATTGTCACAAGCTGTAATGTACGGTGCTGAAATCGTTTCAATTGAAGGAAACTTTGATGAAGCTTTGGAAATAGTTAAGGAAATTGCTGAAAATGACGAAGAGATTGAACTAGTTAATTCTGTAAATCCTTATCGTATTGAAGGACAAAAAACAGGTGCATTTGAAATTGTTGAGCAATTAGAACAAGCGCCTGACATACTTGCAATTCCAGTTGGTAATGCTGGTAACATTACTGCTTACTGGAAAGGGTTTAAAGAATATCATGAGAAAAAAGGTAGTCAATTACCGCGATTATTCGGTTTTCAAGCAGAAGGTGCTTCACCAATAGTACAAAATAAAGTGATTAAAAACCCTGAAACAATTGCTACAGCTATTCGAATTGGTAATCCAGCTAGTTGGACTAAAGCTACTAAAGCGTTAGATGAGTCTAAAGGATTAATTGATAGTGTTACAGATGAAGAGATATTAGAAGCTTATCAATTAATGACATCTAAAGAAGGTGTGTTTAGTGAGCCGGCTAGTAATGCTTCAATTGCTGGATTAATTAAATTACATCGTGCAGGTCAACTACCTAAAGGTAAAAAAGTAGTGGCAATTTTAACTGGTAATGGATTAAAAGATCCTGACACTGCTATTTCAATTTTAGATAATCCAATTCAACCGCTTCCTAACGATAAATCAAGTATTATTGATTACATAAAAGGGGCTTTGTAAAATGAGCGAACAATTGCACTTAAAGATTCCAGCGTCTACGGCTAATCTAGGCGTTGGTTTCGATTCAATAGGTATGGCTATAGATAAATATTTGCATCTCTATGTGAAACGAATTGAAGGGGATAATTGGGAATTTACGTATCTGAATTCTGAATTAGCGTCACTTCCTAATAGTAAGGAGAATTATGTTTATAAAGTAGCGCAACAGGTTGCATCAAAATATAATGTTCAATTGCCTAGCTTAAGTATTACAATGAGAAGTGATATTCCTTTAGCACGAGGTTTAGGATCATCAGCATCAGCGTTAGTAGGTGCATTATATATTGCTAACTATTTTGGCAATATACAACTATCTAAATACGAACTACTTCAATTAGCAACAGAAATTGAGGGTCACCCCGATAATGTAGCACCTACAATATATGGTGGTTTGTTAGCAGGTTATTATAATCCCGAAACTAACGAAACGAACGTAGCACATATTGATGTACCAAACGTTGATATCATTTTAACTATACCTCCTTATGAATTAAAGACTGAGGATTCTCGTAATGTATTACCTGATCAATTTTCTCATAAGCGTGCGGTTCAAAGTAGTGCAATTAGTAACACGATGCTATGTGCATTAATTCAACATAATTATGAACTTGCTGGAAAAATGATGTCACAGGATGGCTTTCATGAGCCATTTCGTCAGCATTTAATACCTGAATTTAAAGAGGTTAAAGCATTAGCTCAACAATACGATGCCTATGCGACAGTGATAAGTGGTGCAGGGCCTACAATATTGACATTGAGTCGTAAAGAGAAGAGTGGGCAATTAGTTAGAGCGTTGAGACAACAAGTTGCGTCATGTCATTCTGAACTAGCTACAATTAATGAAATAGGTGTTGTAGAAGAAATTGTGTATCCTTCATAAATTTTATTGTAAAATATAAAAGAGTAAAATGTCGAAAGGAGTACACTTCAGATATGAGTAATTATAAAATGGTTGTCATGGATATGGACGATACATTAATTAATAGTGAAAATAAAGTAAGTCAAGAAACAAAAGATTATTTAATAGATATTCAGAACCAAGGATATAAAGTAGTGCTAGCTTCAGGAAGACCTACTGAAGGTATGTTGCCCATTGCTAAAGAACTTCAATTAGATGTACATGATAGTTACATCATTAGTTACAATGGTGGCAAAACAATCAAAGTGTCTACAGAAGAAGTAGAAGTGAGTCAAAGTGTATCGAAGAAAAATTTTGACCTTATTGCAGATTTTTGTCGTAAACACCATTTCTTAATATTGACTTATCAAGACGGATACATCATTCATGATGGTGATCACGAATATAGAGATATTGAATCTGAACTTACGGGATTACCTATGAAGCGCGTCGAAGATATTAAAGCATATATCAAAGAAGATGTACCTAAAGCAATGGGTGTTGATTATGCTTCGAATATCTCTAAAGTACGTGACGACCTGCATGGACATTTTAATTCGGAAATAGACGTGACTACAAGTAAACCATTCTTTTTAGAATTTATGGCTAAAGATGTTTCTAAAGGTAATGCGATAAAAGCTTTATGTGAGAAAATGAATATATCATTATCTGACGTGATTTGTTTTGGAGATAGTTTGAATGATCAATCTATGTTTGAAGTCGTTGGTTGTGCGATTGCAATGGGAAATGCCAATGAAGAACTTAAAGCGATTGCGGATAAAATAACGTTAGATAACGATTCTAACGGCATACCAAAGGCATTGAAAGAACTTTTATAGTACAAAATAAGGCATGAGAAATGAGTGTGGTGTATGTTCATCATTAAAACTATGACGAACAAGCCATGCTTATTCTCATGCCGTTTTATATTTATTTAGCAGTATGTGTCCATTCATGTTTACCTTTATAGCGCTTAACATAAGCATAAACTTGGTCCGCAGCATAATCTAAATTGGTATAGACTGTAATAGTAAACGCAGACTGATTTTCACCAAATGGCTCTGTACTAAATACATCCTTTAAATGCGTGAACAAATTCTCCATTTGGTCATGTTCAAGGCTAGGGTACTCTCTTAAAGTACGTTTTAGCAATTGACCATTTTTTTCTTCGAGAGATTGTACAACGATAACGAAACGTTCTTCACTTTTAATGACATCATCAAATAAGTTTGTTTGACCAACCATTTTGCTATTCACCTCTAAGTCATCATCTTTACTATTATTATACTAGATAACTGATTTTTCGAAAATAATCAATATATTGTAACTATAAAAAATGCGAGAAACAAAAAGCGGTTAATCCACTTTTAGTTTCTCGCATTCATTGATTTAATTAATCATTATGATAATGATGTGGTGTAATATCCATATCATTTAATTTTACAAATTTTGTTTTTCTGATTATTTTATGAGCTAAGAAAATAAGCCCTAAGATAATGATTGGCAGAATATTAACGAAGAATTTGCCTATATTACCATCAAATAAATCTCCAATAGAATTACCAAAATATAAGAAAATTAAAGTTGCAAATACTAAAATTGGTCCTAGTGGATATAAAGGTGATTTGTAAGGTAATAGTTCATTAATATCTTGACCTTGGCGTTTAATTGCCCTACGTAATCTAACTTGAGCCCACGAACTAGCTGCCCATACAATAATTACCAATGAACCTATAATATTCAATAAGCTAAACACAGCATTTGAATAGAAATTAGCAATAATGATAATTGCGACAATTAAAATATATGTTGTTACCAATGCACGTAATGGTAGTTTAGATTTATCATTTAATTTACTTAAGAATTTAGGTGCTTGTTTCTCATCACTTAAAGAGAATAACATTCTGCTTGTAGTGTAGACACCTGAATTTGTCGCTGATAATAATGATGTCAAAATAACAGCATTGATAACTGAAGCGGCAAATGCAACACCAATTCTATCAAATACAATTGTAAAAGGACTTTGTGAAACGGATTCATTCTCATTTAATAATAATGGATCTGTATATGGAATAATAGCCGCAATGACACCTATAGATAAAACGTAGAATAATAGAATTCTCCAGAATACTTGTTTAACAGCTTTAGGCATTGTCTTTTGTGGATTGTCAGATTCACCAGCAGTTACTGCAACAACTTCAGTACCACCAACTGAGAAGCCGGCTACTAATAGTACGCCTAAGAAACCAGATAGACCGCCTACGAATGGGGCATCACCTTTTGTATAATTTTCAAAACCATACGTGTGACCACCTAAAATACCGAAAATCATCAAGAAGCCAACAATGATAAATATAATAATAGTTACAACTTTTATGAGTGATAACCAAAATTCAGTTTCTCCAAAGGCTTTAACCGTAAAAATATTTAATAAAAATACAATAGTTATAAAAATTAAGCTCCAAGTAAGTGGACTAAAGAATTTGAATACATCCCAATAATAAAGCACATTTGAAGCTACCATTACATCTACGCTAGATACTAATGACCACATAATGTAATATAACCATCCCATAGTGAAGCCAAGAGAAGGGTCTACAAATCGCGTTGCGTAAGAACTGAATGATCCTGAAACAGGGTAAAAAGTTGCTAGTTCACCGATTGATGACATTAAAAAGTAAAGCATTACTCCGATTAATAAATAAGCTAAAATAGCGCCCCCAGGACCCGCTTGAGCAACAACACTACCTGTTGCTACAAAAAGCCCTGTACCAATTGCGCCACCTATAGCAATCATAGATATGTGTCTTGAGTTAAGACCACGTTTCATATTGTTATCTTCCATATGATGACTCCTAATTCTAAAATTTAAAATATACAAACCATTTTAATCCTTTTGAAGACAGTATTCAATAACTTTTGAACAATTTAGCTTAAAAATTTTAAATTTTCTGACTTTTTACAGATTATTGAAAATGTTTCAATTATAGGGCTTATGGGTTTATTAATAGTAGATTCTAAATTATAATTATTATAAATAAGTGAAAGGGGAATTAACTATGGCGAAAGATGATAAAAGATTGACTGGTTTGTTTGGGCACCCAGTTTCAGATAGAGAAAACAGTATGACAGCTGGTCCGCGAGGTCCTCTATTAATGCAAGATGCTTATTTCTTAGAGCAAATGTCTCACTTTGATCGTGAGGTCATTCCAGAACGTCGTATGCACGCGAAAGGTTCAGGTGCATTTGGTACGTTTACTGTTACAAATGATATTACAAAGTATACAAATGCTAAAATCTTTTCAGAAGTAGGGAAACAAACAGAAATGTTTGCACGTTTCTCAACAGTAGCAGGTGAACGTGGCGCTGCCGATTTAGAAAGGGATATCCGAGGATTTGCACTAAAATTCTACACTGAAGAAGGTAACTGGGATTTAGTAGGTAACAATACACCTGTATTCTTCTTTAGAGATCCTAAATTATTTGTGAGTTTAAACCGTGCCGTTAAAAGAGATCCACGTACTAATATGAGAAGTCCACAAAATAACTGGGACTTCTGGACTGGTTTACCTGAAGCGTTACACCAAGTTACTATTTTAATGTCTGATAGAGGTATGCCAAAAGACTTCCGCCATATGCATGGTTTCGGTTCGCACACATATTCTATGTACAATGATGAAGGTGAACGTGTATGGGTTAAATATCATTTCAGAACGCAACAAGGTATCGAAAATTATACTGATGATGAAGCGGCTGAAATTGTAGGTCAAGACAGAGAATCTTCTCAACGTGACTTATATGATGCAATCGAAAACGGCGATTATCCTAAATGGAAAATGTATATCCAAGTCATGACAGAGGAACAAGCTAAAAATCACCCAGATAATCCATTTGATTTAACTAAAGTATGGTACAAAGGTGATTATCCATTAATTGAAGTCGGTGAATTTGAACTTAACAGAAACCCTGAAAACTATTTCATGGATGTAGAACAAGCAGCGTTCGCACCAACAAACATTATACCTGGTTTAGACTTCTCACCAGATAAAATGTTACAAGGTCGACTATTCTCATACGGTGATGCACAACGTTATAGATTAGGTGTTAACCACTGGCAAATACCTGTAAACCAACCTAAAGGTGTTGGTGTTGAAAACATGTGTCCATTTAGTCGTGATGGCCAAATGAGATTCCTTGATGGTAACCAAGGTGGAGGCCCACATTACTATCCAAATAATAAAGGTGTGTATCAATCACAACCTGAATATAAAAAACCAGCATTCCCTGTAGACGGTGATGGCTACGAATATAATCAAAGACAAGACGATGACAATTACTTCGAACAACCAGGTAAATTATTCCGTTTACAATCAGATGATGCGAAAGAAAGAATCTTTACAAACACAGCAAATGCAATGGATGGTGTGAGTGAAGATGTTAAACATAGACATATCCGTCATTGCTATAAAGCTGATCCAGAATATGGTAAAGGTGTTGCCAAAGCCTTAGAAATTGATATTAATGATGTTGATTTAGAAGGTACTAATGACGAAACTTACGAAAATTTTAAATAGTACTGAAAAAATTCAATTGCGTTGAGCATTGTATTATGGTAAAATTTTAAATCGTAAGTATTCCTAGTTAAACAAGAAAGGATGTTAATTATGCGCGTTAATGTAACATTAGCTTGCACAGAATGTGGCGATCGTAATTATATTACTACTAAAAACAAACGTAACAATCCTGAGCGTATTGAAATGAAAAAATATTGCCCAAGATTAAATAAATACACGCTACACCGTGAAACTAAATAATATCTTATCTTTTAAATACGACAATAAAGATAAAGTTAACAATGGGAAGTAGGACAGAAACAATATTTTCTCAAATTTATTTCATTGTCTTCCCCAGGCTAGGTTGACTAGGATTGAAATAGCTTGAATTAAGCGTATTTTCAAATCATCAACTATTGCCAAAATGATAACAGAGGCTGAGACATTTTATTTTGTCTCAGCCTCTTTTTCTACGATTAGTTAATTACTTATAATATGGCAGTCTTATGAGGGTTCTCATTAGGCTGCTTTCTTAATTTGACGTAATAATTGCTAGGATGATGATCGTAAGAATACTGTCCATTTATAATAGTCATGATCACTCAAAATAAACGTTTTCTCGTTTTTAATAATCACGAATGTTTGCAATTAATTGATTAAATTGAGTTATTCGTCTTGTAAATTTAAAAGCATATGTTATTATATAAAACGTAATAATTACGATTTATAAAAATAGGAGTGACTCAAATGGCAAAAAAATCTAAAATTGCTAAAGAAATGAAAAGAGAAAAATTAGTAAATCAATATTATGAATTACGTCAAGAATTAAAAGCAAAAGGAGATTATGAAGCATTACGTAAATTACCACGTGATTCTTCTCCAACACGTTTAACTCGTAGATGTAAAGTGACAGGCCGTCCAAGAGGTGTCATGAGAAAATTCGAAATGTCTAGAATCGCATTTAGAGAACACGCACATAAAGGACAAATTCCTGGTGTTAAAAAATCAAGCTGGTAAAATTCAAATCTAGTACTTTAGTCCATTTACAAGACAATTAAAACATTGTAAAGTATATAAGGGTGAGAAAATGAATGATTTTTAGTTTTAATATACTAAACGTTCGTTTTTACTTAATAAATATGATTGTATAGGGGCTAAAAAGTATGAAAATTTTTGATTATGAAGATATTCAATTAATTCCAAATAAATGTATCGTTGAAAGTCGTTCTGAATGTGATACAACTGTCCAATTCGGACCTAAAACATTCAAGTTACCTGTAGTTCCTGCAAATATGCAGACTGTAATGAGTGAAGAATTAGCGCATTGGTTTGCCAAAAATGATTACTTTTATATCATGCATCGCTTTGATGAAGAAGCTCGTATTCCATTTATTCAAAATATGCAAAAAGAAGGTTTATTTGCTTCTATATCAGTAGGTGTTAAAGCAAATGAATTTAAATTTATTGAAGATTTAGCTGACAAACAATTGACACCTGAGTATATTACGATTGATATCGCTCATGGACACTCAGATTCAGTTATTAAAATGATCAAGCATATTAAAAAGCATATTCCTTCATCATTTGTAATTGCTGGGAATGTAGGTACGCCAGAAGGTGTTCGAGAACTTGAAAATGCAGGCGCCGACGCCACTAAAGTTGGAATTGGGCCAGGTAGAGTTTGTATTACTAAGATTAAGACTGGTTTTGGTACTGGTGGTTGGCAATTAGCAGCCTTAAACATTTGTAGTAAAGCAGCACGTAAACCTATTATTGCTGATGGTGGTTTAAGAACACATGGTGACATAGCCAAATCAATTCGTTTTGGTGCGAGTATGGTGATGATTGGTTCTTTATTTGCTGCTCACGAAGAGTCACCAGGTGAAACAGTTGAATTAGACGGTAAACGTTATAAAGAATATTTTGGTAGTGCATCTGAATTCCAAAAAGGCGAACATAAGAATGTAGAAGGCAAAAAAATGTTTGTTGAACATAAAGGGTCATTAAAAGATACTTTGACTGAAATGCAACAAGATTTACAAAGTTCAATTTCATATGCAGGTGGAAAAGATTTAAAATCATTAACAACAGTAGATTATGTTATCGTACGAAATTCAATTTTTAATGGGGACAAAGATTAAAATTTGAGTGGCAGGTGTACATTATCAAAAAATTCTTTTTACTTTCATTGGTATTGTTAGCTGTAACTTTATTAATACCATTAAAAGAAAATCAAACACTAATTAATATTCAAAATGACGTTAGAAGTAAAGTTCAACAAGTAATGAACCAAGACTCAAGTGTTAAAAACAATGCACTAAAGACACCTAAAGATCAAGACTTTGCAATCAATAATATTCAAATGAATATGTCCAAAGACAAAGTTGAGCGTCAATTAGGTCAACCTAAAAGAGTAACATCTAACGAATATGGAACGAAATGGTATGCCTATTACAACAATGATTACGAAAACTTTATTATGGTTAGCTATATCGACAATAAGGTCAATGCATTGTATAGTAATCAGAATGTCATTACTTCTAAATCTAAAGTGAAATATAACACACCTAAAGATGTCGTAAATGAACGACTGGGTAAGCCGTTAAAAGAAATGGTTAAAGGCAGATATCGAATTGATATCAGTAGTGATGAATATGATGTTTTCCATAAAGATAATATTTATACAACTGTTTTTTATGATAAACATAATGACAATGGTGTTACCGCATTACTTCAAGTTAGTGATGCAATGGAAAAAAGATTGACTCAACATTATGGTGCACCATCCTCAACGTTAGAGCAGAGTTTTGAATATCAAAATTATGATTTAGTTAATGCAGAGCGAAAACAACATGGACTGAATACATTAAGTTATGCCAAAGATGTGTCTAATACTGCGAGGAAGCATAGTGAAGACATGGTAAAACAGAATTATTTTGATCATAACAATTTAGATGGGGCATCCCCATTTGATAGATTAAAGGCTGATAACATTGACTTTAACGCTGCAGGTGAAAATCTAGCTTACGGTCAACAAAACAGTATATTTGCACATGAAGGATTAATGAATTCACTTGGTCATAGAAAAAATATATTGAATTCTAATTTTAAAACACTAGGTGTAGGCGTTGATTTTAATGATGAGCGTCAGCCATATTGGACAGAAAATTATACTGGGTAAGTGTTTTAAGCCAACTTATTTAGGGTATCTTTTAGTTGATAAGGAAGTTGATATTATGACAACTAAAAATGCAAAAAAACTAGATATTCTAGACAAAGTTAAAGAAATTTTGAATAAAAAAGAAAATGAAAAGCAAAAGAACTAGCAAAGTCTACATTGTAAACTTTGCTAGATCTTTATTTATTTCGATATATAAGAGAGAGGTAAACGTAAATTTTAAAATTTAGAACTACAATTCTCTATATAAACCAATCACTTTACCAATAACGGTTACGTTATCAAGATAAATTGGGCTCATTGTACTATTTTCAGGTTGTAATCTATAACGTGTTTTCTCTTTATAGAAACGTTTAACCGTTGCCTCATCATCTTCAGTCATAGCAACAATAATGTCTCCATTTTCAGCAATGGTTTGACTTCTAACGATAACCTTGTCTCCGTCTAAAATGCCAGCTTCAATCATACTTTCACCAACAACATTTAAAATGAAAATGTCACTATTGTGTGTAGATGTTAAATGCTCTGGTAATGGGAAATATTCTTCAATATTTTCTACTGCAGTAATTGGAATACCAGCAGTAACTTTACCGATTACAGGAACGTAAATCGTTTCTTCCATGTTAACTGAATCATTCGTTTGTTCGCTAACAATTTCAATCGCTCTTGGTTTAGTAGGGTCTCTTTTAATATATCCTTTTTCTTCTAGTCGTGATAAATGGCCGTGGACAGTAGAACTTGACGCTAATCCAACAGCTTCACCAATTTCTCGAACACTAGGTGGATATCCTTTCGTTTGTACTACATGTTTAATATAATCATATATTTCGCTTTGACGTTTAGTTAATTCTCTCATATATAGGCACTCCCTAGTTTTATTTAACTATAGTATAGCATTTATTTATTTATTGAACAAACATTTGTTCGTTTTTGTGTTGACTAGGAACAGATGTTCTGTTAAAGTGTGTATACAAACAAATGTTCTAGAGGTGGAAGTAATGTTTAATAAATATAAAAATAAATTAATAACGAATATAGCTGTTGTATCAATATCTTGTGTTGTTTTTATAGTATTTTTCATGAATTTATATCATAACGCTCAAACGGAACAAACGTACGAAATCACTGATCATACAATTTCTAAACAGGCAATAATTAAAGATGATAATAAGAACGTAAATAATACAAATGGGGAACAAGATGACTACAAAGTGTTCGCCTTTGTCAGATAAGTATCAATTTTGAGGTCTATCGAAGCTATAGAAATGTCTATAGCTTTTGCCTAGGCCTCTTTTTTGTTATATTCTATGAAGTAAAAGAGAATGAAATAGGAAAATATAGAAAGAGTGATAAAGATGCCTAAAGATAATTTGAATATAGATAGAATTAATGAACTAGCTAAAAAGAAAAAAGAGCAGGGCTTGACGGAAGCTGAAGCTAAAGAACAATCAAAATTACGTAAAAAATATTTAGAAGCATTTAGAAAAGGATTTAAACAACAAATTGAAAGTACAAAAGTAATTGATCCAGAAGGTAATGATGTTACGCCTGAAAAATTAAAAAAAATTCAAGCACAAAATAAAAAGTAGTAAATTTAAAGTAAGGTTCTTTGAGACTAAACGATTATCAATTACACTATTTTTAAGTTATAATATAACAAATATGATTTAAATAGAAGGGAAGTATTAGAGATGTTTAACGAGAAAGATCAACTAGCGATAGATACTATTAGAGCTTTAAGTATCGATGCAATAGAAGAAGCTAATTCAGGTCACCCTGGGTTACCAATGGGCGCTGCACCAATGGCTTACACGTTATGGACACGCCATTTAAATTTTAACCCTCAATCTAAAGACTATTTTAATAGAGACCGCTTTGTATTGTCAGCAGGCCATGGTTCTACGCTATTATATAGCTTATTACATGTTTCAGGTAGTCTTGAATTAGAAGAATTAAAGCAATTTAGACAATGGGGCTCTAAAACACCTGGACACCCTGAATTCAGACACACTGATGGGGTTGAAGTTACGACTGGTCCTCTAGGTCAAGGTTTTGCAATGTCAGTAGGTATGGCATTAGCTGAAGATCATTTAGCTGGTAAATTTAATAAAGATGACTTCAATATTGTTGATCACTATACTTACGTACTAGCATCTGATGGTGACTTAATGGAAGGTATTTCTCATGAAGCTGCTTCATTTGCAGGTCACAACCAATTAGATAAATTAATCGTATTATATGATTCAAATGATATCTCATTAGACGGGGAATTAAACAAAGCATTTTCAGAGGATGTAAAAGAGCGTTTTGAAAGTTATGGTTGGAATCACATTTTAGTTAAAGATGGTAATGATCTTGATGCCATTGATCAAGCGATTACGAAAGCTAAATCACAACATGGACCAACGATGATTGAAGTTAAGACAATTATTGGTTATGGTGCGCCTAATGTTAGCGGAACGAATGGAGTTCATGGTGCACCACTAGGTTCAGATGAAAGAAAATTAACATTTGAAGCATATGGTTTAGATCCAGAAAAACGTTTCAACGTTCCAGAAGAAGTATATGAAATTTTCCAAACTACAATGCTAAAACGTGCAAATGAACATGAAGACGCATGGAAAGCATTATTAGAAACGTATTCAAATAAATATCCAGAATTAGCTGATGAATTTAAATTGGCTATTAGCGGTAAATTACCAACAAATTATAGAGATGAATTACCACGCTTTGATAGCGATCATAATGCTGCAACTCGTGCTGATTCAGGAGAAATCATCCAAGCGTTAAGTAAATCTGTTCCTTCATTCTTTGGTGGCTCAGCTGACTTAGCGGGTTCAAATAAATCTAATGTAAAAGAAGCAACTGATTATGATAGAAATACACCTGAAGGTAAAAATATATGGTTTGGCGTGCGTGAATTCGCAATGGGTGCAGCTGTAAATGGTATGGCAGCACACGGTGGTTTACACCCATATGGTGCAACATTCTTTGTATTTAGTGACTACTTAAAACCTGCGTTACGCTTATCAGCTATTATGGGATTAAATTCAACATTTATCTTTACACATGATTCAATTGCAGTAGGTGAAGATGGTCCTACTCATGAACCAATTGAACAATTAGCTGGATTAAGATCTATTCCAAATATGAATGTTATACGTCCCGCTGATGGAAACGAAACAAGAGTAGCATGGGAAGTTGCGCTAGAATCAGAACAAACACCTACTTCATTAGTACTTACACGTCAAAATCTACCATATTTAGACGTTGATGAAGATACAGTTGAACAAGGTGTTCGTAAAGGTGCTTATGTTGTTTTTGAAACAGAAACTAAGCCTGAATACTTGTTACTAGCAACTGGTTCAGAAGTTAGCTTAGCTATTGAAGCAGCTAAAGATTTAGATAAACAAGGTAAAGGTGTACGTGTAGTATCAATGCCAAACTGGTTTGCATTTGAACAACAATCAGATGAATATAAAGCATCTGTAATTCCTAAAGAAATCACTAAACGTGTGGCAATTGAAATGGCATCACCATTAGGATGGCATAAATATGTTGGAACAGAAGGTAAAGTGATTGGTATTGATCAGTTTGGTGCAAGTGCCCCTGGTGATTTAGTTGTCGAAAAATATGGTTTCACTAAAGAAAATGTATTAAATCAAATTCGTACACTTTAATGATAGAAACATTAAAGCTTGGTACAAAAAGATAGTGGAAATATTTAGTTAATGCCTAGAAGTTAACTAATCTAAGATGGCGTTTGAACATGCTTTCTTAGTCATAGGGGCGGGACAATGAATTCAAATTGAATTTTGTCCCGCTTCATTTATTCGTGAAAATATATGATTGATCTTAAATTTTTATGTGTAAGTTTAAAAATAAGACTTACATTTGAGTAAGTATTTGTTATGATAACATTTGGATATAGATTTACTAACTAGCTCTTGAAAATAGAATCGTAATTTAGTAAAATTCAGTAGGATATAGAAAGTGGGTGAAACAATGGCAACGTGGTTAGCAATCTTATTAATCATTGTAGCGCTTATCGGTGGACTAGTTGGTGGTTTCTTTTTAGCACGTAAATACATGATGGATTATCTGAAAAAAAACCCACCTATTAATGAAGAAATGTTACGTATGATGATGATGCAAATGGGTCAAAAACCATCGCAAAAGAAAATCAATCAAATGATGACAATGATGAATAAAAACATGGATCAAAACATGAAAAGTTCAAAAAAATAATCTTCTAACGGATTGTAAGACCTTTAAGGTTTACAATCCTTTATTTTTATAGTAAAACATCTTTAGTGTTATTTAAAAAATTTAAAAAGATTTAAAATATCAAATTACTTTTAATTAAGTAATCTCTAGTAAGAGTTTATGAATATAAGAGGGTGTAACGTTGGCATATTTAGTTTTTTCAATTGTATTTGCATTATTTATGGGAATCGTGGTAATTTTTATCCGCATGAAAGCACAAAACTTTCCTGTTAATGAAAAGAAAATCATTTTACCACCATTTTTTATGGCTACAGGTGCATTGATGTATGTGATTCCGTACTTTAGATTAACTGGGATGGAAATCTTAGAATCAATCATACTCGGCGTTTTATTCTCTACAGTTCTAATATGGACAAGTCATTTTGAGATACATGGTACTGATATTTACATGAAGCGTTCTAAAGCATTTCCAATTATTTTAATATCATTGTTAATTATACGAACTGTAATTAAAATATTTATTAGTAGTCAAATTGATCCAGGTGAAATTGGCGGTATGTTCTTCTTATTAGCCTTTAGCATGATTGTACCTTGGAGATTAGCTATGTTGTATAAATATAAAAAATTGAAAAGTAAAATTGTAAAATAAGCTAGGGTTAGCATAGCGTTTTTGAAAGAATATAAAGATAGGTGGAAGACGACTTCTTAATGATATCGTTCCACCTTTTTTTAGTTTGAACTATGATGTAATTCAGGATATAATAAATACGAACAAATGTTCTTGATGGAGGAGTTAAAATGAAGATTATTCATACTGCTGATTGGCATTTAGGTAAGATTTTAAATGGTAAGCAATTTTTAGAAGATCAACGATACATACTAAACCAGTTTATTGAGAATTTGAAAGACGAGAAACCAGATGTTTTAATCATTTCAGGTGATATTTATGATACGTCTTATCCCAGTAAGGAAACAATTAAACTTTTTGAAGAAACGATTAAAACAATCAATGTAATCATGGAGATTCCGACGATTATAACGAATGGAAATCATGATGGTAGAGAAAGATTAAACTATGGTTCTACTTGGTTTGAGTTTTCACATTTATATATTCGAACGCAACTTCATTCAATGTCTACACCCATAACGATTAATGACATCAACTTTTACACACTCCCATTTGCCACAATTAGTGAAATTAAAGCCTTTTTTGATGACGATGAGATAAAGACATATGAGCAAGCAACCCAAAAATGTATCGAGCATATGTCAACGCAATTAGATCAAAATCAAATCAATATATTAATTGGCCATTTAACCATTAAAGGTGGTAAAACGTCAGAGTCTGAGAGACCTCTTACAATTGGGACAGTTGAGAGTGTAGAAAAGTCTAATTTTAAAATGTTCGATAGAGTGCTCTTAGGACATTTGCATCATCCGTTTAGTATCACCGATAATGTCATTGATTATAGTGGCTCACTATTACAATATTCATTTTCAGAGGTTAATCAAGCTAAAGGTTATAAGAGATTAACAATAAAATCAAAAAACAACATTGAAACTAAGTTTGTTCAATTGAAGCCATTGCGAGAATTAGAAGAAATTGAAGGGGACTATATGGATGTCGTACAAGGAAATGTTCCTGTGAAGAATAAAGACAACTATTTCCATTTTAAATTAAAAAATATGTCACATGTTACCGATCCAATTATCCACCTTAAACAACTATTTCCGAATACATTATCTTTAAGTAATATCACATTTGAAAGTCGAAATGATACCACTTATGCAAATTTTAAAACAACAGATGATCCTACAATCATTAAAAATTTCTATAAAACGATTACAGATGAAGATTTAACAGACTATCAAGAGAAAAAGATACACCAATTATTAAACCAAGTTATTTATAAGGAGGATTAAATCATTGAGACCAACTAAATTAATACTTAATAACTTCGGACCATTTATACATGAAGTGATTGATTTTCAACAAATAAATAATGAACAGTTATTTTTAATTAGCGGTAAAACTGGTTCGGGGAAGACGATGTTGTTTGATGCTATTGTTTATGCATTATTTGGAAAGGCATCAACAGAAGGAAGAAATGAGGGTGAGTTGCGAAGTCATTTCGCTGATGGTAAATCACCAATGAGTGTAGAGTATGAATTTAATATCAATGATAAGAAGTTTAAAATATATAGACAAGCTGGTTTCGTTAAAGATGGAAATTCATCGCCAACAGCGGGGAAACTTGATGTATTTGAATTTGATGAAGATAGTCAGTCATATGAATTGCGCGAGAGTAAAATTAGTTCAGGTAATAGTTATATTAAAGAACTATTAGGTATAAATGCGGAGCAATTTAGACAATTATTTATATTACCACAGGGCGAATTTAAGAAATTTTTAGTTTCAAACAGTTCTGATAAACAGAGTATTTTAAGAACGCTATTTAACAGTATACGTTTTGAAGAGATGCAGAATTTATTAATGAATCAAGTTAAAGATGAGAAAAAGCAAATTGAATCACGTTATGATCAAATTCAGATGCTTTGGGATGATGTTGAAACATTTGAAGATGATACATTAATTCAATTTAAAGATCTAAATAGTATGCAAACTAAAGAAATTGTTAATGCAATACCTCAATTTGAACAAGTAGGTCAACGCTTAGATGAGGAATATGAACATCTAAAATTACAGCATTTCGAATCACTTGAATCTATCAAACGCAAGATAGAGTCAAATCATAATTTAATTGATTCATTAAAAGAACTAGAACGTAATAAAAATGAAAAAATTCAACTTGAAAAAAATAAAGCGTATATTGAAGAATTAAAAAGTGAATTACATAAAATAATGGAAGTTAAACCCTTAAGTCATTTATACGATCAAAAAAACGCTAAAGAACAAAAGCTAAAAGATACGCAACAGAAGTTAAATACTATTTTAAAATATTTGGAAGAGCTTAATGCAAATTTGAAGAAACTCCAAAAAGAACAGAATAATTTAAATGAACAGTCTGAAATGGTTAGTGGTAAAGCAGCATACGTTGAAAAAACAAAACAATTTTATATGAATTTGAATAAATATCAGAAAGCATTTGAAGAAATTAAACAAAATGATGCGCATCTTAAAAGTAATCATCAAACACAAGAAGAAAATAGAGGGTTAATCAATAATTTAAATAAGGAAATAGCTCAAATAGATGTTAGTAGTGAAAATATTGAAAAACTTAACCAAGTTATATTTGAATTAAAAATGTCATATGATAAAAAAATGGCTTTAAAACAGAATAAAGATAAATTTCAATTATTAAATCAAAAATATAACGAAACTGAAATTAAAATTAGTAAGGTTAAAGAACAAATCTCAGATTTGAAAGTTGAATTAGAGAAAATAGATAAAACAAATATTGATTTGAATGATAAGCAAACGTTTATTCAAGAGATTCAAAATGCGCTTCATGTTGGAGACACATGTCCAATATGTGGGAATGAGATTGAATCACTTAATGAGCATATCAACTTTAATGAAATCGCTAGAAATCAAAGTTTAATAAAAAATGTGAATAATGACTTAAATTTTAAAGTGAATGAGTTAACAAAACTTGAAACGACTTCTGAACATATTAGTAAACAAATGAATGAATTAGAGTTTAATGAGGATGAAATTAACGACATTGGTGAAATAGAAGTCCAATTAACAGTAAAAAGTAAAGAAAAAGAAAATCTGCAGCTTCAATTAAAAGAACTTGAGCAATTAAAAAAAGAACTCGAAAAGCAAAAAGACATCTATCATAGTTTACAGATTAAACATGAAAAATTACAATCTTTGAAGCAATATTACGAAACATTAATATTGGATTTTAAAGATAATACCGACTACGAAGACATATCAAATTTTGAACAATGCTACATGCAATATGATCAAATTGTTAGTGAATATGTAACGAAGAAAGAAACTTTAGAGTCAGAATTAAATCAAACAAAGCAACAAATAGAAATTGAATCTAATAATTTAAATAATAATCAGCAAGGTATCGAGGAACTTAAACAAGAGCTAAATGATTATAGCGACAAGATTAATCAAGAAATGGAACGTATAGGATTAAATTCATATGAAGATGTTGCATCTTTACTTGCTAAGTTAAATAGCAAAGAACAAATTGAAATGAAGATTAAGCAATATGAACAAGATCACCAAAAATTCACATTAGAAATTGAGCGTTTATCTAATATTACGAAAGGTCAAGTACCTGAAGCGGTTGATCAGTTAGACGCTACTAAGACTGAGATTGAAAGAAAGTATAATCATTACATGGAAATGAGTGCTACAGTTCAATATAAAGTACAAAGTAATAAAGAAAAATTCAATAGTATAACGAACCACATTAATTATTTAGACAAAGAATTAAAAGAGCAACAAGAAATATTTGAATTATCTGAGGTATTATCAGGCAAAAATAGTAAGAAATTGACATTAGAAAATTATGTACTTATTTACTATTTAGAACGAATCATCCATCAAGCAAATATACGTTTAGAGCGTATGAGTGGAGAAAGATATCAATTAAAACGAAGAGAATCAATATCTCATGGTTATAGTGGTTTAGAAATTGAAGTGTTTGATTTTCATTCAAATAAATCAAGACACATTAGTTCGTTATCTGGTGGTGAAACATTCCAAGCATCACTCGCTTTAGCATTAGGTTTAAGTGAAGTGGTCCAACAGGAATCTGGCGGTATTACATTAGAATCAATGTTTATTGATGAAGGGTTTGGTACGTTAGACCAAGAAACATTAGAAACGGCGCTAGACACTATCGTTAAACTAAAAACGACAGGTAGAATGGTTGGAATTATATCTCATGTGAGTGAACTGAAACAACGCATACCATTAATTCTCGAAGTAACGTCAAATCAATATCAAAGTCAAACCAGATTTAAATGGAATTAAAAAAATACAATATGGCAACTTAATATCAGTACTATCGTTGCCATATTGTATTTAATTATCATTATTTTGCTCTTAATAAATCGCGAATTTCTGTTAATAAAACAGTATTTTCTTCGATTTCTTCTTCAGGCTCTTCTTTTTTCACTAATGTATTTGCTATTTTTACAAATATAAATAGTGCAATTGCCACAATTATAAAATCAATAATCGATTGAATAAATAGGCCATATTTAATTCCCCAGAATTCCCAATCTTTAGCAAAATCAACTGAACCGAAAATTTTACCAATTAATGGCATAATAATGTATGTAACTAAAGATGTAACAATTTTGTTGAACGCTGCACCCATAACTACAGCGATTGCCAAATCCAACACGTTACCTTTAAGTGCAAACTCTTTAAATTCTTTAAACATAAACTCAATACCCCCACATAATAATAAAATATATTATACAACATATAAATATTTTAGTAAATGTTTTATTTAAAAGAAATTTGCTATTGTATAAAGCCTTTGTTATCCTTTAATATAGCGTCTTAAATTACTTCATAGAATATTATCATATGTAGATTAAAATATAGTAAAGGAAAGGAGTAAGTAAATTATGAATTCTTCTTCAGAAGAAACAAAGCATAATAAGAAGTTTTCATCGGTTTTTATCTATAGTGCTATTGTAGTAGCTATTGTGGTATTAATCGGTGCGTTTTTACCGGATCAATTCGGTACAATTACAGGCAATATTAGTAGTTGGATTACTGAAAAGCTTGGTTGGTATTACATGATTTTGACTACAGTAATTGTGTTCTTTTGTATCTTTTTAATCTTTAGTCCAATCGGTAAACTTAAGCTAGGTAAACCAAACGATAAACCAGAATTTAATACTGTATCTTGGTTTGCAATGTTATTTAGTGCCGGCATGGGTATAGGTTTAGTGTTCTACGGCGCAGCTGAACCTATGGCAGATTTTGCTTCACCACCTAATGCGGATCCTAAAACTACTGAAGCATACACGGAAGCATTGCGTTCTACATTCTTCCACTGGGGATTCCATGCTTGGGCAGTATATGGCGTAGTTGCATTAGCATTAGCCTATGCACAATTTAGAAAAGATGAACCAGGATTAATTTCAAGAACATTACGTCCAATTTTAGGTGATAAAGTTGAAGGACCTATCGGAACAGTTATTGACGTTCTTTCAGTTTTCGCAACTGTTGTAGGTGTAGCTGTATCACTTGGTATGGGCGCGCTACAAATTAATGGTGGACTTAATTACTTATTTGGCATTCCAAATAATGTATGGGTTCAATCAATTATTATCGTAGTAGTAACAGTTTTATTTATTGCTAGTGCATGGTCAGGTTTAAGTAAAGGTATTCAATATTTAAGTAACTTAAATATTGGATTAGGTACACTTTTAATGATTATTGCTTTAATAATTGGACCTACTGTACTAATCTTTAATATGTTTACTAGTTCAACTGGTAGCTTACTCAATACATTCTTATTCAACAGTTTTGATACTGCAGCGCTAAATGGCCAAAAACGTGAATGGATGTCTTCTTGGACACTTTACTATTGGGGTTGGTGGTTAAGCTGGAGTCCATTCGTAGGTGTGTTCATCGCACGTGTTTCTAAAGGACGCTCAATTCGTGAATTTATTTCAGGTGTATTACTTGTACCTGCTATCATAAGTTTCTTATGGTTCAGTGTATTTGGTGTATTAGGTATCGAAACAGGTAAAAAACATCCAGAGTTATTTGATATGACACCTGAAACTCAACTATTTGGTGTATTCCACCACGTTCCATTAGGAATGGCATTATCACTTATAGCATTAGTGTTAATTGCTTCATTCTTTATTACATCTGCCGATTCAGCAACATTCGTACTAGGTATGCAAACAACATTTGGTTCACTTGAACCTTCTGGTACTGTTAAAGTAACTTGGGGTGTTGCGCAATCATTAATCGCGTTCATCTTATTATTAGCAGGTGGAGGAAATGGTGCTGACGCATTAAATGCGATTCAAAGTGCGGCAATCATAAGTGCCTTCCCATTCTCCTTTGTAGTAATAATGATGATGATTAGTTTCTATAAGGATGCAAATAAAGAACGTAAATTCTTAGGATTAACACTACAACCAAATAAACATAGACTTGAAGATTATGTTAAATATCAACAACAAGATTATGAATCTGATATTTTAGAAAAGCGTGAATCAAGAAGAAACGCTGAAAAATAATATTAGGTAATCGTAATTTAAGTTTATTGCCTTTAAGCACATAACCAGTGCTTGAAGGCAATTTTTTTATTGAGGCAGTTACAATAATTTGTATATCAATGAAAATCATTCTCAATTAATAATATTTACTTATAGTAGGTTGCTTATATGATAAGAATAACTTATATACACTGATTAAAAATGCGAAAGCTAAATCACGTGAAATATAAGTATATAGAGTTGTTTTGAAAATCATATAATTATACAATTTATTTAAAGGCATATAAATATGAATTTTTAATATTCAAGGGGGATATACAAATGACTTCAAACATTAAGCAACAAGCTAAAAAGACATTTGAAGCGAATGGCCAGTCATATACGTATTATGATTTAAAGAGTTTAGAAGACCAAGGCTTAACGAAAGTAAGTAAATTACCTTATTCAATTCGTGTTTTATTAGAATCTGTCTTAAGACAAGAAGATGAATTTGTCATTACAGATGAACATATTAAAGCTTTGGGTAACTTTGGTAAGGAAGGGAACGAAGGTGAAGTACCTTTTAAACCATCTCGTGTTATTTTACAAGACTTCACAGGTGTTCCTGCAGTAGTAGACTTGGCATCACTACGTAAAGCAATGAACGATGTTGGTGGGGATATTAATAAAATCAACCCAGAAGTACCAGTAGACTTAGTTATTGACCACTCTGTTCAAGTTGATAGCTATGCTAATCCAGATGCATTAGAAAGAAACATGAAATTAGAATTTGAACGTAACTATGAACGTTATCAATTTTTAAATTGGGCAACTAAAGCATTTGATAACTATAATGCTGTTCCCCCTGCGACAGGTATTGTTCACCAAGTAAACCTAGAATATCTTGCAAATGTGGTACACGTTCGTGACGTTGATGGAGAACAAACGGCATTTCCAGACACACTAGTAGGAACTGACTCTCATACAACGATGATTAATGGTATTGGTGTACTTGGTTGGGGTGTTGGTGGTATCGAAGCTGAAGCGGGGATGTTAGGCCAACCATCATATTTCCCAATTCCTGAAGTAATTGGTGTACGTTTAACTAATTCATTACCTCAAGGTTCAACAGCTACTGATTTAGCCTTACGTGTAACACAAGAACTACGTAAAAAAGGTGTAGTAGGCAAATTTGTTGAATTCTTTGGACCAGGTGTAACGGATCTACCTTTAGCAGACCGTGCAACAATTGCCAACATGGCGCCTGAATATGGTGCAACTTGTGGTTTCTTCCCGGTTGACGAAGAATCACTTAAATATATGAGATTAACTGGACGTAAAGAAGAACATGTTGAATTAGTAAAAGCATACTTAGAGCAAAATAATATGTTCTTCACTGTAGATAAAGAGGATCCAGAATACACAGATGTTATCGATTTAGATTTATCAACTGTTGAAGCTTCACTATCAGGTCCAAAGCGTCCACAAGATTTAATTTTCTTAAGTGATATGAAGAAAGAATTTGAAAAATCTGTTACTGCACCAGCTGGTAACCAAGGACACGGGTTAGATCAAAGTGAATTTGATAAAAAAGCAGATATTCAATTTACAGATGGATCTACTGCAACAATGAAAACAGGTGATATAGCTATTGCAGCGATAACATCATGTACAAATACATCTAACCCATATGTTATGTTAGGTGCAGGATTAGTTGCTAAAAAAGCTGTTGAAAAAGGCCTAAAAGTACCTGAATTTGTTAAGACGTCATTAGCACCGGGTTCAAAAGTTGTAACTGGTTACTTACGTGATTCAGGTTTACAAGAATACCTTGATGATTTAGGTTTCAACTTAGTTGGTTACGGTTGTACAACATGTATTGGTAACTCTGGACCGTTATTACCAGAAATTGAAAAAGCAGTGGCTGAAGAAGATTTATTAGTAACATCCGTATTATCTGGTAACCGTAACTTTGAAGGTCGTATTCATCCATTAGTTAAAGCAAACTATTTAGCTTCACCTCAATTAGTAGTAGCTTATGCATTAGCTGGTACAGTTGATATTGATTTACAAAATGAACCTATCGGTAAAGGTAAAGATGGTGAAGATGTATACTTAAATGATATTTGGCCTACTATTCAAGAAGTTGCGGATACTGTAGATAGTGTTGTAACACCTGAACTATTCTTAGAAGAATATAAAAATGTATATAACAACAATGAAATGTGGAATGAAATCGATGTAACAGATGCTCCTTTATATGATTTCGATCCAAACTCAACATATATCCAAAATCCATCATTCTTCCAAGGTTTATCTAAAGAACCGGGTACAATTGAACCGCTTAAAGACTTAAGAGTAATGGGTAAATTTGGTGACTCAGTAACGACTGACCACATCTCTCCAGCAGGTGCTATCGGTAAAGATACACCAGCAGGTAAATATTTATTAGATCACGATGTACCTATTAGAAACTTTAATTCATATGGTTCTCGTCGTGGTAACCATGAAGTAATGGTAAGAGGTACATTTGCGAATATTCGTATTAAAAACCAATTAGCGCCAGGTACTGAAGGTGGATTCACAACATATTGGCCAACTGATGAAGTAATGCCAATTTATGATGCTGCTATGAAATATAAAGAAGACGGTACTGGTTTAGCTGTTTTAGCAGGAAATGATTACGGTATGGGTTCTTCTCGTGACTGGGCTGCTAAAGGTACAAACTTATTAGGCGTTAAAACAGTTATCGCTCAAAGTTATGAACGTATTCACCGTTCTAACTTAGTTATGATGGGTGTATTACCTTTACAATTTAAAGATGGTGATTCAGCTGATTCACTTGGTTTAGATGGTAGAGAAGCAATTTCAGTAGACATCGATGAAACTGTTCGTCCTCATGATATTGTTAAAGTTCACGCTAAAAAAGAAAATGGCGACGTTGTTGATTTTGAAGCAATCGTCCGCTTCGATTCTCTAGTTGAATTAGATTACTATCGTCATGGTGGTATTTTACAAATGGTTTTAAGAAACAAATTAGCACAATAAATTAATATGTGAAGCCATGCTGACTTTATGTTGGCATGGTTTTTTTATGTTAATATGAATTGTGAATGATATAGGAAAGAGGTACGAATGAATGATATACAGTATGACTGAAATTGAAGCTAGATATCAAGAAACAGATAAAATGGGTGTGATTTACCATGGGAATTACGCTACATGGTTTGAAGTTGCACGAACAGATTATATTCGTAAGCTGGGCTTTAGTTATGCAGACATGGAGAGAGAGGGTATCATTTCTCCGGTTGTAGACCTTCAAATTAAATATAAAAAATCAATTTTTTATCCTGAAAAAGTAACAATCAAAACATGGGTTGAACAATATTCAAGGCTTAAATCAGTTTATTGTTATGAAGATTATAATGAAAATGGGGAGCTTGCGACAACGGGATCTACACAATTAATTTGTATGAAATCAAGTAATTTTCGTCCAATAAGGTTAGATCGCTATTTTCCAGAATGGCATAAAACATATAGTCACGTTGATAAATTGAATCAAGAAGAAAAAGATTTTGAAGTGACACAACCAAGCGATCTTGAAATTTAAATAAAATAAAAGACCATTGGAGTCCGGGACAAAAATAATATAATAAAGCTATTTTGCAAATTCGCAGTAGCTGACTGAACTGAGAAGGCGCTTAAATCGAGCTTTTCTCAGTTCTAGTCATCCTTGCGGGGGTGGGACAACGAATTTAAAAAGAATTCTGTCCCACTCCAAATGGTCTTTATGATTTAATTTACTTTAGAATAGGCAATTTCGTCATCATGGTCTACTTTTTCAACGAGAACATCACTATCTTCGAAATACCATAAATCATCTTCTGAAACGACCAATACTAAGTCATTATAATTCTCTTCATAACCTATTTCTACATCTTGTCTAGGTTCAACACGAAAGGCAGGACTGAAACCTTGTTTAAGTTGAAATTCACCACCATATCGTACGTAAAACTGTAAAACCTTGTCATTCTCAGGCAAATCTAATTCATCTTTAAACCATTCTACAGCTTGATCTGTTAGTTTAATTTTCATTACATAATCCTCCTACCTTATATATCTATTTCTAAATTTTTATCTTTATTGGAACTCTAAGCATTATAACATAATACCTTTTTGAGATAATCTTTAATGATTTTATGAGCATAATAAAAAGGAGCAGGACAGAATGCTTTTAAATTCACTGTCCTACTCCCAACTTGCTTTGCTTGTAGAATTTCTTGATGAAGTTCTCTTTGCTGGGGCCCCAACTCCCAGCTTGCTTAGCTTGTAGAATTTCTTGATGAAGTTCTCTTTGCTGGGGCCCCGCTCCCAGCTTGCTTTAGCTTGGGCTCTGCCCGCAAAGATGACTAGTTTTGTGAATAGCTTGGTTCAAGCGTCTTCTCAATACAGTCAGCTACTGTGATTTGCAAAGTAGCAATATTATATTATATATCTCGGATCGATATTTTCTGATTAATAATTACATCCATTTTATTTTAGGTTCTTCGCCTTTAAAGATTCTTACTATATTAGTACGGTGCCTTACGATTAAAATAATCGAAACAAGTAGGCTCATACCGAATAATATGTAATCTTGTATGATGAGTGAGCCAATTACACAACATATTGCAGCAATAATACTTGAGAGTGAAACATATTTAAATATATATAACACGCCAAAGAATATAATTGCTAATACGAGCAGTAAGATAGGATTTACACCTAAGACAACACCTGCACTTGTAGCAACTGCTTTACCACCTTTAAATTTAAGGTATATCGGATAAACGTGTCCTAGTATTGCGAATAAACCTACGATTAACCCATGTGTGAAGAACGTGCTAAGCGGTCCATCTGCATGCACTGGAAACCAAATGGGAAAGAAAACGGTTATAAACCCTTTAAATATATCTAAAAAGGTTACAACAAATCCTGCTGGTTTACCAAGAACTCGGAAGCTATTAGTTGCGCCAGTATTGCCACTTCCAAATTGTCTAATATCTTTTTTGAAAAAGAGCTTTCCTATAACATATCCATTAGGAATAGCACCGATGAGATAGCTTAATATGAGCATGACTACTATCATCATATAACTTTACACATCCTTTAATAACGTAGCTATATTTTACCATAATCTCATAGCTAGCAACGACCAATTTTGAAATTTTGTTTTTTTACTAACTTAAAATTGATTAGTTTTTAACTCACACTTGCAATTTAGACCGATTTATATAAGAATAACTATTGTATAGTTTTTAAAACGAACGTACGTTTGTAGGAGGCGAACGCATTGGCAACAAAAAATTCAAATCATTATTCAGATGATTCTATTCAAGTATTAGAGGGATTGGAAGCTGTAAGAAAGCGTCCAGGTATGTATATAGGATCTACTGATAAACGAGGTCTACATCATTTAGTATATGAAGTTGTAGATAACTCTGTGGATGAAGTGTTAAACGGATATGGTAATGAAATAAATGTAACAATTAATCAGGATAATAGTATTTCTATTGAAGATAATGGTCGTGGCATGCCTTCAGGGATGCATGTATCAGGTAAACCTACTGTAGAAGTTATTTTTACCGTCTTACATGCCGGTGGTAAATTTGGTCAAGGTGGATATAAAACATCTGGTGGATTACATGGTGTTGGTGCTTCAGTCGTTAATGCATTGAGCGAATGGTTAGAAGTTGAAATACATAGAGATGGTAATATCTACAAGCAAAGTTTTAAAAATGGTGGGGTGCCTGCCTCTGGTTTAGTTAAATCAGGTAAAACGAAGAGAACAGGAACTAAAGTTACATTTAAACCAGATCCTGAAATATTTAAAGCAACAACTTCATTCAATTTTGATACATTGAGTGAAAGATTACAAGAATCAGCCTTCCTATTAAAGAATCTTAAAATAACATTGAAAGATTTACGTAGTGGTAAAGAACGTGAAGATGTTTACCATTATGAAGAGGGGATTAAAGAATTTGTAAGTTACGTCAACGAAGGCAAAGAAGTTCTTCATGATGTAACAATGTTCACAGGTTCAGCTAATGGCATAGAAGTGGATGTTGCTTTCCAATATAACGATCAATACTCAGAGAGTATATTAAGTTTCGTTAATAACGTGCGTACAAAAGACGGAGGAACACATGAAGTAGGATTTAAAACTGCTATGACACGTGTCTTTAATGATTACGCTAGACGAATTAATGAATTAAAAGAAAAAGACAAAAATTTAGATGGTAATGATATACGTGAAGGTTTAACTGCGATTATATCAGTACGTATTCCAGAAGAGTTGCTACAGTTTGAAGGACAAACGAAGTCTAAATTAGGTACTTCAGAAGCGCGTAGTGCGGTTGATTCAGTAGTCTCTGATAAATTACCGTTTTATTTAGAAGAAAAAGGACAACTTTCTAAATCACTTGTGAAAAAGGCAATTAAAGCACAACAAGCTAGAGAAGCAGCACGTAAGGCCCGTGAAGACGCACGTTCAGGTAAGAAGAATAAACGTAAAGATACGTTGCTCTCAGGAAAGTTAACACCTGCGCAAAGTAAGAATACTGAAAAAAATGAATTGTATTTAGTCGAAGGGGACTCTGCAGGTGGTTCAGCTAAGCTTGGTAGAGATAGAAAATTCCAAGCGATTTTACCTTTGCGAGGTAAAGTTATTAATACTGAAAAAGCAAGACTTGAGGATATATTTAAGAATGAAGAGATTAACACGATTATCCATACAATTGGCGCTGGAGTAGGAAATGACTTCAAAATTGAAGATAGCAATTACAATCGTATTATTATCATGACTGATGCTGATACAGATGGTGCGCACATTCAAGTATTATTATTAACTTTCTTCTTCAAGTATATGAAACCACTAGTACAAGCTGGTAGAGTGTTTATTGCATTGCCTCCACTTTATAAACTTGAAAAAGGAAAAGGTAAATCTAAACAAGTCGAATATGCTTGGACAGACGATGAACTTGATAAACTTCAGAAAAAATTAGGAAAAGGATTTATGTTACAACGTTATAAAGGTCTTGGTGAAATGAACCCTGAACAGTTATGGGAAACGACAATGAATCCTGAAACTCGAACGCTTATTCGTGTTCAAATTGAAGATGAAATGCGCTCTTCTAAACGTGTTACAACATTGATGGGTGATAAAGTTGCACCGCGTCGTGAATGGATTGAAAGTCACGTTGAATTTGGCATGCAAGAAGATCAAAGTATATTAGATAACACTGAAGTACAAGTAATTGAAACTGAAGAATATACTGAGGAGGAAACAAATTGAGTGAGATAATTCAAGATTTATCACTTGAAGATGTGATAGGCGATCGTTTTGGAAGATATAGTAAATATATTATTCAAGAACGTGCTTTACCGGATGTTCGTGATGGTTTAAAGCCAGTGCAACGAAGAATTCTTTTCGCAATGCATAGTAGTGGAAATACCTATGATAAAAATTTCCGTAAAAGTGCTAAGACAGTCGGTGATGTTATCGGTCAATATCATCCACATGGTGACTTATCAGTATATAATGCAATGGTCCGTTTAAGTCAAGATTGGAAATTGCGACATGTCTTAATTGAAATGCATGGTAATAACGGTAGTATTGATAATGATCCACCAGCAGCAATGCGTTATACCGAAGCAAAGTTAAGTCAATTATCTGAGGAACTTGTACGTGATATTAATAAAGAAACAGTAGCTTTTGTTTCTAACTATGACGATACAACACTTGAGCCAATGGTATTGCCGGCAAGATTCCCCAATTTACTAGTAAATGGTTCAACAGGTATTTCTTCTGGTTATGCGACTGATATTCCGCCGCACAATTTAGCTGAAGTAATTCAAGCAACATTGAAATACATCGATAATCCTAATATTACTGTTAGTCAATTAATGAAATATATTAAAGGACCAGATTTTCCTACTGGTGGTATTATTCAAGGTATCGATGGTATTAAGAAAGCTTATGAAACCGGGAAAGGTAAAATTGTCGTACGTTCTAAAGTCGACGCAGAAACACTTCGAAATGGCCGCCAACAACTTATCGTGACAGAAATTCCATACGAGGTGAATAAAAGTTCACTTGTTAAACGTATTGATGAATTAAGAGCCGATAAGAAAGTAGACGGTATCATTGAAGTACGAGATGAGACGGATCGTACTGGTTTAAGAATTGCTATTGAATTGAAAAAAGATGTAAATGCAGAGGCTATAAAGAACTATTTATTCAAGAACTCTGATTTACAAATTGCATATAACTTTAACATGGTTGCAATTAGTGACGGACGTCCTAAATTAATGGGTATTCGTCAAATTATAGATAGTTATTTAAATCATCAAATTGAAGTGGTAGCGAACCGTACTAAATATGATTTAGATCATGCTGAAAAACGTATGCATATTGTAGAAGGTTTAATGAAAGCATTATCAATTTTGGATGAGGTTATTGCTTTAATTCGTAACTCTAAGAATAAAAAAGATGCAAAAGACAATTTAGTATCTGAATTCGAATTTACAGAAGCGCAAGCAGAAGCTATCGTTATGCTTCAACTATACCGTTTAACGAATACAGATATCGTTGCGTTAGAAAATGAACATAATGAGTTAGCAAATATGATTAAAGAATATCGTCATATACTGGATAATCATGATGCGCTGTTACAAGTAATTAAGAATGAATTGACTGACATTCGAAAACGATTTAAATCTGAACGTTTGTCATCAATTGAAGCGGAAATTGCAGAAATTAAAATTGATAAAGAAGTGATGGTGCCAAGTGAAGATGTTGTTTTAAGTATCACACGTCAGGGTTATATTAAACGCACATCTACACGTAGTTTTAATGCCAGTGGTGTTGCAGAAATTGGACTCAAAGATGGAGATAGTTTACTCAAATATCAAACAGTCAATACGCAAGACACGGTACTAGTATTTACAAATAAAGGTAGATATTTATTTATTCCGGTTCATAAATTATCGGATATCAGATGGAAAGAACTTGGGCAACATGTTTCTCAGATTGTTCCTCTAGACGATAATGAAACTGTGGTCGATGTATACAATGAGCAAAACTTCAAAGATGATGCATTTTATGTATTAGCAACGCGAAATGGTATGATTAAGAAAAGTAACGTTAGTTTATTTAAGACAACGCGCTACAATAAACCGTTAGTCGCCATGAAAGTTAAAGCACAGGATGAATTAATTAGTGTAATGCGCCTAAATGAAAATCAATTGATTACTGTATTAACTCATAAAGGCATGTCATTAACGTATTCAACTGAAGAATTATCTGATACGGGATTGAGAGCAGCTGGTGTTAAATCTATTAATTTAAAAGATGAAGATGTTGTAGTTATGACAGATGCCGTAAATCAAGATAGTTCAATTATAATGGCTACTCAAAGAGGCGCTGTAAAACGAATCAGCTATAAAATTCTACAACAAGCTAAGCGAGCACAAAGAGGAATTACATTACTTAAAGAATTGAAGAAAAATCCACACCGTATTGTTGCTGGTCATGTTGTTAAAGATGAGCATATGTATACATTATATTCTGAAAGTCATACGGAAGAAGGACAAATAACTGATATTCATTTATCTGAACAATATACAAATGGTTCATTTATCGTTGATGTTAAGGAGTTTGGAGACGTTCTAGATATGACAATCGACTAATTGCTCAAAAAATTTTATTTTCAATTTAAAAAGAAAATGATAAAATTGAACTTGTTATTTTAACCAATTTTAATCTTTCAAGAGATTTATATTGATGTTGTATAACCTCAAACGTAATATACATTAGTATTATTTTATTGAGTTTATTCAATGCAGTATAAATCTCTTGTAATATATCTTAGGATATTAATTAATTATAGATGAGAGGGATTTAATGAGTGATTTTGATAATTTAATACCTGGGTGGTTTAAAACAATCGTTCAGGTAGGTAATGATTTAATTTGGTCGCAATATTTAATTGGATTACTATTAACTGTAGGCTTCTTCTTTACAATTAGTTCTAAATTTGTGCAATTACGTATGTTGCCAGAAATGTTTAGAGCTTTAGTAGAGAAACCTGAAACATTGAATAGTGGTGAAAAAGGTATATCACCATTTCAAGCATTTGCAATCAGTGCTGGTTCTCGAGTAGGTACTGGTAATATTGCCGGCGTAGCTACGGCAATTGTGCTTGGTGGACCTGGTGCAGTATTTTGGATGTGGGTAATTGCTTTCATTGGAGCGGCAAGTGCGTTTATGGAAGCTACTTTAGCTCAAATTTATAAGGTTCACGATAAAGAAGGTGGATTCCGTGGGGGGCCAGCTTACTACATAACTAAAGGTTTAAATCAAAAATGGTTAGGTATTTTATTCTCAATATTAATTACTGTAACATTTGCGTTTGTATTTAATACTGTTCAATCTAATACAATTGCAGAGTCATTAAATACTCAATACAACATAAGTCCAGTTATAACAGGTATTGTATTGGCAGTTATTACAGGAATCATCATCTTTGGTGGTGTGCGCAGTATTGCGACATTATCATCATTGATTGTGCCTATCATGGCGATCATTTATATTGGAATGGTTTTAGTTATTTTATTATTAAATATCGACCAAATTGTTCCAATGATAGGTACGATCATTAAGAGTGCGTTTGGTTTCGAACAAGTTACCGGAGGCGCTGTTGGTGCGGCTATCCTTCAAGGTATTAAACGTGGTTTATTCTCTAACGAAGCTGGTATGGGTTCGGCACCTAATGCTGCTGCTACAGCGGCTGTACCACACCCAGTGAAACAAGGTTTAATTCAATCACTTGGTGTATTTTTCGATACTATGTTAGTTTGTACAGCTACAGCGATTATGATTTTATTATATTCAGGATTAAAATTTGGTGAAAGTGCACCTCAAGGTGTTCAAGTTACTCAATCAGCATTAAATGAACATTTAGGTTCAGCTGGGGGTATCTTCTTAACAGTTGCGATTACGTTATTCGCATTTTCTTCTGTAGTCGGTAACTATTACTACGGCCAATCAAATATTGAATTTTTATCTAAAAATAAAGCAATTATGTTTATTTTCAGATGTTTAGTTGTTTTATTAGTATTTGTTGGTTCAGTTGTGAAAACTGAAACAGTATGGAGTACTGCCGATTTATTTATGGGATTAATGGCGATTGTTAACTTGATTTCTATTATCGGTCTTTCAAATATAGCTATAGCTGTCATGAAAGATTATCAAAAACAACGTAAAGCTGGTATGAAACCTGTGTTCAAACCAGAGAATCTCGAAATTAACTTGTTTGGCATTGAAACTTGGGGTAGAGAAAATCAACTACCTAAAAAGTAATCGATTGAATAACTATTTAATATAATATTATTAACATACTCCTTTCAATGTATTGAATTTAGGTTTCATAACGTTGGAAGGAGTTTTTACATTAAGTTTGAAATCTTTTCATTTTTAATAATTCGTTTTATAATTCATATATTATAAAGAAAGGTGATTATGATGAGTGAGTATACTATTTCTAAAGCTTTAAATAACAACGTCATCATATGCACTTATAATAATCAAGAGGTTATTCTCATTGGAAAAGGTATTGGCTTTAATAAAAAGGCTGGAATGACCTTAGATGAAAGTGCTTCAATAGAAAAAGTTTATAAGCTAGAACAAAAGCAACAGCAAGAATATTATAAATCTTTAGTTGAAATTGCAGATGAAGATGTTCTACAAGCGATAATTGAAGCAGTCAATTTTATAACGAGTACAACGCATACTACTGACGATAAAAATCTGGTTGTTGCTTTGACTGATCACATTATATTTGCATACAAAAGATTAAAGCAAAATCAAATTATTAGTAATCCATTTGCTATTGAAACCAAACATTTATATAGTGGCGCTTATGCAATTGCAAGCCAAGTTATTGATAAACTGAATCAACGACTAGATGTCAATTTTCCACCTGATGAAATTGGATTTATCGCATTACATATCGCATCTAACACTGAGGATTTAACAATACACGAAATGTCTTTAATTAATAAGTTAATTAGTAAAAGCATACTGATTATTGAAAATGATTTGAACCATGAAATTGATAATCATACAGTTCAATATCAACGATTTATTAGACATATCCAATTTTTAATTCGACGTCTTAATAAAAAAGAATATATTTACGCTCAAGATGTCTTTATTGATATGGTTAAAAACCATTATCCTAATGCATACAATACTGCTTTTAAAATCTCAAGAATGATACAAAAACATTTAAATATTCCTATTGATGATTCTGAAATTGTTTATCTTGCACTACATATTTATCATTTTGAAACACAAATAAGTTCATCTTAAAGCGAAACAACATTTAATTGTTTTTATGTTATGATGTTAGATAGCTTTAGTTCTATAAGTTAGTTAAGGTATGGTGAGAAACATGACAACTGAAAATAAACAAGTTGAAGATAACAGCGCAAAAAAATTCAGTTTTACAGAAACGCGTTTTATGAAGTTTTTAGGCGGTAAAGATTTATTATTTGCTTTACTTTCATTAGTGCTCATAGGCATTGTAATATTTATATTTGATAAAGTTTCATATGTTTTTGAACCATTTATCATTATATTTAATACAATTGTGGCACCAATTATTTTATCGCTCATTTTGTTTTATCTTATTAATCCAATTATCAATTTGATGGAAAGATATAATATCCCAAGATTGCTGGGCATTATTATTGTGTTTTTAGCAATTGTTGGTGGCGCAACATTAATTATTAATTTATTAATTCCATTAATCAGTGATCAAATCACACGCTTAGCGAACAATTTCCCTAAGTATGTAGATAAATTTAATAATGCAATAGATCAAGTTACGCATTTTTCTTTCTTATCTTCATTTTATACTCAAATACAAGATTGGTTAGACTCTGTCTCTAACAAGATTCCTTCGATGGTTTCGAGTTATTTTGATGGATTTGGAACTAAAATAAGAAGTTTTGCAGAAGCGATAGTAAATGTAGGCGTAGTGCTTGTCACAACACCATTTGTATTGTTCTTTATGTTAAAGGATGGTCATAAGTTTAAAGAGTATTCAACTAAGATTATGCCACCAAAATTTAGAAAAGATTACCATGATTTAATGGAGAAAATGAGTGTACAAGTGGGTTCTTATATTCAAGGCCAAATTATTGTTTCATTTTGTATCGGTATCTTACTCTTTATTGGTTATTCTATCATTGGGCTTGATTATGGATTGGTGCTTGCATGTATCGCAGCTGTTACAAGCGTTGTTCCTTATTTAGGTCCAACTATTGCGATTTCACCAGCTATTATCATAGCTATTATTACATCTCCACTTATGTTATTGAAATTAATTGTAGTATGGACGCTTGTTCAATTTATCGAAGGACATTTTATTTCACCTAATGTCATGGGTAAAACATTGAAAATTCATCCTTTAACAATTATTTTCATCTTATTAAGTGCTGGTAATTTATTAGGAATCGTTGGTGTTATATTAGGTATACCAGGATATGCGATACTTAAAGTATTAGTCTCTCACATGTTCTTATTATTTAAACGTCGTTATAATAAGTATTACGGTAATGATTCAGGAGAATATGAAATAAAAAAAGAAGAGACAAAAGAATATACTCGAGCCGATTAGTACGGCTTGTTGATACAAAGTATAGTCGAGTAAAAGACAAATAATGCTAGAGTGTTACTTTGTAGTAGTTGACTAGGGCTGAGAAAGAGGGATATCCACTTTTTCTTAGCCCTAGTTTTTTAATGCAATGTACATATCAAATTTTGAAATCTGAATGTATAATCTCACGTACATTACAATACTGTTAGCACGTGTAATATATATTCATATGTTCATTCAAATGAAGGTATGATATATTTTAAACTAATCGAAGTTGAAGGTAGAGGTATGATATGACTGAAGAACTAAAAAATAGATTATTATCTATACTTAAATTTGTTTTTGCTGCAGTGTTGTTTATAGCAGTTGTTGCCACGCTATATCATGAACTAGCTCATATTAATTTCAAGCAAACGCTTGAAGCTTTTAGCAAAATTAATCGTTGGTACCTTGTAGGCTTATTTATCTGTGGTGGTGCTGCAATGATTTTGCTGAGCTTATACGATCTTATATTGGTTAAGGGATTGAAACTTGATATCCCACTGATAAGAGTGTTTAAAGTGAGCTATATTATTAATGCACTCAATGCTATTGTTGGTTTTGGTGGGTTTATCGGTGCTGGATTTAGAGCATTTGTGTATAAAAATTATACAACGGATCGAAAAAAATTAGTGCATGCCATTTCAATTATACTTATATCAATGTTGACAGGTTTGAGTCTTCTATCTATTCTTGTCGTATTACATATCTTTGATGCTTCGCACATATTAAATAAAGTAAGCTGGGTAAGATGGATATTATATATTGTTGCATTATTCTTACCTTTATTTATTGCTTATACTATGATTAATCCTATTGATCGTTATAACAAATATTTAGGTGTTTATTGCACATTGGTTTCTAGTGTTGAGTGGCTTGCTGCTGCATCAGTACTTTATTTATCGACAGTTATTGTTGATATTAATGTCGCATTTACGACTGTAATTGGAATTTTTATCATTGCTGCGCTTTCTGGATTAGTCAGTTTCATTCCCGGAGGTTTTGGTGCTTTCGATTTAGTTGTATTACTAGGATTAAAGTCGTTAGGCGTTCCTGAAGAAAAAGTTTTATTAGCGTTATTGTTGTATCGTTTCGCTTATTACTTTGTACCAGTCATTATTGCACTTGTATTATCTACTTTTGAATTTGGTTCATCTGCTAGAAAATACTTTGAAGAATCTAAATATTTTGTTCCTGCAAAAGATGTAACATCGTTTTTATTTTCTTATCAAAAAGATATTATTGCTAAAATACCATCTTTTGCTTTAGCCACTTTAGTATTAATCACAAGTTTTGTATTCTTTATTAATAACATTACGATTGTTTATGATGGCTTATATGATGATCATCATTTTGCATATTATATTATGTTATCTATTCATACTAGTGCTTGTTTATTATTACTTCTTAATGTTAGAGGGGTATACAAGCAAAGTCGTCGTGCTATTTTATTTGTAATGATTTCGCTTATTTTAATTTTCGCTGCGACAATATACACTTATGCATCTTTAATCTTATTATCATGGATTATTCTAATATTTGTATTACTTGTTCTTGCATATCGCCGATCTAAAGTTGTGAAGCGACCATTTAGATTAAAGAGGTTCATTGTAGCTATTATTTTGAGCGTCTTTGTATTATACGTTAATCACATTATTATTTCCGAAACATTATATGCGCTGGACATTTATCATATTGAAATGGATACATCATTATTAAAATATTATTTCTGGTTAACAATTCTTGTCGTTGTAATGTTAGTGGGTATAGTTGCATGGCTCCTTGAGTCAAAATACAATAGACCACACCAATTTGAAGATTTGTCACAATGTAAAGCAATCATAGAAACATATGGTGGTAATTATTTAAGTCATCTGATCTACAGTGGAGATAAAGATATCTTTATGCATGAAAATGAACAAGCATTTTTAATGTATCGTTATAAAGGTAATGCACTTGTTGTGTTAGGTGATCCAATTGGTGACCCAAATGCTTTCCAATCGTTGCTGATTGATTTTTATAATTATGGTGAAAAGTTAGGTTATGACATCATTTTTTATCAAGTATCAGATCGGTTTATGCCACTTTATCATAATTTTGGTAATCAATTCTTCAAATTGGGCGAAGAAGCCATCATAGATTTAACTCAATTTACGACATCAGGAAAGAAACGTCGTGGTTTTCGAGCGACACTTAATAAATTCGATGATTTAAATATTCAATTTGAAATTTTAGAACCACCTTTTTCAATGGATATTATTTCTGAATTGAAATATGTCAGTGATCAATGGTTAGATGGACGTAATGAAATGCATTTTTCAGTAGGACAATTTACTGAAGACTATTTACAACAAGCGCCTATTGGAATCATGAAGAATGAAGAGGGTAAAGTAATTGCGTTTTGTACTTTAATGCCTACTTATTATAATGAAGCTATTTCTGTTGATTTAATTCGTTGGTTACCTGACCTTGATTTACCTTTAATGGACGGTTTGTATTTGCATATGCTACTTTGGGGTAAAGACAAAGGCTATAAAGCATTTAATATGGGTATGGCAACATTATCGAATGTAGGTCAATTAAATTATTCATATCCACGTGAACGTGTAGCTGGTCGTGTTTTTGAACATTTCAATGGACTTTATCGCTTTCAAGGATTACGTAAATATAAAGAAAAATATAGCCCTAATTGGGAACCAAGATTTTTAGTTTATAGAAAAGACAGTTCATTATGGTATAGTATGCTAAAAGTAATGAGAGTTATTCGTCATAAATAAATCATTATTTAAAAATAAGGCATCCTACAACTGAAATGATAACAATCATTTATGAAGGATGCCTTTGATTATTTATGTGTTTAATTTGCGCTATAGTTAGCTCGGTCTTGTTGTTCTTGAGCATAACGCTCAGGGTTCTTTTTATAAAAATCTTGATGATATTCTTCTGCTTTGTAAAATGTTGAAGCGGGTAAGATTTTAGTTGCTATTGCTTTTTCAGAATGAATGGTTTGCTCGAGTTGGTGGATGTATTGTTCAGCGAGTTTTTTTTGGTCCTCATTCGTGTAGAAGATTGCCGTTCTATATTGAGAACCTCTGTCTTGAAACTGACCGCCATCATCAATAGGATCAATTACCGAAAAGAATACTTCCAATAATTTATTATAAGAAAACAGTGCAACATCATATTCGATTTTTACAGTTTCATAATGTCCTGTGGTCCCACTTTTCACATCTTCATAAGTAGGGTTGTGAGTTGAACCACCCATGTAGCCAGATGTTACTGTTTCTATACCATCGAATTGATCGAAAGGTTTGGTCATACACCAGAAACACCCACCAGCAAAATATGCTGTATTAATATTCATTTATGCCATCCTTTCATTGGACCTTAGTACCATTTATTTAAAAATTACTTGATTTTTTAAAGTAACTTCTATAACTTAATTATATATAATTATAGTACATAGATATACAATTTTGAAGATTTTTACAAGACGTAAGGTAGGTAAATATGACAGAAGAGAAGGATAAGACAGTATACAGACGACAAGCAGAATCAGAGACACCTTCTAAACGACGAAATAAGAAAAAACTACGAAAATTACCTTTTATTATTTTGATTATAGTAATATTGCTTCTTGCAGCTATTATTTATATCGTCCATAGTTATCGTAGTGGTGTTAATTATGCTGAGAAACATGCCAAAGATATTAAAGTACATAAGTTTAACGGACCTGTTAAAAATGATGGTAAGATTTCTGTACTTGTATTAGGCGCTGACAAAGCAAATGGTGGTAAGTCAAGAACTGACTCCATCATGGTAGTTCAATATGATTTTATTCATAAAAAGATGAAAATGATGTCAGTAATGCGAGATATTTATGCAGAAATACCTGGGTATCAAAATTACAAAATTAATGCAGCATATTCACTTGGTGGTCCAGAACTGCTAAGAAAAACATTAAATAAGAATTTAGGTATCAATCCGGAATATTATGCAGTCATTGATTTTACAGGCTTTGAAAAAATGATCGATGAATTAGAGCCAAATGGTGTTCCTATGGACGTAGAAAAAGATATGTCTGAAAACATTGGCGTATCTCTTAAAAAAGGTCATCATCGTTTGAATGGTAAAGAATTACTTGGATATGCAAGATTTAGACATGATGAGGAAGGAGACTTTGGGCGAGTTAGACGTCAACAACAAGTTATGCAAACGTTGAAAAAAGAATTAGTTACGCCTAGCTCTGTAGTTAAGTTGCCTAAAGTAGCTGGTATTTTGAGAGGCTATATTAATACAAGTATGCCTAATTCAGCGATATTCCAAACAGGTATAAGTTTTGGTATTAGAGGAGATAAGAACGTAGAATCTCTTACAGTGCCGATTAATAATTCATACCAAAATATTAATACTAATAATGATGGCAGTGCATTAGATATTGATAAAGATAAAAACAAAAAGGCTATTCAAGAATTTTTAAATAATTAAATGACAGTAAAAAAGCACACTTAGCAAGTGTGCTTTTTTACTACGCAATTAAATACCATAATATTATTATGTAAACTTATCTGCGTTTTATTCAGCGTCTGATTTTCTAACGCCTGCAACGCCATAATGATTTTTTTGCATTTCTTCAATGACAACATGAATAGCTTCTCTATTAGCTCCAGTTGTTTTTTCAACGGCATTTGTTACTTCAGTAACTAAATTTTTTAATTGTTCATCAGAACGTCCTTCTAATAATTTAACATTGATGATTGGCATTTTATTTCCTCCTTGAAATAGTAATTTCATCCATAGTATAGCATGTTTTAAGATACGACTCCAAAATAATTTTGAGAACACTCGTTCTTATTTTTGTTGAAATAGAACAAGTGTTCGTATATAATAGGAATTGGATAAGGGAGGTATCTGGCATGTATGATTATAATTTGTTGGAGGATAGAGATATTCTGTGTATTGATCAAAAGAGCTTTTTTGCTAGTGTTTCATGCATCGACAAAGGGTTGGACCCACTAGAAACAAAATTGGCAGTAGTTGCAGACACTAAAAGACAAGGTTCAGTTGTTTTAGCAGCTACACCTAAACTAAAAGAAATTGGTATTAAAACAGGATCTAGGCTATTTGAAATACCACATCGGAATGACATTTATATTATTAATCCTAGCATGAGAAAATATTTAGAAGTTTCAATTGAAATTTCTAAAATTGCACTTAAATATGTACCAGGAGAAGACTTGCATCAATATAGCATCGATGAATTTTTTTTAGATGTAACTAATAGTTATCATCGATTTAACTCTACTGTTCAGTCATTTGCAGAGCGATTACAAAAAGAGATAGAAGATAAAACAGGGATATATTGCACAATAGGCATAGGCTCAAATATGTTATTAAGTAAGGTTGCAATGGATATCGAAGCGAAGCATACAGCCAATGGTATTACAGAATGGAGATATTATGATGTCCCCCAAAAGTTGTGGAAAATTTCGCCACTAAGGGAATTTTGGGGCATTAATAAAAAAACAGAAGCAAAACTTAACAAGAAAGGGATTGTAACGGTAGGGGATTTAGCACAGTATCCGTATAAATATCTCAAAAGAGATTTTGGTGTAATAGGGGTGGATATGCATTTACACGCAAACGGTATTGATCAAAGTAAATTGAGAGAGAAATATAATGTTACTAATCCTTCTATATGCAAAAGCCAAATTTTGATGAGAGATTACCGATTTGAAGAGTCGAAGGTAGTCATGCAAGAACTAATTGAAGATGTTGCTAGTAGAATAAGAGCACGTAAGCAATTGGCAAGAACCATTCACTTTTCATTTGGCTATACGGAAGGTGGCGGCGTACATAAGCAATATACATTAACGGATGCGACAAACTTGGAGCGAGATATTTATAAGGTAGTAAATTATTATGCGAATCAATTATGTGATAAACACGCGCTGTATCGGACGTTGAGTGTATCATTGACACAACTTATTAATGAAGAAGACCGTCAACTCAATTTGTTTATTGATGAATATGAAAGAAGACGAGATGAGAAATTAGCCAAAACTATTGATTATTTACAAAATAAATATGGGAAGGGCATTATATCTAAAGCGATATCTTATACTGATGCTGGAACAAAGCATGGACGATTAGGTTTAATGGCAGGGCATAAAATGTAAATAATGTCCTCCTAACAATGATGGTATCAAGATGAAAATTGGGCATTCCAATTTCAAACTTGCTTTGCTCGTGGTATATCTTTGTGAAGTTCTCTTTACTCAGGGCTCGATGCCCAATTGTGCAATATTTGTATCATTTTTGCATTGGGGTCCAATCATCGGTGTCTTGAACTTCTAATATTTTAGGAGCGTCATCAAGTTAGGAGGATATACTTATAAAATATATGTTTCAAAATCATGTAATGCCTGAATACCACGTTCGCGATCTTCAGGAGTTTTAAAGCTAATTTGCAAAGCACCTAAAATATCTTCACGAACTTCGAGAATTTTTAAGTTACTTATAGAAATATTATGTAAACTTAAGATAGAAGTAACTTTGCTAATCATACCCGATTTATCTGGAATATCTACATAAAGATCATACGCAATACTTAGTGCACCTTGTTGCTTAACTGGGAGCTGGTCTCTGAACTTTTTAGCACTTGAGAAGAAATCATGAATCTCATCAGTGTGATTTGAGCGAATATGCGTGGAAATTGAATCTATCTGTTGTTGTAACATATCCAATAGGTGAAGTATGTTCTCTTGGTTACTAAATGTAATATCACGCCACATATCTGCATTACTACTAGCAATACGTGTAACATCTCTAAAACCACCAGCAGCTAATTGAGTTATCAAAGCATGATGATTTGAGTTTGATTCGCTTAAATGAACTAAACTTGATGCAATAATATGAGGTATGTGACTGACGACACCAGTAACGTAATCATGTTCTTGAGCAGAGGTTGTTATAAATTTTGCAGATGTCGTTGATAATAATGATTGTAATTTTTGGGCTGTTTCAGCATTGCGTGCATCATTATAAACAAGGATGTAGTAAGCATTCTCAAATAAGTGTTTTTTAGCGTTAAGAACACCTGATTTATGACTTCCAGCCATTGGATGGCCACCAATAAGATGAATATCATTGCTTAACAGAAATGCTTCGTAGCTTTGAATATTAGCTTTCGTACTGCCAGTATCAGTTACAATCAAATGAGGTTGTGTTTGATAATTAGGTAATTCTTTTAAATACACTTCAGTTTGTTGTACAGGCGTAGCATAAATGATAACGTCTGCTTTTTTAACACCTTCACTATAATCTTCAACTTTTTCGTCAATTATTCCAATCGACAAAGCTTTTTCTAGTTGATTTTTATCTGCATCAAAAGCAGATATGGTTAAGTTAGGCTGGTAATATTTTAAGTTGCTGGCTAAACTTCCACCAATCAAACCAAGACCTACAAATAAAATATGTTGCATATTGAATCACCTTATTTCGAAATTTTCAGAATATGTACATTGTAAGGTACAGACTATAGATAAACAATAGTAAAATAAATGAATTAATAGTGATAGTATTATAAATACGATAAAATGTTACCAATAAATAATTTAACTAGGGGGAGATAATGATGACTCAAAAGGTATTGAAAACAATAAAAGAACTCACAGAAATCAATAGTCCATCTGGTAATGCGACAGAGGCAATCAATTATGTTAAGAATAGAGTTGAATCACTAGGTTATGACACAAAGATAACAAATAAAGGCGCTTTAATTATCGAAGTTCAAGGAGAAAACCAAGCGCAACAAAGATGTATTACTGCTCATGTAGATACATTGGGAGCAATGGTTAAAGACATTAAAGAGGATGGCCGATTGGCTATAAGCTTAATAGGTGGATTTACATACAATGCTATTGAGGGAGAATATTGTGAGATTCAAACTGAATCGGGACAAACATATACTGGAACGATATGTATGCATGAAACAAGTGTGCACGTTTACAGAAATAACCATGAAATACCAAGAGATAGTGAACATATGGAAATCCGTATCGATGAAAAAACGACATCTGATCAAGAGACAAGAGATTTAGGAATTGAAGTGGGAGACTTTGTCAGTTTTGATCCTAGAACTGAAATTACCTCATCAGGATTTATCAAATCAAGACATTTAGATGATAAAGCGAGCGTGGCAATGATACTAGAATTGCTAGAGAAACTTAAGCAAGAAAAAACGCAATTACCATATACAACTCAATTTTACATTTCCAATAACGAAGAAATTGGTTATGGTGCTAATGCTTCTATATCGGATAAGATAGTAGAATTTATTGCACTTGATATGGGCGCATTAGGTGATGGCCAGTCATCAGATGAATACACCGTATCAATTTGTGCTAAAGATGGATCTGGTCCATATCATAAAGAATTAAAATCACATCTCATAAATTTATGTAAAATAAATGATATACCATATAAAGTGGATATTTATCCTTATTATAGTTCAGATGCGTCAGCAGCCTTAAAAGCTGGTGCTGATATTCGTCATGGCCTATTTGGTGCTGGTATCGAATCATCTCATGCACTAGAGAGAACGCATATAGAATCTATTGAAGCAACACAAAATCTTCTTTATGCATACTGTTTATCACCTATAAATTTATAATCCATTGTTGACAAACAAAATAGATTTTTGTATTATACTGAATTATAAGAAATATCACACAATTCTATGAATGAAGTAGATGATATGGTTTGTAGCAAATAGAAAGTCAATGGGTGATGCAAATTGGCACAACGTATTTATCGAATTGGGTCTGGAATTCTAAAGTTTAATAATTGATGAGTGAACAATTTATTGTTAATTAAGGTGGCACCACGGTAACGCGTCCTTATAAAGTGAGCGCGTATGCTGTGGTGTTTTTAATATTCAATTTAATAGCATAAATGAAGTAGTGATAAGTATGGTAGTGACAGAAAGTTGATGGGTGATGTAAATCAACACCGCTTAATATGAAATTGGGTTTATGCTAGTAAAACAAATTAATATCAATGAGTGAATGTTCAATATTCCGAATAATTGGAATATTGCGTTAATTAAGGTGGTACCGCGCGTCAGCGTCCTTTAGATAAGGAGGCTGACTTTTTTAATGAAAGGAATGAGAAAATGGATTTTTATTATGAAGTATTAAGAGCGCATATAACGCCCGAAGTTTTAGGGCAGTTAAACGAACGAAAAATTATACTGGAAAGTACGAGTCAACAACAATTGAAAGGTAGATACTCTATCGTAGCATTTGAGCCTTATGGCACTGTCAAATTAAATGATAATTCTTTGATGATTGAAACTTTAAAAGGAACTCAAACAATAACTTCTGAGCCATACAATTATTTGAAATCATACATCAATCAGTTTGATTGTGACATTGATGATGAAACATTAAAGCAATTGCCATTTATTTCAGGTTTTATCGGAACGTGTAGTTTTGATTTAGTGCGACATGAATTTCCAATTTTACAACGCATCGCTATTGAAAGTAAGAAAACAACACACGACGCAACGCTCTATATGATAGAAGATGTGTTTGTATTTGATCATTATAAAGATGAGTTATACGTTATTGCGTCAAATCAATTTTCAAAAGTAAGTAAAACTGAATTAAAAACTAGGGTAGCTCGTAACGTTCAGTCATTATCACATATTCAAGTTTATCAAGAAGATATTAAAAAACGACCTAAGCGATCACATATAAAAGCAAATATTTCTGATGAACAATTCATTCATATCATCCAAGAAATGAAACGACGGATTACTGAAGGAGATATGTTTCAAGTTGTACCTTCTAGAATATATAGTTATGAGCATCATTTCAAAGCGGATAAGAACCAATTAAGTTATCAGCTTTATCAAAATTTAAAACGGAAAAACCCTAGCCCATATATGTATTACATCAACATGGACCGAGAGATTATAGTTGGGAGCTCACCAGAAAGTTTTGTCGCAGTTCATAACGGTGAGGTGACAACGAATCCCATTGCTGGAACGATTCAACGTGGTACAACGCCAGAAAAGGATGAGCGTAATGCTAATCAATTAATCACAGATGAGAAAGAGCGAAGTGAACATAGTATGCTTGTAGATTTAGGTAGAAATGACATTCATAGAGTGAGTATCACTGGATCTTCTGAAATATCTAAACTTATGGTAATTGAAAAATATGAACATGTCATGCATATCGTCAGTGAAGTGAAAGGCAAAATTAAAAAGGGGTTATCTCCGATGACTATTATTGCAAGTCTTTTACCAACTGGAACCGTTTCTGGTGCGCCTAAACTAAGAGCAATACAACTTATATATGAAGCATATCCATATAAGAGAGGCGTCTATAGTGGTGGCGTTGGTTATATCAATTGTAACCAAAATTTAGATTTTGCATTGGCAATACGGACCATGCTCATTGATGACAATACGGTTAATGTTGAGGCAGGCTGTGGGGTGGTATACGATTCTGTACCTGAAAAGGAGCTTGAAGAAACGCGACTTAAAGCCAAAAGTTTACTGGAGGTAACACCATGATACTAATTATAGATAATTATGATTCATTTACGTATAACTTAGTTGATATTGTTAGTCAAATTGATGATGTATGTATTAAATATCCAAATGATAAAGATGTATTGCATTATTTAGATCAAATTGATGGTGTGATTATTTCTCCAGGTCCTGGCCACCCATTAGATGGGGATGAATTGATGACAATTATTGATAACTATCATTCATTACCTATTCTAGGGGTATGTTTAGGCGCTCAAGCACTTACTTGCTATTACGGTGGCAAAGTTGTCCAAGGAGAAAAAGTGATGCACGGCAAAGTGGACACACTTGAAATTCAAAATCAGTCGCCACTCTATTTGTCGATACCACATCAAATTAAAATAATGAGATATCACTCGCTTGTCAGTGACATAGCGTCTTTTCCAAAGAATTTAATCATTACTGGGCGGACAAAAGATGCAATACAATCCTTTGAAGATAAGGAACATCTACATTTCGGAATTCAATATCATCCCGAATCATTCGCCACTGAGTTTGGCGCACAAATCATTAAGAATTTCATTCATATTGTAAAGGAAAGGGGGCATCTGAATGGTGCTACTAAAACATATAAATGACCATACTACTATAACCCAATCAGAGGCAACGCAATTGATAGCGTATCTAACAGATCCGCAAGTTGATATTGAAGATAAAGTCGATGTACTAACGCGTTTTACTAAAAAAGATATTAAACAAGAAGAATTAACTTATATTGCCAATGGTTTAATTCAAACTATGTATCCTAAACAACCGACATATGAAGGCAGTATTTGTGTGTGTGGAACAGGAGGGGATAAATCAAATAGCTTTAATATTTCAACGACGGTATCGTTTGTCGTCGCGAGCGCAGGTGTTCCGGTTATCAAACATGGAAATAGAAGCATCACATCGCATTCAGGAAGCACAGACTTATTAAAAGAATTAGACATAAGGACGACGAAAGTATCAGATGTACCATCACAAATCGAAAGGCGAGGATTGGCATTTATTAATGCGATGGAATCTTATCCCATTATGAAACATATTCAACCCGTTAGAAAAATGATTCCTATGCCGACTATTTTTAATATAATTGGGCCACTTATCAATCCGTTTAAATTAACTTATCAAGTCATGGGCGTATACGACCCAAGTCGATTGCACATGATAACGCAAACGCTTAGAGATTTAGGGCGTCGAAGAGCAATCGTAATACACGGAGCCAACGGTATGGATGAAGCTACATTATCTGGTGACAATGAAATTTATGAGCTAAATGAAAAAGGTAATATAACGCATTATTATATTAATGCTAAAGATTATGGATTAAAGGTTGCTGATAACATAGCATTACAAGGTGGTAGTCCAATTGAAAACAAACAAATTACGTTGGACATTTTAAGTGGTCGTGACACATCTTGTAAAAGAGATGTTGTTGTATTGAATGCAGCACTTGCATTATATGTTTCAGAAAAAGTAGCTACAATCGCTTCTGGAATAGATCTCGCACAACATTTAATTGATAGTGGTCGTGCGATGAAACAATTTTTACAAGTTAGAGGTGATAGTTGTGACAATATTAAATGACATAGTGGCATATAAAAAGCGTTTATTAAACGATGGTTATTATCATCAGAAATTACAAACATTAAAAGCGACAAAACATAGTAGTAAAGCACGTTTAACCGATGCATTAAGTAGAAATGAAAATTTAGTATTAATCGCCGAAATCAAATCGAAGAGTCCTTCCATTAAGGCATTTCAACAAAAAGATGTAGTTCAACAAATAAAAGATTATGAAAGATATGGCGCAGATGCCATTTCTATCCTTACTGATGAACAATATTTTGGTGGTAGTTTTGAAAGATTACAAGCTTTATCGGCAAAGACACAATTGCCGGTGTTGTGTAAAGATTTTATCATTGATCCGCTTCAAATTGATGTTGCTAAACAAGCGGGTGCATCAATTATTTTACTCATTGTGAATATCCTTACTGATGAAAAGTTAAAACAACTTTATCATTATGCGACGTCTAAGGGATTAGAAGTATTAGTTGAAGTACATGATGATAATGAGTTACAAAGGGCATATGAGTTAGAACCGCAAATCATTGGTGTAAATAATCGAGATTTAAAATCCTTTAACACCGATGTTGAACATACGAATCATATACTTGAGTATAAAAAGGAAAACTATTTTTATATATCTGAAAGTGGTATTCATTCACAACAAGATGTCAAACAAATCATAAATAGTGGTATTGACGGCTTATTAGTGGGTGGTGCTTTAATGAATTGTAATCAGTTAGAACATTTTATACCATCACTTAAATTAAAAAAGGTGAGAGTATGATTTTAAAATTTTGTGGATTTAAAACAAAATCAGAAGTGTTAAAGTTGTCTACTCTGAATGTAAATATGGTGGGTTTTGTATACTATCCTAAAAGCAAACGTCATTTAGAGATTGAACAAATTAATGCGTTAGCCCAGTTTGTTCCAGATGGTATAGATAAAGTAGTTGTAATGGTTAATCCCACCTTCCAGCTTATAAAGAAAATGTTAAAACAAACGCATATCAATGCGATTCAACTCCATGGGGAAGAAACAATAGCATTTATCAAGCAAATTAGGCTGAATTTTAAGAATATTAAAATAATTAAAGCGTTACCAGCTAGCCAGAATATCATAGATGAAATTGAACGATATCGTCCTTATGTAGACTTATTTATTATAGATACGCCATCTAAACAATATGGTGGGACTGGTCATTCATTTGATTGGACGATTTTAAAACGCATTAAGCAATCCGTTCCGTTTTTAATCGCTGGAGGTATTGATGCTAACAAAATAAAACAAATTGAAACATTACATCTAAATCACGTAGGTTATGACATTTCAAGCGGAATCGAAACAAATGGTATGAAAGACAAAAATAAAATGTTAGCTGTAATACAACAATTGAAGGGAGTACAAAAGAATGTTTAATATACAAACCGAAGCAGATGAACTAGGATTTTTCGGAGAATATGGTGGTCAATATGTTCCGGAAACACTAATACCGGCAATTAATGAATTGAAACAAGCATATGAGAAAGCAAAAAATGATCAATCATTTCAAGATGAATTATCGTACTATTTAAAAGAATATGTAGGTAGAGAAACACCGTTGACGTATGCAAAATCTTACACCCAAGCACTGGGTGGCGCTCAAATATATTTAAAACGGGAAGATTTAAATCATACAGGTGCGCATAAAATAAATAATGCATTAGGTCAAGCATTATTGGCAAAGCGAATGGGCAAAAATAAATTGGTTGCAGAGACAGGAGCTGGTCAGCACGGGGTAGCAAGTGCCACAGTTGTTGCATTGTTCGATATGGAGTTAATCGTATTTATGGGTAGAGAAGATATTAAACGCCAACAGCTCAATGTATTTCGAATGGAATTATTAGGTGCCAAAGTTGAAGCCGTTGATGATGGTCAAGGAACACTCTCGGATGCGGTTAATAAGGCGTTACAATATTGGGTGAGTCATGTTGAGGATACACACTATTTACTCGGTTCAGCATTAGGACCTGATCCGTTTCCTACAATGGTTAGAGATTTTCAAAGTGTAATTGGCCGTGAAATAAAAGACCAAATACTTCAAAAAGCAGGACGATTACCTGATGCTGTGGTGGCTTGTATAGGTGGCGGTTCTAATGCTATAGGCACGTTTTATCCATTTATTCAAGATAACGTTAAGTTGTATGGTGTCGAAGCTGCTGGACAAGGATTTGATACAGATAAGCACGCGCTCGCAATTGGAAAAGGGCGACCTGGTGTACTTCATGGTTCAAAAATGTACTTAATTCAAGATGACCACGGACAAGTAGAATTAGCACACTCTATATCGGCTGGTTTAGATTATCCAGGTATTGGACCAGAACATTCATATTATCACGATATTGGACGTGTTAAATACGAACATGCTAGTGATACCGAAGCTATGGAGGCACTTATCCGCTTCAGTAAAATGGAAGGTATTATACCAGCCATTGAAAGTGCACATGCACTGAGTTATGTAGAAAAATTAGCACCAAAAATGAATAAAGATGAGATTTTAGTAGTGACGATTTCAGGTCGCGGTGATAAAGACATGGAGACAATTCGACATTATATGAAGACAAGAGGTGACTCACATGACTAAGCTTTTTATTCCATACATTATGGGAAATAAATCATTTATTAAGAATATGAAAATCTTAGATGAAAACGGTGCTGATATCGTTGAAATTGGTGTGCCGTTCTCAGATCCTGTTGCGGATGGCCCTATCATTATGGAAGCAGGTAACCAGGCTATCAAAGAAGGAGTAACAATAGATTATATTTTTAATGAACTATCTAATCATAAAGATGAAATCAATTGTAAATATGTACTAATGACGTATTACAACATTATTGTTTCTTATGGCGAAGAGGCTTTCTTTAAACAATGTGCAAATGTAGGTGTTTATGGTGTGATTATTCCTGATTTGCCACACGAATTAACTCAAAAATTGAAAGCTAAAATAGCTAAGGTGAATGTTAAGCTCATATCACTTGTAGCAATGACTGCAGATGATGAACGTATTAATAAAATTGTTAAACAGGCAGAAGGATTTATCTATACGGTAACAATGAATGCTACAACGGGTGAAAACGGAACATTTCATCCACGATTGAAAGATAAATTAAAACTGCTTAAAGCACATACAGATATACCAGTTGTTGCAGGGTTTGGAATCAGAACAATTGAACATGTCAAAGATATTGCTGATGTAGCAGACGGTATAGTTATTGGTAGTGAAATCGTTAAACGTTTGAGTCAAGATGATAATGTGGATACGATTCACTTTTTGAAACAAGTAAGAGAGACGCTAGATATGCTTTAGATAAAAAGCGTCCCTTGGTGGTGGTAATACAAATTTGAATCATTATTATACAATAGCTACACTTAATTATTGTGTCAAAGCAAGCTGGGAGCGGACGACGAATTTTAAAAGAATTCTGTTCCGCTCCCAGTTTTTATTTACTACTTTAATTAGATGATATCGTTTAGGTAGGATCACAACATTTATTTTATAAAATATTTCAATCTCATAAATGGTTTGTATTTTAGTTTTGTTAATTTCTATTGTATACTTAATGAAACTGGATATATAAATTTTTGGTTGAAGATAAAGATATTATTCAAAATTATAATTTAAATTTTGAACTAAAAAAATAGATAAAGATTCTTTGAAGTAGGAGCAATAAATAATGAAGTTTACAAATTTAACAGCTGCAGAATTTGGCAATTATACAGATAAAATGCCATATAGTCATTTCACCCAAACGACTGAAAACTATGAGATGAAAGTTGCAAATAAAACAGAAACTCACTTAGTTGGTATCAAAAATAAAGATAATGAGGTCATTGCAGCTTGCATGTTAACAGCAGTACCAGTCATGAAATTTTTTAAGTACTTTTATAGTAACCGTGGACCAGTAATTGATTATGATAACAAAGAGCTTGTCCACTTTTTCTTTAATGAATTAACAAAGTATTTAAAACAACATCATTGTCTCTTTGTTCGTGTTGATCCTTATTTACCATATCAGTACTTAAATCATGACGGTGACATAACAGGTAATGCTGGCAATGATTGGTTCTTCGATAAGATGAAGCATCTAGGATTTGAACACGAAGGATTTACTAAAGGCTTTGACCCGATTAAACAAATTCGTTACCATTCTGTTCTAGATTTAAAAAACAAAACAGCTAAAGATGTATTAAACGGTATGGATAGTCTTCGTAAACGTAATACAAAAAAAGTTCAAAAAAATGGTGTGAAAGTTAAGTTCTTATCAGAAGAAGAACTTCCAATCTTCCGTTCATTTATGGAAGATACTACCGAAACGAAAGAGTTCCAAGATAGAGACGATAGTTTCTATTATAATCGATATAGACATTTTAAGGATCGCGTCCTCGTTCCATTAGCTTATATTAAATTTGATGAGTATTTAGAAGAACTTCAGAATGAACGTGAAACGTTAAATAAAGATGTAAATAAAGCGATTAAAGATATTGAAAAACGTCCAGATAATAAAAAGGCGTTAAATAAAAAGGAAAACCTTGAAAAACAACTTGATGCTAATCAACAAAAAATAGATGTGGCAAAAACATTACAAGCTGAACACGGTAATGAACTGCCAATATCTGCTGGTTTCTTCTTTATCAATCCATTCGAAGTTGTATACTATGCTGGAGGAACTTCTAATAAGTATAGACATTTTGCGGGAAGTTATGCTGTTCAATGGACAATGATTAATTATGCGATTGATCACGGCATTGATAGATACAATTTTTATGGCATCAGTGGTGACTTCAGTGAAGATGCTGAAGATGTTGGTGTTATTAAATTTAAAAAAGGCTTCAATGCAGATGTAATTGAGTATGTTGGGGACTTTATGAAACCGATTAACAAACCTATGTATTCAGTATATAAGACACTCAAAAAGATGAAAAATAGATTTAATTAAGAGGGGAATAGACGAATATGAAATTTACAGAGTTAACAGTTAAAGAATTCGAAAACTTTGTACAAAACCCATCATTAGAAAGCCATTACTTCCAAATGAAAGAAAATATTCAAACACGTGAAAATGATGGCTTTGAAGTAGTGTTACTTGGTGTTAAAGACGAAGGCAATAAAGTGCTTGCAGCTAGCCTTTTCTCAAAAATACCAACTATGGGAAGTTATGTATATTACTCAAATCGCGGTCCAGTTATGGATTATTCAGATCTAGGTCTAGTTGATTTTTATTTACGTGAATTAGAAAAATATCTACATCAACATCAATGCCTATACGTAAAAATTGATCCATATTGGATTTATCAAATTTATGATAAAGATATTAATCCACTTGAAGATAGAGAGAAAAATGATGCGGTAGTCAACTTATTTAAATCTCATGGTTATGAGCACCATGGATTTACTACTAAATATGACACATCAAGTCAAGCGCGTTGGATGGGGGTTAACTACCTAAAAGGTGAAACACCTGCATCATTGAGAAAGCAATTTGATAGCCAACGAAAAAGAAATATCAATAAAGCGATAAACTACGGGGTAAAAGTAAGATTTCTAAGTAGAGATGAATTTCATATATTCCTAGATTTATATCGTGAAACAGAAGCGCGAACAGGTTTCGTATCTAAGACAGATGAATACTTCTATAACTTCTTTGATACTTATGGAGATAAAGTGCTTGTTCCACTTGCATATATTGATTTAGATGAATACATAAAATCATTGCAAGACGCATTAACTGACAAAGAGAGCCGTCGTGATCAAATGATGGCAAAAGAAAATAAAAATGATAAACAACTTAGAAAAATTGCTGAATTAGATAAGCAAATTGAACACGATAAAAAAGAACTCTTAAATGCAAGCGAATTACGTCAAACAGATGGCCAAATCTTGAATTTAGCATCAGGTATTTTCTTCGCAAATGCATATGAAGTGAATTACTTCTCTGGAGGCTCATCTGAAAAATATAATAATTATATGGGACCATATATGATGCATTGGCATATGATGAACTATTGTTTCGAACATGGTTATGATCGCTATAATTTCTACGGTTTATCAGGCGATTTCACAGAGAATAGTGAAGATTATGGTGTTTATCGCTTTAAACGAGGATTTAATGTATATATCGAAGAGTTAATTGGGGATTTCTATAAACCTATTAATAAGTTTAAATATTGGTTGTTTAATACACTTAATACAATTCGCAAGAAAATAAAAAAATAAATTAATGTTAATAAAGGCTGCGACATTCAACATGTCACAGCCTTTATTTATCGTAACGAGTGATAGAGACAAGTTACAATACAGTGTAGGTAAATTCTAAGTTGATTTTCATGTTGCCCCTACAATTTAATATTACCACAGGTTTGGTTTTTAGCAATAATATTACAAAATAAATTTATTTTAGTAAATTTAAAATGTATGAAAAGTAATTCCTTATAGAAATTAATTTAGTTTATCTTTTATGAGTATGTTCATCATTTACGATTTAATGCGAAACAATTACGATTTAAAACAAAATACCATACTTGTAAGTGAGAAAAAAATATTTAGGCACCTTGGAAGCATTTTAAATATAACTATGTAAATACAGTAATTTAAGAAAAACCTAAATTATATCGGCGAGCCTCTAAAATCGATTAAAATGATATACGTTCACATACAGTTGAATGTATGTACTTAGTCATTGGTATAGTAAAAATTAGTTGCTTAATTATTTAACATTTAGGTAGCTGCTAAATACTGCAAGTTTTTGATCAATAATACGTAGTGATAAAATAACATGTTCAGAAATCATCCTGACAGCGTACGAATAAGTGTAATAACTAAAGGTATATATCGATGTGAGTATTTTAGTTTACATAATATATATTATAGGAAGTTATATGTGTTATCTCAGGGGACCTATTCTATTAATGATTTCGTGTAATTCAACATGACAATCTATGTACAATCATTTAGTATTATTCCTCATAGTTTTTAAATAGCTTACTATATATGCAGTTATATGTGCTAAACTCTAAATATATTACGATATATTAAAGGAGATTAATATGAATCTAGTATTAGATATTGACGGTACGATTTGTTTTGATGGACAACAAATTGATCAAGATATTGTCGATCGTTTACTTAGTTTACATAATATAGGACATAGAGTTATTTTTGCTTCGGCAAGACCGATACGTGATTTATTACCTGTTTTGCCTAAGCAATTTCATTTATTTCCACTTATTGGCGGTAATGGTTCTATCGTTTCTATTAATGGTCATATACGACCATTGGCAACCATTCAGCCTAAATCTTTTAAGATAATCAAAGATGTTATTAACCACTATGATTTAGATTATATTGTAGATGATCAATGGGATTATGCTGCGCGTGTTGATGAGTCTCATACTATTTTTGGTCGTCTTGATCCACAGCGATTAGCACACAAATTAACACTCGATGACATTAAGGCACCGATTAAGACGATTTTATTGAATATTGCTAACGAAGACTTTGATGAAATTGCTGCTTATATAGCGACAACTGCACCTCATTTATCTCTGATTAATCATTCGAATGAACACAATATTGATATTACCGCTAAAAATATCAATAAATTTTCGGCTATTGAATCTATCCTTGGTAGTCAGCCAACCTATATTGCATTTGGAAATGATCACAATGATATTGAGATGCTACAACACGCTAAGATTGGCTATTTTGTGAATAATAATCAAATAGATGTTGCTATTTTTAAAAACGATAATAAAATTCAGTGTATTAATGCTAATACAGATGCCCTATGTCTTGTTTTAGATCAATTACTGGAAGATTTAGTTTAAAAATAAGTGAGTATATGCATTCGAATTATATTGAAAATGATTATCAATTTCAATATAATTGTTTCATAGGAGGCTTAATTATGAAAAATTCATTTAAATATATTGCTATACTCTTTTCAATCATCATATTACTTGCTGCGTGTGGCAAGGATTCGAATTCAAAAACATCCTCTTCCAAGGATACGATTACCGTTGACAATACATATGAATTCAAGGATAAAAATAATACCCATACTAAAGGTGAAATGAAAACCGAGAAAGTTAAGATTCCAGTAAATCCAGACCGAGTTGCTGTGTTGGATTATGGTGCACTAGATATTATGAAACAGATGGGATTAGAAGACAAAATTGTAGCTATTGCAAAAGGTAAAGGTGCAGCATTCTTGCCTACTTCCCTTTCTGAATTTAAAAATGACAAATATATTAACTTAGGTAATCCTGGACAACCTAATTATGATAATTTGGCAAAGGCTAAACCCGAAGTCATTTTCGCTTCATTTAGACAAGCTCATACTAAAACTTTAGATGAAATGAAAAAAGCAGCACCTAACGCTAAAATATTATTTGTAAGTCCTGACAACGATCATTATATTGATTCAATTAAAGATAACACAACGTTGTTTGGTAAAATTTTCAAAAAACAAGATGTAGCTAAAGATTTAAATGAAAAACTTAGTAAGAAAGTAGCTGAGACGAAAAAAGTTATCAATAACGATACGGTACTATTTCTAAACGTAGATGATAAAGGTGTTAAAGCATTTGGTCCTACAGGTCGTTTCGGTGGATTCCTAAATAAAGATTTAGGTATAACGCATGCCGACAAGTCTATGAAAGCAAACTCAGCTGGTAATACAGTTACTTATGAGTATTTAAATAAAGTAAATCCAGATAAATTGTTTGTAATAGATCGTACACAAAAAGGTAACGACAAAACCTTACCTTCTGCTTTAAATAATGATGTCATTAAAAATATGAAGGCAATCAAGCATAACCAAGTTTACCAATTTGAATCTAATGCGTGGTATTTTTCAGAAGGTGGTATTCAAACAACGATTGAACAATTAGATAAAATTGAAAAGGCATTTAAAAAATAATAAAGCACACCCGACTAAACATAATAAAAAACGTTTGAAACATCATGCTTAATGCATTTAGTTTCAAACGTTTTTTATTATCTATTGCGACGACGGAATGTTTCGTCATCATCTTCGTATTTACGTATTTCCTTTTCTAATTGTTTCTTTTTACGTTCACGACGCCAATTTCTAGTGAAATACCATAATAAAAAGCTAATAATTAAACTGATAATGGCTAAAAACGCAGCGTATCCAAGTAATGGTTGAAATGAAATGTCATAAAAATTAGGTATGAAAAATGCTAAAACAGCTAACGCAACAAATGTAATTACTGCGGATACAAACCATTTTTTTAGTACTAAAGCACTAAAGACAGTCAAAATGATCATTGCAACTATAGTAATCCATAAATAGTTTGGCATATCAAAAATAGTCATGTGTATCTCCAATCTAAAAAAAGTTCTTTTAAATACTATACAATAATACGTAATTAAATCATACATCTTTGCTTACGAGTTTAACTCGGCCTTAAGGCTTAATAATGAGTTTGAAAATAATATTGTGTATAATAGTTGTGAAAAATAATTGAGGGAGTGAAATATATGACGTCAGGTTTACCATTTAGAAAAGATGTTTCAGAATCAGAAAAATGGAATTTAAATGATTTATTTGAAAGTGACGCACATTTTTATGAAACGTTAGATAATGTCCTTAACCAATCAAAATCATTTAACCAACAATACAAAGGTAAAATTACTGATGCTACGATGATTAAAAAAGTGTTAACTGAATTTGAAAATATCCTTATTCAGCTTGATCGTCTAGGTAATTATGCAGAATTAAGACTAAGTGTCGATACAGCAAACACAGAGGCACAAACATTAAGCGCTAAATTATCGACAAATTATGGGAAAATTTCAAGTCAGTTATCCTTTGTAGAATCAGAAATAGTATTACTACCTGAGAATGTGATTAAACAAGCAATAGCTGAATCTGAAGTGCCACACTACTTAGAAAAATTAATTGAAAGCAAACCATATCAATTATCTCCAGAAGTTGAGCAAGTATTGGCTAGTTTGTCACCTACTTTCCAAAGTGCCTATGAATTATATGGCACTACGAAAATGTTAGACATTGCCTTTGAATCATTTGAACATAATAATGTGACATACCCTATGGATTACGCAACGTTTGAAAATGAATATGAAGATAATGCTGATCCTGAATTTAGACGTAAAAGTTTCAAAAGCTTTAGTAACGCATTAAAGAAATATCAACATACAACTGCTGCGACATATAACCAACATGTGAAACAAGAAAAAATAGAAGCAGATTTAAGAGGTTATGATTCTGTCATTGACTACTTATTACATGATCAAGAAGTCACGCGAGAAATGTATGACAGACAGATTGATGTGATTATGAGTGATTTAGCGCCAGTAATGCAGAAATACGCTAAACTATTACAACGTATTCACAAGCTAGACAAAATGCGCTTCGAAGATTTAAAAGTATCTGTTGATCCAAGTTATGAGCCTGAAATATCAATAGAAGATTCTAAACAATATATCCATGGTGCACTAAAGGTACTTGGTGATGACTATATTCAAATGGTGGAACATGCTTATAATCAGCGCTGGATTGATTTTGCACAGAATAAAGGTAAAGATACAGGTGCTTATTGTGCTAGTCCATATGCTACACATTCATATGTATTTATTTCTTGGACAGGTAAAATGACTGAAACATTTGTATTAGCACACGAATTAGGTCATGCAGGACATTTCACATTAGCACAGCAACATCAACACTTGTTAGATTCTGAAGCATCAATGTATTTCGTTGAAGCACCATCTACTATGAATGAAATGTTAATGGCTAATTATTTATTCAGTAATAGTGAAGATCCTAAATTTAAACGTTGGGTCATTGGTTCAATATTATCACGTACGTATTATCATAATATGGTTACTCACTTATTAGAAGCTGCATATCAACGTGAAGTATACCGCAAAGTGGATAATGGTGAATCACTAACAGCGCCAGTACTCAACCATATCATGCAAGATGTATATGAACAATTCTTTGGCGACGCTGTTGAGTTAACAGATGGTTCGGAATTAACTTGGATGCGCCAACCCCACTACTATATGGGATTGTACTCATACACATACTCTGCAGGGTTAACCATTGGTACAGTTGTTTCACAAAAAATTAAGCAAGAAGGTCAACCGGCAGTAGATGCATGGTTAAAAACATTACAAGCAGGTGGAAGCCAATCACCTGTTGCTTTAGCAAAAATTGCAGGTGTTGATATTACAACAGATGCCCCACTTAAAGCAACAATCAAATACATTTCTGACTTAGTAAACGAAGCGGAACAATTAACAGATGAAATTGAAAAACAAGGTTAAGTCATTACGCTTGTTGATTAATTTTAAAACCCTGAAAATAACTAGTTGAATCAGTTATTTTCAGGGTTTATTTACTTGATTTGGGTTATTTCATTTAGGAATAATTCTATGTTATTTATCGTAATGTTCACCAGTATAGAAATAATAAATACTTTCTGCTATATTTCTAACGTGGTCCCCGACTCTTTCAAGGTTTCGTGCTGCAAGGTGTGCTTGTCCGGCTACAAAAGGATCGTTATCGATTAAATATGTCGTGTTAACAATATTGGCATAAAGATCATCAATGTCTTTATCACGTTCAATCACTTCTTTAATCAATGTGATATCTTCTTCCTTTGTTGCGGTGTTAAGATCTTGCAACATTAGCATTGCCAATTTCCCCATCGTTTTTAAACGTGTTAACACATAATGATCTGTTATCTTTACTCGGAGTCTAATATGCGCGATATGTGCTGCATTATCTCCCATTCGTTCAAAGTCTGTGGAAATTTTTAAAGCTGCCATCATCATTCTTAAATCAGTTGCAATAGGTTGTTGCTTAGTGATGAGCATAATCACTTTTTCATTTATTTCATAGTCTAAATGATTAATCGTTTTATCATTTTCGATTACTTTTCTTGCATAATTTTTATCTTCTTCACTTAACGACACTAAAGCATGTTCTAGATTAAAATAAACACGAAGACCAAGGTGACGAATATCTTTAATTAAGTCACCCAATTGACCTTCGTATTTCTGTCTAATAATGGTCATCATAGTCGAATATTAACCGAAACGTCCTGAGATGTAATCTTCTGTTTGTTTATCAGAAGGATTAGAGAAGATTTTATCAGTGTCGTCATATTCGTTAACGTACCCATTAAGGAAGAATGCAGTTTTATCTGATACACGTGCAGCTTGTTGCATGTTATGTGTAACCATAATAATTGAATAATTTTCTTTTAATTCTTGAACCAATTCTTCAACTCTTAAAGTAGAAATTGGGTCAAGTGCAGACGTAGGTTCGTCCATTAAAATGACATCTGGTTCAATTGCTAAACATCTAGCGATACAAACACGTTGTTGTTGACCACCAGATAAACCATATGCATTTGTGTGTAATCTATCTTTTAATTCATCCCAAATTGCAGCGCCACGTAAAGATTTTTCTACGATTTCATCTAATAGTTTCTTATCTTTAATACCGTGTGTTTTAGGGCCATAAGTAATGTTATCATAAATTGATTTGGGGAATGGGTTTGGTTGTTGGAATACCATACCAACATTCGTTCTTAATTTTTCTTTAGAATAATTTTCGTCAAAGATATTTTGATCACGGTAAAGAATTTTACCAGCAGTTTTGACTGAAGGTACTAATTCTACCATACGATTTAATGTTTTGATGTATGTTGATTTACCACAACCAGATGGTCCAATAATTGCTGTTACATTGTTTTCTAAAATATCTAAATTGATATTTTGTAAAGCATGTGTATCGCCATACCATAAATCTAAGTTTTGTGTTGAATACACTACTTTTTTATTCGTATCAGTTTCGTTATTATGTTTCACTTCATTTGATGAAACAACTGTTGAAATTGAGTCTTGAGATCGATTTGTATGTTGTGCTAATTCTTTCTCTTTAACATTTGTATTTGCCATAATTAAAAACTCCTTTATATCTGTAAGATTGAAACGATAATGATGCATGATTATAAACATGTCATTGTCGCTTCAATCTTCACTCCCTAATGAATGATGTATATGATTGGATTAATATTTTCTAGAGAACTTGTTACGTAAGAAAATGGCTACTGCGTTCATTAATAATAAGATGACTAGTAATACGATAATTGCTGCTGATGCAACATTTTGGAATTCAGCTTGAGGCATTTTAGCCCAAGTGTAAATTTGCGTTGGTAATGCTGTAAACATTGACATAATACTTGTTGGTGTTGCTAATAGAATCGTTGGTATACCAATTAAGATTAATGGCGCTGTTTCACCCAGTGCACGAGATAAAGATAGAATGAAACCAGTTAAGATACCAGGTAGTGCTGCAGGTAATACAACACGTCTAATAGTTTGCCATTTGTTTGCGCCTAAGCCGTATGAAGCTTCACGAACAGAGTTTGGAACAGCTCTGATTGCTTCCTGACTTGAAACGATAATAATAGGTAAAATAAGTAATGACATTGTTAAGGCTGCAGCGATAACACTATTACCTAAAGCAAGTGCTTGAATACCGCCACCACGAACGAATAATGTTAATCCTAGTAAACCAAATACGATTGAAGGTACACCGGCTAAGTTAGAAATGCTAATTTTAACGAAGCTCGTAAAGAAATTATCTTTCGCATATTCTTCTAAGTAAATTGCCGTACCAACACCTAAAATCATAGAGATTGGGATAATACTTACCATTAACCAAATTGTTCCTGCTAATGCACCTTTAATACCTGCTTGTGAAGGTGTAGAAGAAGAGAAACTCGTAAAGAAATCTGGTGTAAGATAACCAATACCTTTAACAAATGTTTGAATTAATAAAGCTGCAAGTACGATTAAAGCGATTACGATACATGTAAAGAATAACCATTTATTTAGCTTGTTCGTTTTGCCACGACTTGAAATATTTTTTTCTACTTTATTTTGGTCTATTAATGTTTTTGCTTTAGGATTTGTAGTAGCTGTCATATTAATACTCCTCTCTGAAGCGTTTCGAAATCCAATAAGAAATTAAGTTCATTATTAACGTGAAGATAAACAACGTGAAACCAACGGCATAAATACTGTAGTACATATCTGAACCGAATGTAGCATCACCAGTTGCAACTTCTACGATATAACCAGTCATCGTTTGAATTGAATTTGTTAAGTTTAGTGATGCTGTAGGTGAACTACCAGCCGCTAATGATACGATCATTGTTTCACCGATGGCTCTAGAGATACCTAGAACGATTGAAGCTACGACACCAGAGGCTGCAGCTGGTAATACTACTTTTGTAGCAACTTCGAATTTAGTTGATCCTAATCCGTAAGCACCCTCACGAATTTTATTAGGCACAGATGCCATAGCATCTTCACTCATACTTGTAATGACAGGAACAATCATGATACCTACTACAATTCCTGGGCTGACAGAGTTAAAACTATCAAGCGCTGGAATAAACGTTCTTAAAACAGGTGTTACAAACGTTAAAGCGAAGAAACCAAATACAATTGTTGGAATACCTGCCAAGATTTCTAGAATTGGTTTAATAATACGTCGTGCTTTGTCACTTGCATATTCACTTAAATAAATAGCTGCGCCTAATCCGATAGGTACTGCGACGATCGTTGCGATAACAGTAATTTTTAAAGTACCAATTACAAGTGCCCAGATACCATATTTAGGATCAGAACCTGTTGGGTTCCAGTCTTTAGTGAATAGGAATTCAACGATAGATACGCGTGTGAAGAATGTTATTGTTTCAGTTATCAAAGTGAATAGAATACCGATTGTAGTTAAAATTGAGATTGCAGCTATAATACCTAAAATAATGGGTACGATTTTATCACTAAAACCGCCCTTTTTAGCGTTATTTTTAGCTATCAAGTCTCTAACATTAGTTTCCGATGCCATATATAACCCTCTCTTTTTCTCCCAATAAATTTAAAAAAGCGCTAGAAATTATCAGGTAAACAATGAGTTCAAATTAACCTTAAAACATTTTAACAATCACCCATATATTCGAGAACAAGGTAGCAGAGTTGCTACCTTGTAATACCCCTTGAATAATTCCCAGCCCTTTGTTATTAATAATGATTATTATTTATCTGATTTTTTGTCATATTTTTCTAAGCTTTTAAGTTCATCTTTGTAAACTTTTTCTGGTGAAGCTACATAACCAGCATCTTCAGCAGATTTACCTTTGTCTTCTAATGTGAATTTGATGAATTCTCTCATTACGTCATTATCTTTTAATGATTTTTCTTTAACATATAAGTATAATGGTCTACTTAAAGCATATGAACCGTCTTTGATTGTTTCTTTAGTTGGTTCAGTAGTTTTGCCTTCATCGTCTTTGATTTTAACTTCTTTTAATTTATCTTTGTTTTGTTCGTAGAAGTTATAACCGAAGTAACCGATACCCTCTTTGTTTTTCTCAACTGATTGAACAATTACGTTAGTATCTCCGTTTTTCTCAGCTTTGATATCTTCTTTGTTCATTACTTCCTCTTCGAAGAAATCATAAGTACCATGACTTGAGTTTGGAGAGAATGCTTTGATTTCTTTATCAGGCCAGCTTGAATTTACATCTTTCCAAGTTTTAGCTTCGCCACTGTAGATTTTTTTCAATTGATCTTTAGATAATTCTTTAACGAAGTCGTTATCTTTGTTTACAGCAACTGTTACACCATCTTGTGCAATTTTGTATTCTTTATATTTAATATCTTTGTCTTCTAATTTTTGTTTTTCTTCATCTTTAATAGGTCTAGAAGCTTGTGAGAAATCAGTTTCGCCAGCGATGAATTTTTCAAAACCAGCACCAGTACCTGCTTGACCAGATGAAATAGTAGCGTTTGGATGATCTTTAGCCCATTTTTCGTTTAATTTTTCAACGATAGGAGCTACTGTTGATGAACCTTCACCTTTGGCTTCACCTTTAAGGTCTTTGCCATCTCCAGAACCACTTCCACTGCTATCTCCACCGCCACATGCGCCTAATAATACCGAAGCGCCTAAAACAGTTGTACCAACTAATTGCCATTTTTTCATTGAAATATCCTCCTAATAGATAACCCAAAATGTTATATGTATTTCTTACAGTCCTTATATTACATACCTCTTGTTAATACAAAATGGTTTAAATGTAAATTTTTTGTTAAGATTATAGAAAAATTAATACTAAGCATAAAGATTGTCTATGAAAATAAAAAAAGGGGCTGGAGAGAATTCTTATCGAATTCATCTTCCAGCCCCACATGTATGACTAGCGGTTAGAAAAATTTCTTGAAATGACATAGCGTATTAAAACCACTATTTAAATAGAAGGAAAATGTTTGAATCGAGATGATTAATCTTTTTCTACACGACTCCAACCTTTTTTAGTTAAAGAAATTTTTCCTGTTTCAATATTAATAATTTTATGTTTGTATAAGTGACCAATGGCACGTTTGAATGAACCTTTACTCATGTTGAACACTTCTTTGATTGCTTCTGGGCTTGATTTATCCCAAAAAGGTAATTCACCTTCGTATTCGACTAATAAATCAAATATTAATTGACCATCATCATCAAGACGTTCATGAGCTAAAGGTAAAAATGAACCATTTAGTTCACCTTTATCGTTATGACCAATAATTCGAACTTCTACTTCTTCCCCTAAACGTGGCTCTTCTTTACGTTCTGATTCATGTACAAAGATTTTATAGCCATCATTTGATAGCAAGAAACTTCCTATTCTTAATAATCGATATGGTCTTGCTTTAATAAGTTCATTTTGTTTTTCGTCATCATAAACTGGCGTAAACATTTTTTCTACGATTGTTTCACTAGCTAGACGCGCAAACATTTGATTTTCTCTATCGATACGTAATGTAACGAGTACATAATCTCCAGTTTGTGGCCATAATGACTTCACTTTCGGTAAATCTTCCCAAGGAATAAGTACTTCTCTTGGTAAACCAACATCTACACGTGCACCATCACGGTCTGTTTTTAACACTTTGGCAAAATCATATTTGTCTTTCGTAATGTCCGGCATATTTTGAGTTGCAAATAATTCTCCAGAACGGTTTGGATAGATGAAGAAACTGTATTCTTCACCTGTTTCTAATTCATCTTCATCATTGATTTCTGATTGATTTAATTTTACTTGTTCACCATTTGGACCTTTTAAAAGGTATGTAGAACCTTCTAAACCAATGACTTCTAAAAATTCAATTGAACCAACGATATCTTTATCTAATGCCATAATATTCTCCTTCAAGGGTTTGTATTCTACATCATTATAACATGCATAGTAAAAACAAGCATTCACACGTTTACATTTACATTAGGTCGAAACTCTATACAGAATATGATATAATTTTTGCGTTAGATAAACGATAAATAAAGGAGTAAATGCATGCTACAAGTAACTGATGTAAGTTTACGTTTCGGCGATCGTAAACTATTTGAAGATGTAAATATTAAATTTACTGAAGGTAATTGTTATGGACTTATTGGTGCCAATGGTGCTGGTAAATCAACGTTTTTAAAAATTTTATCAGGAGAAATTGATTCTCAAACAGGACACGTTTCAATGGGTAAAGATGAACGTTTAGCTGTTTTAAAACAAGATCACTTCGCTTATGAAGATGAACGCGTATTAGACGTCGTTATCAAAGGTCATGAACGTTTGTATGAAGTAATGAAAGAAAAAGATGCCATTTATATGAAACCGGATTTCAGTGATGAAGATGGTATCCGTGCTGCTGAACTTGAAGGTGAATTCGCTGAAATGAATGGTTGGAATGCAGAAGCGGATGCTGCTTCCCTACTTTCAGGTTTAGGTATCGCTACTGAATTACACGATAAACAAATGTCTGAATTAGAAAATAATCAAAAAGTGAAAGTTTTATTAGCTCAAAGTTTATTTGGTGAACCAGATGTACTTCTACTCGATGAGCCTACCAATGGTTTAGATATTCCTGCCATTAGTTGGTTAGAAGATTTCTTAATTAATTTCGATAATACAGTCATTGTTGTATCACATGACCGTCACTTTTTAAATAATGTATGTACACATATTGCTGATTTAGATTTCGGTAAGATTAAATTATATGTAGGTAACTATGATTTCTGGTATCAATCAAGTCAATTAGCTCAAAAAATGGCTCAAGAGCAAAACAAGAAAAAAGAAGAAAAAATTAAAGAATTACAAGACTTTATTGCACGTTTCTCAGCAAATGCTTCTAAATCTAAACAAGCGACAAGTCGTAAAAAACAATTGGAGAAAATTGAATTAGATGATATTCAACCTTCTTCAAGACGTTATCCATATGTTAAGTTCACGCCAGAGCGTGAAATTGGAAATGATTTATTAACCGTACAAGGTCTATCTAAAACGATTGATGGTGAAAAAGTACTTGATAATATCTCATTCACTATGAATCCAAATGATAAAGCGATATTAATTGGAGATAGTGAAATTGCTAAAACAACACTATTGAAAATTTTAGCTGGTGAAATGGAGCCAGATGAAGGTACATTTAAATGGGGTGTAACGACATCATTAAGTTACTTCCCTAAAGATAACTCAGAATTCTTTGAAGGTGTAGACATGAATTTAGTAGATTGGTTACGTCAATATGCGCCTGAAGATGAACAAACTGAAACGTTCTTACGTGGATTCTTAGGACGTATGTTATTTAGTGGTGAGGAAGTTAAAAAGAAAGCGAGTGTACTTTCTGGTGGCGAAAAAGTTCGCTGTATGTTAAGTAAAATGATGCTTTCAAGTGCGAACGTTTTACTATTGGATGAACCTACGAACCATCTTGATTTAGAAAGTATTACAGCAGTAAATGATGGCCTTGCTTCATTTAAAGGTTCAATCATCTTTACGTCATATGACTTTGAATTCATCAATACGATTGCAAACCGTGTCATTGATCTAAATCAACCAGGCGGTTTATCTAAAGAAGTCCCTTATGAAGAATATTTACAAGAAATTGGTGTATTACAAAAATAAATTTATAATTTAAAATAAGGTTGAGATTAAAGTATATCGTTTAGAACATGTCGATTAAGTTCTAGAATAGGATTACTTTGTGTCTCAACCTTAATTTTTTATACTAATTAAAGGTCTCAACACTGAAATTTTTACACTTTTAATTCATATTTACCTTCATGATGAAAAATAGCCTTTAATTTTTCAGTCTATTTCAAAAAATCACAATTATCGGTTTACAGACACAATTGCCATATGTATAATATAAAACATAGCAATTGAATAAGAAATTGATGAGGCGCATCAATCATTAGTATATATTAGATACACTGTCTGCAACAGCTAATATAGAAAGGGTGCGATGCCGAAATGAATCATAATCGCAGGTATGATTTGTTGGACTTTGTGGTTAAGAGCTGAGAGTTTGTCATTATTTAAAAATAATGGAGTGCATCACTTGTATATAAATTATGAGCAAGTTCGAGCATTCCGAACTTGCTCTTTTTTTATAACGTGTGCCTCCCCCTAATCTGTAGGAGGTATCGTATTGAAACGAAGTGTTTTGAAATTTGGCGGTTCATCCGTTGCTGATTTTACAAAAATAAAAAATATAGCTAAAATGCTGAAACGTCGAGTAGACGAAGGTGAACAATTAATTGTAGTAGTCAGTGCTATGGGGAAAACAACAGATCAACTAATGGATAATGTCTTCCATTTGACTGCGACACCTAAAGATGAAGAACTTGCACTGTTACTTACTACTGGTGAACAACAAACGGTATCCTATTTATCAATGGTGTTAAATGATATCGGTGTGACTGCTAGAGCCATGACTGGTTATCAAGCAGGTATTAAAACGGTTGGTCATCATTTGAAAAGCAGAATTGCAGAAATTGATTCAAAAACCTTTGATCAAGCTTTTCAAAATAACGACATTTTAGTCGTAGCAGGCTTTCAAGGTATCAATGATGAGTTAGAACTTACAACTTTAGGTCGTGGTGGTTCTGATACAACGGCAGTTGCCTTAGCAGCAAGTAATCAAATACCTTGTGAAATATATACAGATGTTGATGGTGTCTATGCAACCGATCCAAGAGTTCTTAGTCGAGCAAAGCGCTTAGATTATGTATCTTACGAAGAAATGATGGAAATGAGTGCACTTGGTGCAGGTGTACTTGAAACCCGTAGTGTTGAGCTTGCTAAGAATTACGATATACCATTGTATTTGGGAAGAACACTATCAAATGTGAAAGGAACGTGGATTATGCCAAGAACAGAAATTCTAGAAAAGAAAGCAGTCACGGGCGTCGCTTTAGATAAACATATGATGCATGTAACGATAAGCTACCCCCTACCTGACAATCGTTTGTTAACGCAATTGTTTACAGCGTTAGAAGATGGCTCAGTTAATGTAGATATGATATCGCAAATCGTTAACATCGAAGGGCTACAATTATCGTTTACGATTAAAGATAGTGATGTGCATCAAATTTCACATATTTTAAGTGGGCTTTCCGCTCAATTTGAAGCTTTAGATTATAAAATTAATGAAGCCTATGTCAAAATTTCATTAATTGGTTCAGGCATGAGAGATATGTCAGGCGTAGCATCCAGAGCGTTTATTACACTAATTAACGCCAACATCCCTTTTTATCAAACAACAACTTCAGAAATCAGTATTTCATATGTCATTGACGCTGAAAATGGCGAAAAAGCCGTAGAGCGATTATATGAGGCATTTGATATATAATTCATATAACATTTAAATTAAATTTTAGGAAAATTCAAACAAATATTATTGGAGTGATAAATTATGACAAAATTAGCAGTGGTTGGAGCAACAGGATTAGTTGGAACAAAAATGTTAGAAACTATTGATCGTAAACACATTCAATTTGACGAATTGGTCTTATTCTCATCTGCAAGATCTGCGGGGAAAGAAGTTGAATTTCAAGGTCAAACATATGTTGTTCAAGAACTAACAGAAGATGCAGCTAGTGCCCACTTTGACTATGTTTTAATGAGTGCTGGTGGCGGTACAAGTGCACAATTCGCCCCTATTTTTGAAAAAGCTGGTGCAATCGTTATTGATAATTCAAGCCAATGGCGAATGACTGAAGATGTAGATTTAATTGTACCTGAAGTTAATCAACCAGAATTCAAACGTGGTATTATTGCCAATCCTAACTGTTCAACAATTCAATCGGTAGTGCCATTAAAAGTGTTACAAGATCAATTTGGTTTAAAACGTGTGGCATATACTACGTATCAAGCAGTTTCAGGCTCTGGAATTAAAGGTAAACGAGATTTAGCAGAAGGTGCAAATGGGAAAGAACCAGAAGCATATCCACACCCTATTTACAATAATGTGTTACCTCATATCGATGTGTTTTTAGAAAATGGATATACAAAAGAAGAACAAAAAATGATTGATGAAACACGCAAAATTTTACATGAACCAGATTTAAAAGTCACAGCTACATGTGCCCGCGTTCCGGTACAAGATAGCCATAGTGTTGAGATTGACGTTACGCTTGATAAAGAAGCAACTGTACAAGACATTAAAGCGTTATTCGATAAAGATGATCGTGTTGTATTAGTTGATAATCCTGACAATAACGAGTATCCTCAGGCACTTACTTCTACTGGTAAAGATGACGTGTTTGTTGGTCGTATTCGTAGAGATGACTCATTGGATAATACGTTCCACGTATGGTGTACGTCAGACAATTTATTGAAAGGTGCAGCCTTGAATGCCGTGCAAGTATTAGAGCAAGTAATCAATTTAAAAGGAGCTAGATAATATGCCACATTTATTCGAAGGTGTAGGTGTAGCACTTGCTACCCCATTCAAAAATAATGAAGTTGATTATAATGCATTAGAGAGACACGTAGATTTCCTTTTAGAAAATGGTGTAAAAGCTATTATTGTTAATGGAACTACAGCTGAAAGCCCTACTTTAACTGAAGAAGAGAAAGCGCATATTCTAGAATCAGTGATTCAACAAGTCAATCATCGTGTGACAATTATCGCAGGTACAGGTACTAATAATACTGCCAAATCTATTCAAGCATCACTACGCGCAAAAGCACTTGGTGCGGATGCAATTATGCTGATTACACCCTACTACAACAAAACGAATCAACGTGGATTAATTAAACACTTTGAAACGATTGCAAATGAAGTTAAATTACCTGTAGTACTTTATAATGTACCTTCTCGAACAAATATGACGATTGAACCAGAAACGGTTGAAACATTAAGTCATAATCAATACATTGTTGCAATTAAAGATGCTACAAATGATTTTGATTATTATGAAGATGTAAAACGTCGTATTGATCAAGAAACTTTTGCATTGTATAGCGGTAATGATGACAATGTTGTTGACTTCTATAATAGAGGTGGCAATGGTGTTATATCGGTTATTGGTAATGCTATTCCTAGAGAATTCCAAGCATTATACGATGCGAAACAACGTGGAGAAGATATTTCAAAAGATTTTGAACCGATTGGTAAATTATTAAGTGCATTATCTGTTGATGTTAACCCTATTCCGATTAAAGCGTTAACGAGTTATCTAGGATTCGGAGATTATGAATTACGTTTACCACTGATTCCTTTAGAAGTAGAAGATGCTAAAGTATTAATTGACGCATTTCAACAATTTAAAGCAGGTGAACTTTAATGAAAATATTACTTATAGGTTATGGCGCAATGAATCAGAGAGTGGCACGTTTGGCAGAAGACAAAGGTCATGAAATTATCGGTGTTATAGCGCCACAAAACAATGAAACAACGCCATATACGCATTACAGTCATATTGCTGATGCGCAAAATGAAGCGGATGTGGCTATAGACTTTTCAAATCCTAATCTATTATTACCTCTACTTGATGAGCAATTTCAATTGCCTTTAGTGGTAGCTACTACTGGTGAAAAGGAAAAAATAGTTGAAAAGTTAAATGAATTAGGTCAAAGCATGCCTGTCTTCTTTAGTGCAAATATGAGTTATGGTGTGCATGCATTAACTAAAATATTAGAAGCTGCAGTGCCGCTTTTACAAGATTTTGATATTGAGTTGACTGAAGCACATCATAATAAAAAAGTAGATGCCCCTAGTGGCACATTAGTTAAATTATATGACGTCATCAAAGACTTACGTCAAAACAGTACACCTGTATATGATCGTCATGAGCGCACTGAACAACGCAGTAAAGATGAAATTGGTATTCACTCTATTCGAGGTGGCACTATAGTTGGTGAACATGACGTGTTATTTGCTGGAATAGACGAAACCATTACAATTACGCATAAAGCACAGTCAAAGGATATCTTTGCTAACGGTGCCATTACTGCCGCAGAAAAATTAATAAATCAATCTAATGGTTATTACACGTTTGATAATTTATAAAATATAAAATTCTATCTATTATTAAGGAGAGTTCAATTATGGTACAACACTTATCAGCTGAAGAAATTATTCAATATATCAGTGATGCTAAAAAATCCACACCATTAAAAGTATATGCCAATGGACATTTTGATGGTGTTACCTTCCCAGAATCTTTTAAAGTATTTGGTTCTGACGATTCTAAAGTTATTTTTTGTGAAGCAGATGATTGGAAGACATTCTATGAAGCAAATCAATCTGTAATTACGAAGTTAGAAATTGAAATGGATCGTCGAAATTCAGCTATTCCGCTTAAAGATTTAACGAATACGAATGCGCGTATTGAGCCAGGTGCATTCATTCGAGAACAAGCAATTATCAAAGATGGCGCTGTTGTAATGATGGGTGCAACGATAAATATTGGTGCAGTTGTTGGCGAAGGCACTATGATTGATATGAATGCAACACTTGGTGGTCGTGCTACTACTGGTAAAAATGTACATGTAGGTGCTGGTGCTGTGTTAGCAGGTGTTATTGAACCCCCTAGCGCCTCTCCAGTAATCATTGAAGATAATGTGTTAATCGGTGCGAATGCGGTTATCTTAGAAGGCGTTCATGTTGGTGAAGGTGCAATTGTTGCTGCTGGTGCTATTGTCACTCAAGACGTTCCAGCTGGTGCAGTTGTTGCTGGTACACCAGCCAAAGTCATTAAACAAACTTCTGAAGTTGAAGATTCTAAACGTGAAATCGTTTCAGCATTAAGAAAATTGAATGACTAATGCGATATGTATTTGATAAGTGTCTGTGGCACAATTTATTATTTTATGGCTATAATGCATGATTGTAATAGCTGACTGAACTGAGAAGGCGCTTAACATAAGCTCTTCTCAGTTTTAGTTATTCTCGAGAGTGATGACGCGCTAGTATGACGGGTTATTCTTTCTCTATTCTCACACTTTAATCATATTTTAAATTACAATCACACCATACATAAAAAGATGAAATAAGTTACAATAATGATAAGACGAATATAGTAAACAAAGGAATGATATGATGAGCGAATTAGAGTTTGTAACGAAACATAGAAGACATTTACATCAACATCCAGAATTAAGTCTACATGAGTTTGAGACAACAGAATACATTACACATTTTTTAGATGACTTAGGGGTTTCTTATGAGAGACCGCTTGAAACAGGTGCAATTGCTTATTTAAAAGGTAATAGTGATCATACCGTTGCATTTCGAGCAGATATTGATGCGTTACCTATTTTTGAAGAAAATGATGTTGACTATCGTAGTCAAACAGACAACGTGATGCATGCGTGCGGCCATGACGGTCATACAACGGCATTAATGTTATTTGTTAAACGTTGTAAAGAGATGTTTGATAAAGGGACACTACCGCATAATGTTGTATTTATATTCCAACCTGCTGAAGAAACTGGCGGCGGTGCGAATCGCTTAATTAAAGCAGGCGCGTTTAATAATTATCCAATAGAAGCCGTTTTTGGCATTCATGTTAATCCATTTGCAGATGAAGGACAAGTTGTAATCCGCGATGAAGAAATTACAGCCAGTGCAACTGAGTATCGTTTCTTTTTAAAAGGGCTATCTAGTCATGTTGCGGATAAAGAACAAGGTCATTCTTGTGGCGAAGCGCTATTACATGTTCTAAATCAAGTTGGTCAGATACAACAGTATCATCTTAACGGATTGAAACGAAACATTGTTCATATGGGACATTTTGAAGCTGGTGAGGCAATAAATACAGTAGCTAGCCACGGATATTTAGAAGGTACAATTAGAACGTATGACCCTAATGATTTAAATGTAGTTAAAACTCAAATGCATAAAATTGCTGAAAGTGTAAGTTTATTATTTAACGTAGAATGTGAAGTGAAATTTGAAGAAGGCTATCCTCCTACGATGAACAGTCCTAAACTACGTGCAAGTGTAGAACAAGCAATTAATGCTGCGAATCTAGAAGTAATAGATAAGCCCCTACCTTTCTTATTTGGTGAAGACTTTAGTTTCTATGGCCAACAACTTGCGCCTGCTTACTTTGCATTCGTAGGTACACGTAACGAAGACAAAGGTTTTGTAACTGGCCTTCATACCTCTCATTTAAATTTTGATGAAAAAGTATTAATTGATGTGGCAAATTATTATGAACAATTGTTAATGCATTATGGAGAGGAGTAATTCACATTGACAGCAATATGGTCCGTCGATAAAGAAGCGTTTTTACAAAATGCTATTCAAGTTAAAAATGATAATTCAATAATGGCTGTAGTGAAGAACAACGCTTATCATTATGGTTTGGCGTTTGCTGTTACCTCTTTTTTAAAAGCAGGAATCCATACATTTAGCACTACTTCTTTGAAAGAAGCCATTAAAGTACGCGAATTAGCACCTAATGCCACGATATTCTTGATGAACGCAGTTTATGATTTTGAAAAAGTAAGAAAATATCAAATTCAAATGACCTTACCGTCATTAGCGTACTATTATAAATATAAGAATGATTTAAGTGGTATCAAAGTGCATCTCGAATATGAGAATTTACTTCACCGTTCTGGATTCAAAACATTAGAAGAAATTAAAGAAGTTATTGAAGACCATCTAGCGAATACAAACGAAGATAAAATGATTATTAGTGGCGTATGGACCCACTTTGGTTATGCGGATGAATTTGATGTTCCAGAGTATGGTGTAGAGCGAGAGGCTTGGATAAATGTGGTGAATGCATTGTTAAAAGATGGTTATCAGTTTGATTTCATTCATGCGCAAAATAGTGCAAGCTATTATCGTGAAGGTCAAATACTATTACCGCAACATACCCATGCACGTGTAGGCATCGCGTTATATGGTTCTCGTCCTTATAGCCGATTAGGCACACAGATTATTAAGCAATCACTGACTGTTAAAGGTAATGTGATTCAAGTGCGTGAAGTTAATGCTGGAGATTATTGTGGGTATAGTTTCGCATTCGAAGCGACTCGTGATCACACACGATTAGCAGTTGTAGACATCGGTTATGGTGATGGTATCCTTAAATCGAGAGCTAAACATGACGCATTAATTAATGGTAAGCGTTACCCTATTCGTGCATTAATGATGAGTCATATGTTTGTGGAAGTCGATGATGAAGTCGATGCACAAGATGAAGTGATATTATATAATGACGATATACGCATTGATGAATATACATTCAAAGGTGTTGGCGCTAACTCAGAACAACTTAGTGCGATGAATCATGATTCTCTCATAAAGGAGTATAGATAAAATGGCAGTAAAATATAATGATTATGGTGAATTAACAATGGCAGGCACAAGTTTAAAGACGCTTGCTCAAAGCTTTGGTACCCCTACTATTGTTTATGATGAAGATGAAATCCGCAATCAAATGCGTAGATACCATAAAGCTTTTCAAGAAAGTGGTTTGAAATATAATATTTCTTATGCATCTAAAGCTTTCACTTGTATACAAATGGTTAAATTAGTACAAGAAGAGGATTTACAATTAGATGTAGTATCTGAGGGTGAATTATATACTGCATTAGAGGCGAAATTTGATCCTAGTAAAATTCACTTCCATGGTAACAATAAAACAAAACATGAGATTCAATATGCTCTAGAAAATGGCGTTGGTTACTTCGTCATCGATTCACTTGAAGAAATTGAATTAATCGATAAATACGCAAGTGATTCGGTGAATGTAGTTATACGTGTTAATCCAGGTGTTGAAGCGCATACACATGAGTTTATTCAAACTGGACAAGAAGATAGTAAATTCGGTTTATCTATTCGTCATGGTTTGGCTATCGAAGCGGTTAATAAAGTGCGTGATTCAAAACGTTTACATTTAAAAGGCGTTCACTTCCATATCGGTTCTCAAATCGAGGGTACTGAAGCAATGATTGAAACTGCTAAAATAGTACTAAATTGGTTATCTGACAATGATATTAAAATTGAGCTGCTTAATATCGGTGGAGGTTTTGGTATTAAATATATTGAAGGTGATGTTAGCTTCCCTATTGAGGAAGGCATCTCAGAAATAACTAACGCAATTAAAGCGGAAACTGATAAATTGAATTATGAAGTGCCAGAAATAGGTATTGAACCTGGTCGTTCAATCGTTGGTGAAGCTGGTATAACATTATATGAAGTTGGCACAATTAAAGAAATTCCTAATGTGAATAAATATGTATCGATTGATGGCGGTATGAGTGATCATATTAGAACAGCTTTATACGATGCGAAATATCAAGCGTTATTAGTGAATCGTCATGAAGAAGCTGATGATACGGTAACGATTGCTGGTAAATTATGTGAATCAGGCGATATTATTATTCGCAATGCGAAACTCCCTTCTTCTGTTCAACGTGGTGATTACCTAGCGATTCTTTCTACAGGAGCATATCATTACTCAATGGCTTCTAATTACAATCAAATGCAGAAACCACCTGTGTTTTTCTTAAAAGATGGTAAAGCACGTGAAGTTATTAAACGCCAATCATTACGTCAATTGATTATTAACGATACTAAATAACAATTACCAATTTAAAAAAATAATTCTAAAGAATGTTAAAAGAAAATTTAAACTTAAAACCTACGTAGACTTTATAAATTTTGCTACGTAGGTTTTTAATATCTTAATAATTAATTCTATTATATATATACTAATATTGTAATTTTTTAAAAATAAGTTTTGATACAAGATATATAACTATTATTTATACTAAAGTAATTACACTCATTATTAATAAATTTTGCGAAAAGCTAATATTACTATCTAATTTGATAAAATTAGAAGGGAAAAGCTTAATTTTATCAATACTGTCTGTAACTTTTATGAGAATAAATCCTGTAATTAAAGTAATAATAGTTACTCCAGTATTAAAACGTATAGATGCAATAAGTGATAAAAATATTAAAATAGCATCGGTAAAAAATAAGCCTATCAAATTTGTCATTAGATAATGATTATATTTAGTATCTTTTAATAATAAAGAATGTGATGAATAATCATGATTATTCACAAAATATAAATAAACAATTATTGAGGATACACATAATATAATTAGAAAAGTAATATAAACTATAATGATTGATAAAAATTTATTATTAAAAATTTTATTTCTATTCTGATCTTTGAAAAAAAGAAGACGACTAGTACTAATTTCATTATAGAATAATATTGATGCTAAATAAGCAACTATTATTAATGATAGCATTGACTTTTGCTGGGTATCATATATCGCAATAAAGGTTTCCAAAAAGCTTACACTACCAGCTTGACTAGCTGAGAGTGATAAGAAATTACTATTTAAAAATTGTGCTAAAAATATTAATAAAGGATAGAGACCTAGAATTAAAAGTAACCATGTGGCGCGTATCTTAAAAACATACATGAATATAAATTTAAACATTAGTAATACCTACTCTTGATAAAAATATGATTCTAAATCATGTGAGTTATGTATAACTTCTAATAAAGAATTATCACTTAACTCTACAAGTAATTTAGACAAGTTATCGTTCTCATTTTTTATAGTGACAATATTTAAGTCGATTTTTTCAATAAATGAGAACTTAGAAAGTAAATTGTCAATATTGTTAATTGTTTTTTTAAATTTCAATTTTATAATATTGTTTTGTTCTTTAACATCTATTTCTGTAATCTTTCGTTTATTTAATAATAAAAACCTTGTGCACAATCCTTCTAATTCTTTTAATTGATGACTAGATATTAAAAAAATTGTGTCATTCTCTTTAGAAAATTGTTCGATTATTGTTATTAATTTTTGTACTCCAATAGGATCTAAACCTAAAAATGGTTCATCTAAAATAGCAACTTTTGGTTTGATTATTAAACATAACGCCAAACATAATCGCTGTTTCATACCATATGAAAAGTATTTTACTTTCTTCGAGTTATCTTCTAGAGCAACTAGATTTAAAATTTTACTTATATCTTTAGAATATTCTGTTTTATTATTAATTTCTAAGTAATATTCTAAATTTTTTCTGGCGCTAATTTCAGGGAAATAGATTTGATTAATCATAAATGCAAAATCATTTAAAACGTTATATTTACTATTTATATCAATGCCATTATAAAAAATATGACCTTGGGTAGGCAACTGAGATTTAGCAATTAGCTTCATTAAAGTAGTTTTACCTGCCCCATTAGTACCAAGCAAACCGACTTTTTCACCTTTACATATTTTGAAATTTATATTTTCTAAAATTGCTTTTTTATGATACTTTTTTGAAATATCTTTAAATTCTAACATGTTTCTCCCCTTTTTTAAATTTAATAAATATTATGAATAGTTGAGGTATTAAATAAGCCAATATTAAAAAAATTACTTGAGAGATTTCTAACATATTTGGTGACACTTGTATATTTATATCATTATTATCAATATTATATTTAGAAACATATTCTAAATAACCATCTAAATTCATAATATATAAACTGTAAATTATATAATAAAAAACATTAAATGCAACAGTGATTAACACATGTAATATTGATGGTTTAACAAAGATTATTGCTATTGAAGAAATTAAGCAAGGAATAATAATAGTTAAAACAGTTGATAAAAATAAATTTATATCTAAGCCCAAATAAGCTAAATAAATATAAAAAATACAATTTACTAAAATCGAAATAAGTGCTAATTTCATACAATCACCCTATTACTTTTGAAACTAAAATATTATAAATCCAATGAACACTTATAGATGCCCTAAGACCAAAAGCATATCTTAATAAATATAATAAAATACTAGATGGAAATCTAATTAATAAATTTGTTATTATTGACTCATTTAAATGTAATAACAAAGAAAACAATAAAGAACCTATAATAATTGAATTGATAAAACTAAAATTATTTAATAGAATTTTATAAACAACTTCTCTAAATAAATATTCTTCTCCCATTGCAATTGTTAAATAAAATAATGTTAATTTAAAATCATCAAAAAAATAAAACACTAAAATAAAAATAATTGTGTAAATTAATATATTTGAAAATTTATACATTGAGTATGGATCGAATTTATAAGAAAAAATTGAAGAAAGATAAGTAGGTATTATTAAAAAACAGATGTTAATACTTAACAATAAAACTATAAACTCTAAAAATTCTGATTTTATTAGATAAGCAGTTAAGCCTATTAATAAATTTAGCATCATTGAACTACTGAGTATTATACAAATAATTGCAAATATACAAATTATTCTTCGATTTTTTAAGATTGATATTACCATTTAATATGACGGCCACGATAGCCGATATAAAATCTACCAATTGAGAATTGGAATATATCTAAAAGTTTTAACATAATCATCTCTCCTTTCTCCTACTTATCAGTGTAATAATAATATATTTATACAATAAAAACAATATTTTATTTTGTACCATTCAATAAAAGGTAAACTCATTTTTCGTACAATCCTTTTCTAAAGCCATTATTAACTTAAAATAAAAGGTTCTACGCAAACATCGGTTGATAAATAAAAAAATTATTTAATTATAATAAGATTAAGCGACAAGGTGGAAATCAGACTTTTTTTAGTCTTGGTTTCCTTTTTGTTTTTTTAAATAATCGTTCTTTGATGATTATACGACATTTGAAATTCTCGAAGTTACGATAACCGTAAGCTATACGTTTTTGAACTTTAATTTTATTATTAAAACCTTCGATAGGTCCATTTGATAAATGTGGAAAATTGAACGTATTCATAATATGTGGTGAAAATTTATCGAATGTATTTAATACTCTATTTAAACCTTTAGAAATAGATGTTTCGTCTTTAATACAACTAAAGAACTTTTCCGATTGATTGAGTTTTAAAGCCCGTCTAAGCTGATGGCCTACTTGATGCGTAAATTTAAGTATGTCATTTCCTTCTAGCATATAATCCAAGACACCTTGAGGTGTCATCCATTTGTCGAAGAGTTTAACAGGGCCATAAACAAAGCTTTCTAGATTTTCTGTATCGGTAAGAAATATCTTCCAATGCCGTTTTAACTTATTATAAAATCGGTGATCTGTGTATCTAACTTCATTCATCAAACGGATACGCGCAGTGTTAATTTCTCTATTGATAGATTGAACAATGTGAAAACGATCAATAATGATGCGCGCATTAGGGAATAATTCCTGAATCATGTAAATATAAGCTTTAAACATATCAATGGAAACAGTTTTTACTTTTTTACGTTCTTCTAAAGAAAAATGATAAAAGTAGTCAAGAACAAATCGTTTTTTACGACTTTCGATGATATCTCCAAATTGATGTGTTAAGCCATCACAGTACACCATGCTCATTTGACCGTTTACTGTTTTAAGTTCATCAATCATAATGTGTTCTGGTAAGGATTTAGATGGTGTCTGAGCTATCTCTTTAGCTGCTTCATTAATAATACGCGTAACCGTATGGAATGAGGTATTGGTACTTTCACTAATAGATTTGACCGAACGGTCTTGAACACTTTTATTTAAGATTATTTTTTTGTATTATTTGAAATCACACAATGTTTGTCTACTATTTCAGATTGAGCGACAAAGGTACTATGGCATTGGCGACATAAAAAACGTTGTTTTTTGAGCGAAATATACGTAGGAACTTCTGAAACTTTAGGTACTTTAATTAATATTTGGCGTTTACCATTTTTAACAATACGATGGTTTTCATTTGGGAAGCCACAGTTCTCACAATGATTAGGCGTATAAGTTAATGTGCCAAAATAACATTTAGCTGTTATATATCCATTGGAAAAACGTTCTACACGGTTTTCCAAAATAATATTTTCATCTTTAATTTCTAATGTTTCTGCGATACAATTACTCATAAGCGAGATATCTCTCCTTTTATTTGGTTTGGTCACTTAATATTATAGAGATATTTGCGCTCTTTTTGTATAAAAAATGCGGTTAATGAAACAATCAATTTGTTTCATCAACCGCATTTCTCTTAGAACCAAATAAAAAACACCTTACATCTTGGTAAGGTGTTACTAAAGTCAATATTTTACAATCTATTTATTATAGTTTTACAACGTTTGCAGCTTGAGGACCGCGGTCGCCTTCAACTACTTCAAATTCAACTGATTGACCTTCTTCTAATGATTTGTAACCATCTTGGTTAATTGCTGAGAAGTGTACGAATACGTCGTTTTCACCTTCAACTTCGATAAAACCAAAACCTTTTTCAGCGTTAAACCATTTAACTGTACCTTGTTTCATAATTCTGAAACCTCCAAGACTAAATTCTTTCAATATGCATTATTCGCATATTACAAAAAATACATGTGACAATTATGTATGAATAACGAAACGCTATAAATAACTCTTACAGATATTCTTTGCAATATGGAATAAAACCATTGCTTAGTAGTAATTATATGTTAGTTCTTACCAAATTGCAATACAATTATAGAAAATTATCTTTTAATTAATTTTTGGTAGATTATAATATACTTCTTTATTATTTAATACAATAAAACTATAAAATATTTGTAAGTCTTCTTCGCAATCTTCACAAAAGTTTAAATCACAGTTGTTATAAAATGCATGAATATTGTATTTACCAACAACATAATTATCATAATCATTTTTACTTTTTGCAATTATATTTTTATAGTAATCAATCATTTCAGCATACGTTGAAAATTGATGTTGTTCAACAATTTTATCTGTCCAGTCACTAAATAACCACCATCCCTCGTAGTCAGCTCTGATCTTGGTAACTGTCCACATATATAAATCCCCTCTCAATTAACCTATAATACTTATTTTAACTATTTTATATCTGAATTAAAAATATAATGGCTCATACTTTTGACTGATAGCCTCTTGACTCAATAGTAAATATTAGTTTTTTAGTATAAAACTACGTATAATAAGTGTAAGAGGTGATACTATGAAGCAAAAGCATTTACAAGTGTTTGGAACTGTTCAAGGTGTAGGTTTTCGATATTACACTCAAAGATTAGCAAACAAATATCATGTTAAAGGTACAGTTCAGAATGTAGATGATTATGTTGAAATATATGCAATAGGTAATGACGATAATATTGATCAGTTTATTAATGCTGTGATCAATGGTGCATCACCTGCTTCACATGTTACACACTATGAACTTGAAGAAACTAATTTGAGTGAAGATTTTACAGACTTTAAATCGATTTAAATATAAAAAGGAAGATGTCATTTGAGATACAATATTTCTCGACTTTTTGGCGTGATTGTGGGGGTTCCAGTAGCAATAGTGTCATGGTTGATCAGCGTTTTTGGCTTTGATTTATCATTCATTATTGATGGTTTAATAGGAATTGGGATGTTTTTTGTGTCCTACTTCCCTACTCAACGACTTACGTCTAAGAAGTATTTAACAGAAATTGGCCTTTCACGAAGAGACTATTATTACGTGAGAAACCATTTAAAGCAAACCCAAGACAAGATACGTACTATATTGAAGTCATTTATCAATGTAAGATCTATTCAGGATTTTAGACAAATAAATGATATCTATAGAATATCAAAGTCTATTCACTTTGCTGTTAAACAACGACCAGCAATGTTCTTTAAAGTTGAAAGTTTCTTTTATTCACATATAGACAATGCTTTAAATTTAATTGAGTCGTATACTCGACTGGCTAAAATGCCAAAAAAATCAGTTGAAGAAAAGCAAAAATTAGAACAAACACGTATCACGCTAGATGAAGTGAAACGTACACTAATTGCTGATTTGAAGAGAATCAATGAAGATGATTACGAACGTCTAGATGTTGAAATGCAACTTAATAAATTGGAACAAACACGTCATAAAGATAAATAGAATAAAGAAATGGAGCGATTTACTTAAATGTCTCGAGATGAACAATTTAACAACGCACATCCATTAGATGATTATATAGAACAACAACAGTTTAATAATTTGAATAATGAAAACAACATTAACCTAGCACATGATAATACAGTTTTAGACGATTTTCATCAACAATTTACTGATAAAGAACTACAAAAGATTGAAACTATTAGTCAACAAATTAAACCTTTAGATAATGATGGGTTACTAACTTATGGAACTCATTTACAAGAAAACATGTCTCAATTCTCGCATAAAATGTTGGATGAAGTGCAGACAAAAGATATTGGACCTGTTGGGGATTCACTTAATCAGTTAATGTCAAAACTAAAAGCCGTCAACCCTGATGAATTAAATCCAGAGAAACAATCTAAGTTGAAACGTTTATTTAAACGTACGAAAGCTTCTATTAATGAAGTATTTTCAAGAATGCAATCTGTTAGTTCGCAAATTGATAGAATTACAATTCAGCTTGATAGACACAAAAATAATCTATCTAAAGACATTAAATTATTAGATGGTTTATACCAACAAAATAAAGATTACTTTGATGATGTTAATTTATATATTGCTGCTGCTAAAAGAAAAAAACATGAAATACAAGCTGAAGATATTCCAAAATTACAAGCAAATGCGCATCAAAGTGGCAATCAAATGGATATCCAAGCTGTCGCGGATATGGAACAATTTGTTGATCGTTTAGATAAACGCATTTATGATTTACAATTATCTCGTCAAATTGCAATACAAACTGCACCACAAATCCGTATGATTCAAAATGTGAATCAGGCTTTAGCTGAGAAAATTCAAAGTTCGATTTTAACAAGTATTCCTCTATGGAAAAATCAAATGGCGATTGCCCTTACATTGATGAGACAACGTAATGCAGTGTCCGCGCAACGTGCTGTAACTGATACAACCAATGATTTGCTTACGCAAAATGCGGCGATGCTAAAACAAAATGCAATTGAAACTGCAACTGAAAATGAGCGCGGTATTGTTGATATTGAAACACTTAAATCGACACAAAGCGATATTATCGAAACGATAGAACAAACACTTCAAATTCAACAAAATGGTCGCCAAAAACGTAAAGAAGCAGAAAAAGAACTCGTTGGTTTAGAAGATGAATTAAAACAACACTAACTTTCTATGAAGAAAGAATAGCACATAAACAAAAGCACATCACAACTCAATTTGAGTCTGATGTGCTTTTTAATATCTTCGACTTGTTGCAAATTTTGTTAAAGAACTATTCTTTTTGATAAATAATATAGTCCTATTTTACAAACTTAGCGACTATATAACCAATAATGGTAGCAATCACTGCTATGGGGAACCACTCTAATGAATATTGCTTTAATGGTAAAGCATCTATAAATGACATCTTCACCCAACCATTAGAACTAATAACGCTCAAAATTGAAACGATACTAATGACAACAATTGGTATTTGTTGAGCAATTCGCTTAGTTGGTATAAATCTTGCAAGTAAGATAAGTAATACCACAGTTATTGCAACAGGATAAATAATACTCAATACTGGAACAGACATGGATATTACTGCATTTAAACCTAAATTGGACAATATAAAACTAATTAAAGTAAAGAATATTGTATAAGCTTTATACGAAACTTTAGGGAATATTCTATTGAAATACTGACTTACAGCCACTATTAAGCCGCAAGCAGTTGTCAAACAAGCTAATGCAACAATAATACCTAATAAATATTTGCCAAAGACACCAAAACCACTTGCTGCCATTGTTGTTAATAAGTAGGCACCTACATTTTGATCCTTAGCAGTTAAATTTTTAAGTGTTTCATTGTCTACGTTCATATGATTACCTATAAATCCTAATGATACGTATATGAAGATGAGTGCTACAGCTGCAATCAAACCTGACATTACTGTTTGTTTAAATATTTGATCTGCATGTTTTACCCCAGTTGCTTTTATTGCATTCACTACAATCATTGAGAAAGCAATTGCTGCAATTGCATCCATCGTTAAATAACCTTCTGTAAAGCCTTTCGAAAAACTTCCGATAGCTGAACTATAATCAACTTGATTTCCATGAGATGGCGTATTACCACTATAATCGACGAAACCTTTAATAATCATAGCTAAAATTGTTATCAACAATAGTGGCGTCAACAATGATCCGATACGATCTACAATTTTACCTGGATTAATACAAAGGTAAAGAACGATTAGGAAATAAATCAACGTAAATATGAATAGTATAAGATTACTATTTGTATGAGCAATTGGTGTGACAGTCATCTCGAATGAAGTTGAAGCTGTACGCGGAATTGCAAACAGAGGTCCGATTGTTAAATATATAATAATTAAAAATATAATTGAAAATTTAGGTGATATTTTGTTTAAAGAACCTACGTAACCTTGTTTGTCTAGAGCGCCTACAATAACGCCTAGTAACGGTAAGCCAATGCCTGTTAAACAAAATGCGATCACAGCGGGCCAAAAGAAATGACCACTATCTTGACCTAAATTTGGTGGAAAAATAAGATTACCTGCGCCGAAAAACATAGCGAATAACGTAAATCCTACAATCCAAGTATTCTTATTCATAGAATTGCTCCTTTTTATGTGTATGTTTGCAATATTAAACATTCTAGCATAAAAAGGAATTGCAAGTCTATGTGATTTCAGAAAATTTGAAAAGTTGATATATATTTAAAGCTATACTTATACAAAATTTTAAAATGATTTTAGTAGTAATTTTTTGAGTAATGGTGATAGATGGCTTGGAAGATTTTCTACGCCCTCAACAAATAAGGCATATTGTCCATAAATATTATGAATAGTTTGTTCAATGTCTTCTGTAATAACATCTTGACTCAAGAACACATTAAATACTTCAATACCATATTTACGTGCCATTTCTACCCCTTCATACGTGTCTAAAATACCATCTTGCGCATAATTGTAAGCTGAAGGTTCTCCATCAGAAAAGACGATTAGGAAACGTTGATTATGACTTCTTCTTAGTAAACGTTCGCTAGCAATACGTATGGCTACACCGTCACGGTTATCGTCTTGCGGGTGTAACGACATAATTCGTGGCCCGCTTTTTTCCATAGTTGAATAATCGTAATGAACAATTTCATCAATGATGTTAGGTTGTTTACGATCATCAGAATCAAATGCATCTTCATTGAATGCCAGTATTTCATGTTTAACATTTAATGCTTTAAGCGTTTCATGGAAAAGCACAACACCCTTGATTGTTTCCTCCATCTTATCGAACATACTTGCAGACACATCAATTAGTAATGTGAAAGTAGCATCGAACGTCTTACTTAAATCTTGTTTCTTATAAAATAATTTATATTGGTCATCGATAAACCAATTAGTTAAATCTCGTTGTAAACGACCTTTAGTTAAATTGTGACGTTCATCTACATGTTCTCGATCAATCGTCTTTTTAATAATTTGAATTAAATCTTTTGTTTCGAATTGAACATCATTTTTAACATCTTGATATGCTGGCAAGAAATCAGGTTCAATATCAGGTACATTCCATTTAATTTCAACATTTTCATTAATTCCTTTAAGTGCAAATGAAGCGTTCTCGCCAATGAACCCGCCTTCATCGTTGTTCAGTGTATTTTCTGACCCGCGCCCTTTTTTAGTCATCATATCCGTCATGTCGTCTGTGGAATCACCCTCACGCGCAGTATCATTATCACTCATAACCTCACTATTTTCACCCTCATGAAGTTCCATTTCAAGATATGCGCCGCCTTCTGATTTGCTATCTTGAGCTTTTGTTTCAGCTTTAGCAGTTTCTGCATCTGTATCTTCAGATGTATTATCTTTACCGTCAACGTTACTTGCATCCGTGCGTTTCAACTCATCAAATGACATTTCGTGGATTGCTTCATATACCCTGCGAGGGAGATGATAATATTCGTTTAACATATCTTTGTTTAACATATCATCAATTTGAAACATGATGCGTTGTGCTAAGTACATATTATCTTCTGATGTTTCATTTTGGAAAAAGTTAGGTAAGTACAGAAACATTGAATTTAAAATATCATCTAATTGTGAATCTATGGTTGGAATATCATAGAAGTTTTGGCTTAGAAATGCTTTTTCTAAATATAAAAATAACAAGTCAGTATATACTGTTTTAGTCTTATAAAATTTGATTTGAGACTCCGTATAAGACAATCGGGTTTGTAAACGTAAATCTATTAATTTAGCTGTGCTAGGACGTGCAATACGAATATGATTAAACACACGCATATCTTCAAGTAATCTAAAAAGTTGTTGATAGAACTTCGGATGTGCAAATTCATCATCATGAAGTACATTATTAACAATAGTTTCATCCATCATTTGATATCCGTAAGCGGCAAGCATGACATCTGTTTTAAGTCCAGCTTTCTCTATATGGTCGGGACGGTGCGACCAGAACCAACTTGTAATCAATGTGTTGTTGATTGGATCATAATAAGGGAATTTTTGAATTTTAACTTGTGTTTGTTCATTTTTGAGAAGTAAGCGTGCTAAGTCTTGCAACATCATAACTTGCTTAGCATCTAATTGCTCATCATTAAATTTGATAAAACGATCGCTCATAATAATCCCTCTCTAAAAGTTTAATTCAATCGCATTTTTGATTGCTTGTTGTTCACGCTCATCTTCTAATTTATCAATAATCGTACGTTGAATCGCACGTTCAATTGGCATGACAGTAATTAAATCACTTAAGTCAATTAATGCCCTAATACTTGCTGCTTCTTCAGAAATTTGTCCCTGTTTAGACATCGTGCGCAAATCTTCGTTAAATTTAATGATTTGCTCAATAATTGCATCATCTTGAAGTTGGCTTTGCTGTTTAATAACGTCTTTAAGTATATCACCATCAATGTAATCTACTTGAATGACGACAAAGCGGTTTTTTAGAGCTTCATTCATAGGAAGTGTACCTACATACCCTTCGTTAATTGCGGCAATGACATTGAATCCAGGCGCAGCTTTGATCACTTCGCCAGTAAATGGATTAGTAAGTTGACGTCGATAATCTAGCACACCATTGAGAATTGGCAATGTTTCAGGTTTAGCCATATTAATTTCATCGATATAAAGGATATGACCTTCACGCATGGCTTTAATAACGGGACCATCGATAAACACAATTTCTTGTTGCCCTTGATCATTAGTTTTAATTGTTTTGAATCCAAGTAAACTTTCAGCATCTAAATCTACAGAACAGTTGACTTGATGCATTGGTGTATCTACAGTAGCACTAAGTGTTTCGGCTAATTTTGTTTTACCCGAACCTGTAGGTCCTTTTAGTAAAATGTTCTTATTTAAACTAAATAAAGCTTTAGCATCATTGAATACTGACTCATCTGAATTGATATATTGATTTTTAATCATTTTGATTACTTACGCTCCTTCTTTAAAATGAAAAATAGACTAAGAGATTAAATTGAATGAAGGTAATGTATTGTTTAGCACAACCTATACATCATCTAATATCCAAAGTTAACCCCTAAGTCTTAATTTAATCATGAACATACATAACGATTTATACTAAATTTCTTTAAAATATGATTTGTAATAGCCACCAACTAAACCAGAATTATCAATAATTTGATAGTATTCTTCGGTTTCGTTAATCACATCATATTGTTTACCAACTGTTAACATATCAGATACTGTGAATTTTTTTGCATCAGTATTGACAACTTCTACCTTTTTAATTGGTGTACGTGTTTTCCACGTTTCATGTAACATAGCCATAAATTTAAATCCTCCATATTGTCTTTGTATTACTTTTCTAATGTGTAAATAAATGAGATGCCACTATTCTCGGTAATGCGTAATGACTGAGCATCGCCTTGATCTAACGTTTGGTAAGGAATTCCAATATCGTCTAATTCCTTTTGCGCATGTGCGAATGCCTCTTGAGAGTTTGCACTAAACTCAACTTGTTCAACAATACCTTCTTCTTTTAGTTCAATAGGATCTTTAGGTTGGTATAAATGAATTTCGCCACCTAAACCGCCTTCTCCAATTTGAAACACTTGAATCATTGTTTCAGGAATAGCTGACGATTCATATTCTGCATAATGCGTTAGGTTAAACACATTTGTCAGGATAGAAGCGGTAACCGGTAATTCATTCACTTTAATAATGATAGGTCCCAAACCCTGGATTTGATGAAGTGGGTTTACTGTACTTTCAAAAGTAGGTGTACCTAAACCAACACCAGTATTAAGTTCATTTGAATAAATATCAAAGATTTGGTCGTTATTATCCTCAAAATTAAAATGCTTATTACCATTTAACTCAGTTACTTCACCAAATTTAAGATCATTATCTTTCAATATGGTTTGATACTCTTCTAAACCTGAATCAGATGGTGTTCTTAAACCAACACTAGCGATATGTTGGTTTTGGTATTCAGGATTTGGCACTTCAACAAAGTGAATTCGTGTACCTGGACTTAAATCTGCATCACCAAAACGTAAAGCTTTATTTTTAGTTGCTACATTAAGTCCTAAAATATCTTTAAATAATTTGTTTGTTTTAGAAAGATCACTTGTCCCTAATGTGACACTTCTAAGTCCACTCATGCAATGACACCCCTAATATTTGTCTTTTCCTATTCATTATAACGCATTTTAAATACGATTTATATCATGAACTACATAAAGCATTGGCGAATCCTGAGAATTTCAAAAATCGTATTATATAAATATAAAACATAATAAAGTCTGTTTATAAAATATATTTAATATCCTATAAAACAAAGATATAACTACTCCCCTATCCTTTGATAAATAGGAAGGGGGGTGTCTAATAGTAAGTTGTTGTTGTAGTAGTTGTTCATTTAAATTTTTGTGATAGTTCGTTTTACATGGTTTTTATTTGTATTTGCAACATTTCGAAGTTTGAGTGTGATAAATATGTGAGCAGTAATATTTATCATTTAACGCCATACTTACATAGCCTAGAAATATAAATTAACATAGTTTAGACTGCTAACTAATAGTGAGTTATTCTAAGGTTGTTGTATGTTCAAATGCCTTTTCAGTACAGTCAGCTACTGTGAATTTTGTAAAATGGTTAACCCGGCTTAAGTAGTTCTAAAATGGATCATGAAACGGAGTTTAGTGTGAGGCCCAATATAGAAAATATCGAATAGACAGTTTTCAAACATAGAAAATTGGACTAGCGAGCTACCAATAGGAAGTATCGTAAATAAAGAAGGGAGTAGGACAGAATTCTTTTTAAATTCGTTGTCCCACCCCCCAAAAGGATGATTAGAACTGAGAAAAGCTTGATTTAAGCGTCTTCTCAGTTCAGTCAGCTATTGCGAATTTGCAAAATAGCTTCATTATATTATTTATGTCTCAGCCTCTATTTAGCTAGGAATGATGCCCCAGCCTTATCAATATTAGTTTGAGGTTATTTTCCGTTATGATTAGCTTTCTAATAGTAGGTCTTCAGGGCTTTCGATCAATTCTTTTATCGTTTTTAAGAATCCTACTGCTTCTTTACCATCAATAATTCTGTGGTCATAACTTAAAGCAATGTACATCATAGGTCTATTTTCAATAGTATCTTTATCGATTGCAATTGGTCGAGTAATAATAGAGTGCATACCAAGAATTGCTGCTTGATTACCGTTGATAATAGGTGTACTCATCATTGATCCAAACACACCACCATTAGTGATTGTAAATGAACCATTGACCATATCATCTAGGCCGAGTTTTTTCTCGCGCGCTTTAACTGCTAGGTCAGCAATCGCTCTTTCAAGTTCTGCAAAGTTTTTCTTATCACAGTCTCGTACGAATGGAACTAATAGACCATCATCAGTAGAAACAGCGACACCAATATCATAATATTGTTTAGTAATCATATCATCGCCATCAATTTCAGCATTTACTTCTGGATATTTCTTCAATGCTGCGACAGCGGCTTTAGTGAAGAATGACATGAATCCTAATTTTGTACCATCATGATCTTTAATAAATTGTTCTTTTTTACGCTTACGTAATTCCATTACGTTTGTCATGTCAACTTCATTAAACGTCGTTAACATAGCTGTATTATTAGATACTTCTAATAATTTTTTAGCAGCTGTTTTCTTTCTACGTGACATCTTTTCTCTAATTACTGGTTTATTAGGCGCACTTGAAGCTTTTTTAGGTGCTTCTTTTTTGCTAGCTTCTTGCGAAGGTTGTGATTGAGTTGATTTTTGGCTATTTTCAACATCATCTTTACGAACAACATCATTTCCTTTTCCAGAAACAGTACTTAAATCCACGCCATTTTCACGTGCATGACGACGTGCTGATGGTGTCGCATTAATACGTTGATTGTTAGAAGATGATGGTTCCTCTTCTTTATTAGATTGTGGTTCAGTTGGTTGTGCGTCTTTCTTACCGCTATCATCTGAACTATTAGATTGAGCGTCTTCTGACACCTCTGATTTACTTGCTGATGAATTTCCACTACCTTCACCAACCTTAGCGATGACTTGACCAACTTCTACTGTATCGCCTTCTGAAGCTAACTGTTCTTGAAGTACACCTTCTTCTTCAGAAACTACTTCAACGTTAACTTTATCTGTTTCTAATTCTAAAATAGCTTCGCCTTTTTCAACGCTATCTCCCACATTTTTTAACCATTCTGCAATGGTACCCTCTGTTATAGATTCTGCTAATTCTGGAACTTTTACCTCTGGCATAATATTTCCCCCTAGTTATTTTTCAATGCTACTTTCAATGATTTGATTTTGAACAAGCTTATGAATTTCTCCATCACCTTCAGCTGGTGCTGCACGTTGTATTCTACCATGATAACTTAAATTATATTGGTTACCTACAAGTGATTTTAAGTAAGGATAAACAAACAACCAAGCCCCTTGGTTTTTAGGTTCTTCTTGAACCCAAGATACAGTCTCAAGATTTGGTAATTCATTTAATACTTCTTTAATTTCCCCTTCAGGGAATGGATATAAACGTTCAACTGCAACTAGCAAAATTGAATCGTCAGGATTTTTAGCTAAATGTTCTTTTAAATCAATAAACATTTTACCTGAAGCTAGTACGAGTTTAGTCACTTTGTCTTTATTTCCATCTTCAACAATAATTGGTTTGAATCCACCTGTGGTGAATTGATCAATAGGCTTAGCTACTGTTTTATTTCTTAATAAACTTTTCGGAGACATTACAATTAGAGGTCTCATCGCTTCAGTGCCCAAACTTTTAGCTTGTGCTCTTAATAGATGGAAATAGTTGCTTGAACTTGATAAGTTAACGACCGTACTGTTATTCTCTGCAGCTAATTGTAAAAATCTTTCTAAACGTGCTGAAGAGTGTTCAGGGCCTTGACCTTCAAATGCGTGCGGTAAGAATAGTGTTAAGCCACTTCGTTCTCCCCACTTCGCACGAGCTGATGACATGAAATTATCAAACATCATTTGAGCCATATTTGAGAAGTCTCCATACTGCGCTTCCCAAATATTCATACTATTTTTATTCTCAACATTATAACCATACTCGAAACCAACCACGGCAGCTTCAGATAATGGACTGTTGTGCACTTCAAATGTCGCTTTTTGATTAGGTACATGATGCAACGGTGTATAGGTATCACCATTTTCTTCATCGTGTAACACAGCATGTCTATGACTGAATGTACCACGTTCACTATCTTGTCCTGTTAGGCGAACAGAAATGCCATCTTGAACGATGGTTGCAAAAGCAAGTTGCTCTGCTTGAGCCCAATCAACTAAACCATTTTCTTTTTCAAAAGGTTCTCGACGTTTTTCAAGTACTTTATTAAGTTTTTTAAGTATGTGGAAATCTTCAGGATATGAAAGCATAGCATCATTGATTTCTTTAAGATGATCTATTGAGAAATCTTTATCATCACTTTGCAATGGTTCTTGTAATGATTCAGGTTTCTCCATATCTGGATTATCCATTTTATCTGATTTATCAATCTTATCTTGGGCAGCACGCATTTCTTTTTGAACTTTATCCATAACGTCATCCATTTGTTCTTTAGAAATAACGCCATCTGCCACTAATTGATTACCATAGATGATTTCAACAGAATCATGTTTACGAATATTTTGATATGGAAGTGGATTTGTAATTGAAGGTTCATCCATTTCATTATGCCCGTATCGACGATAACCAACTAAATCAATTACAAAATCTTTATGAAATTCTTTGCGGAATTCCATTGCAATATCAATAGCTTCAATTGTTGCTTCTACATCGTCTGCGTTTACATGCAGAATCGGTACATCATATCCTTTTGCAATATCAGTAGAATACGTTGTTGAACGACCATCCACTGGTTCTGTTGTAAATCCAATTCTATTATTAGTGATGATATGTAATGCACCACCAGTTGAATAACCATCTAGGTTACTTAAATTCATTGTTTCAAAGTTAATACCTTGTCCTGGGTATGCTGCATCCCCATGTATAATAATAGGCATACCTTTATGGAAGTCTGTTGTTGGTTTACCAGCATGGTGTGTATCATCTTGTGATGCACGCGTCTTACCAATTACAACTGGCGCAACGATTTCCAAGTGACTTGGGTTATTAGCTAATGAAATACGTTGTTCAATACCGTATGATGAAGTTGTCTTCACACCACCTAAATGATACTTCACATCTCCTGTCCAACCAGCAGTTAATTCAAGGCTGCCGTCTTCAGGTAAGAATTTCATTGGGTCTGTGTGCATAAATTCAGAAATCATCATTTCGTATGGTTTTTCGAGTACGTGAGTTAAAACATTTAAACGACCTCTGTGTGCCATACCAATTTGAATATTATTAATGTCAACTTCAGCTGCACGCTTTAATGTATGTTGTAACATTGGTACTAATGTATCGACACCTTCAATTGAGAATCGTTTAGCACCAACAAAGTTTTTGTGCAGATACTTCTCAAAGCCTTCAACATGCGCTAAAGTATCGAATAATTGCTTTCTTTCGTCATTATTGATGTTTGCTCTATAAGGTGTTTCGATACGACGTTTTAACCACGTGCGTTCTTTATTGTTATTAATATGATTATATTCAAAAGCAATTGGCCCTTTATAACGTTTCTCCATTCGTTGAATTGCCTCGTATGCATTATCATAAATATCTTTGAAATGATCAGATACGATATCTGCTGAGACATTCTCCAATGTTTCTTTATCTAAGTTAAATTCTTCAATTTCTAACTTAGGAAGATTGGTTCTTTCTGGAGCGTTAACAGGGTAAATGTCAGCTTTAAGGTGACCGTATTGTCTAATATTATCAATTAAACGCATAATACGTTTAATTGTACCGTCGCCTGCTGATGAACCACTCCCTTCAGTGGTAGACTTAGCTTCAACGTGAGCTTCGCCGTTTTTAATTGTGCTGAAAAGCACTTGTAAATCATCTGGAACCGAACTTGGGTCTTGTAAGTAATCATCATATAAATCTAACATTAGACCTAGATTAGCGCCAAAGTTTACAGGAGCTTCTGTAACATCCTTGTTATCCTTTGCCATAATATTACCCTCCACAAAATAGTTAAACCGCTTACAGGTCAATAATAGCACTATTTCTAGCATTGATAAAGTCCATTAACAGAATATTATGGAAAAAACAAAATAACTAAAATAAGTGCACTAAATTTATCTAATTATGAGTGAAGATTAATGATAAAGTCATAAAAAGTAGAATTGAAATTGGAACATGAGGTTTGGTTAGTCTTAATTTAGATAGATGATCAAGTAGAAAAAGGGAGAGGACTTGAAATAAAGGTTTGAAAATTTATTTCTGTTCCTCTCCTAGCTTGCTTAGATTGTAGAATGTCTTGATGAATTCTCTTTGCTGGGGCCCTGCCGGCAAGGTAGACTAAAATTAAAAAATGGTTGTTGTAAGTGCATGTTTAATTCAGTCAACTATTGCCAATATTTATTTGTAGCCTGAGACATCGTACTTGTCCCAGGCTCTTGAATTAATGTCGTTATTTAAATATAATTTTGAACGTTGTGTATTCGTTTACTTCACTATCAACCGTAATGTAACCACCATACTGCTGAACAATCTTCTCAGCAATTGAAAGACCTAGTCCATTACCACCTTGGCTTCTCGCTCGTGATTTATCCACTCTATAAAAACGGTCAAAAATAAATTCTTGATCCTCTTTAGGAATGCCGAGGCCATGGTCTGTAATTTCAATACTGATTTGTTTATTTCTTAATTGGGTCGCTATTTCTATTTGCTTATTATCTTTATCATACTTCATCGCATTATCTATAAAAATCAGTAATAGTTGTTCGAATTGATGACGGTTGATTTGTAAGGTTAATGGCTTCTTGGACAAATGTGTTTCAAATTCATAATCTGGATGCAATTGTTTTAAAGATTTAATACGTGAACGTATTTCCTCATTGATGTTTACTTCTTCAAACTCTAAAGCTTGATTGTTCACTTTATCTTTAGTTAGTAGCAATAATTCTTCTACTAGTTTTGTTATTCGGTTCATTTCTTCAAGTGAGATATTCAAAGATTCTTCAAGGACGGCCGGATCTTTTTTGCCCCAACGTTGAATTAAATTTAAATGACCTTGAATGATTTGAAGCGGTGTACGTAATTCATGAGAAGCATCTTCAACAAATTGGCGTTGTTGATTAAAAGATTCTTCAATTTGATACATCATATCATTAAAGGTATCAATTAAATTATCTGTTTCCTCATAGTTTGTCTTAAGCTCAAGTTTATTTTGAAAGCCATCACGACGTATTTGAATCATCTTATTAGACATTGTTACTAAAGGCTTCGTTAATTGCGTTGAAAAGATATAACTAATACCTGCCATGATGATTGTTGCTAATAAGCCAAATGCGATTGCCACAAAATACAATGACCGAACAACATTGTTGTAGTCTTCAAGTGAATGTATTAAAACACTGTAACCTTCAAAACGGTCACTATGTATTGGCTCAGTTATGATTAAATATGGCACACCATGATGTTTTGTAATTTGAATTGTTTCAGGATTAACAAAGTCCACTTCAGGTTTGAAATTAATCATATTTTCATTCGAAGATTGCATCAATTGTTTACCATTACGGTCGTAAATAATCGCTTTTTCAAAGTTCTCTAAAGTAGCAGACAAATCTAACGTTGTGATATCATCCATTGACCGAGATTCAACTAAATTAACGATATCACTAGAACTGTGTTCAGCTTCATCTATTTCTCCATCTCTTAAAGTGTCTTTTAAAAAGAATATGATAACTAAACAAAAAAGAATAATGGTACTAAACATTATCAGTGTTGTAATTATCATCCATTTATATTTTAACGTACCTTTTTTAATCATCTAATCACATACCCGACACCGCGTACGGTTTCAATTGTTTTTTCTTTATCAAAAGGTTTAAGTTTGTTTCGTAAATATCGAATATAGACATCTACGACATTTGTTTCGACTTCACTATCATAGCCCCAAACATGGTCTAAAATTTGCTCTCTTTGTAACACACGATTTCGGTTAGTTGCTAACAAATAGAGTAAATCGTATTCAGTCTTAGTGAAATCTAACTGTTCACCATTGATTGTTACTTTGAACGCATCAACATCTATTTTAATACCATTAATATCAATAATATCTTTCTGAGGTTGACGGCGTAATACTGCTCGAATACGTGCAAAGAGTTCTTCAATTTCAAAGGGCTTTACAATATAATCATCAGCACCATAATCTAAGCCAGTCACTTTATCATATGTATCACTCTTCGCTGTAATAATAATGATTGGTGTTGATTGTTCTTGTCTCACACGACGACATATTTCTAAACCATTTATATTTGGTAACATTAAGTCTAATATGATTAAGTCATAATTGTTACTTAACGCTTTATCAAGTCCTGATTGCCCTTCATATTCTATATCTACACTATAATTATCGTGTGTTAATTCTAGTTCTAAGAAGCGAGCTAAGTTCTGTTCATCTTCAACAATAAGAATGTTGGTCATTTTTATTTCCACCTCTTTTTAGATGCATTAATCTTAGTTTTTAAAGTGAGCGTGACAGAATTCTAAATGCTAATGTCTTGATTTCCAGATTGCATTGCTCATCTGGAAATGCGCTTTGACGGGATGTCGTCACAAGAATGACTAGCATTTAGAAAAGTTTAATTAAAGTACTTTCTCATTTCAATCATCTATTGTAAATTTGCGAGATCATCATTAAAATTAATCATTTTGGCTCGAACTAAGTCAAATGCACTTTATCATAACATAACCTACATTTTATCACATCAGAGATTGGAATTAGATAAATGATTGAAATTGTAAATAGATAATCAAATTTAATTGAGAATTTTTCGCAATTATAATTGACAATGATTATCAATAATGTATAATAGTATTTGAAAATGATTATCAATACCGAATAAGACAATTCCCCCCACATATATTTCGTTCTTAAAGGATTGGTCATTTTCAAGTTATTCCCCTTTTATATGCCCGTAAAAGACTAACGTTAAAGTTTCAAACTTACTTTAAACGTTTTAATAAAAAGCAGTGAATCTAATGCCGAGGTTCACTGCTTTTTTTATATGTAGTGTTGAGAATGATATATTTAAATTTCAAAGGCGTGATTAATTCATGAATACTGTATTCATATGACTTTAAAATAGAAGGGAGTGGGACAGAATTCTTTTTATTCGTCGTAACCCCAACTTGCTTAGCTTGTAAAATCACTTTCGTGATTTCTTTGTGTTGGGGCCCCGCCCGCAAGGATGACTAGAACTGAGAAAAGCTCGAATTAAGCGCCTTTTCAGTTCAGTCAGCTACTGCGAATTTGCAAAATAGCTTCATTAGATTATTTTTTGTCCCAGTCTCTTGTTTAAATGGTTGGATATAAGTGGTTTTTAAGTATTAAAGTTGAAAGGACGATACAGAAAGCACCACCAATTATGCCAGCAATGACATCTGTAGGATAATGCACGCCTAGATATACTCTTGAAATAGAAATAAGAAGAATAAATAGTGCACATAATCCGATAATAATACCTTTATTATTGCCATTCGCTTGTCGATTTGCTATGAACATTGCACTACCAAAGAATGATGTTGAGCCCATAGCATGACCACTAGGAAAACTAAATCCTGATATATCTATTAGTCGCAATAACGTTGGACGCTCACGGTCGAAGATATTTTTTAATAATGGATTTAATATACTAGATAGCGACATGACAATCACGAAGAATAGTGCTTCGATTTTGAAACGTTTTAGCATTAAGTAAGCGACAAGCATCAATGAAAGGCATACCATGGCCCATACTTCTCCAATTTTCGTGGCCCCCAAAAGGATTGAGGTAGTGATAAAACTTTCTGATGAATAAATAAATTCATACACTTCTGTATCAATCCATTTACCCAATCTAGACTCATGGAAGGATGCAATGATACCAAATATTAATGTAAAAACGATTAATAAGGTAATACGTTTCGCACGATTCATTGTCTACACCTCCTGAGTTTATAAAGCGTCTTGTAGAATTTTATTAAATAAATCCTCTTTGGTATAACTTTCGTTGTATGTCTCCATTTGTTTCACAATCGATTCTCGATTATGCTCAATATCTTTAAGTTGTTCCAATAATTTAACTTGTGTAAGCTGGTCTTCAGGAATCATTCTACCATAGCCTTTAGATTCGAAATTCTTTGCATTATCGATTTGATCCCCACGAGATTGATCAAGTCCTAACGGTATCAATAACATAGGAATACGCAATGTTAAGAACTCATAGATTGCGTTAGATCCTGCACGACTCACGACAGTGTCTGTAATAGCTAGTAAATCCGTTAATGTTTCTTTTACGAATTCATATTGAACATAGCCTTTTGCATCGATATGATCATCTACTAATCCATGTCCAGTTAAATGAATGATTTGATAATCTTGAAGCAAGGCTTCTAAATTTTCACGGATAGCTTGATTTAGTTTTTTACTACCTAAACTACCGCCCATAACAAGTAATACTTTTTTAGAATCATCGAAACCGGTTAATTGATAGCCTCGTGCTTGATTACCCTCTTTTAAGTCTTGGCGAATCGTAGCGCCTACGAAGTCTGCTTTTTCTTTAGGCAAGTACTTCAAAGTATCTTCAAACGTAGTATAGATTTTTTTAGCAAATTTTAATGAAATTTTATTAGCTAAACCAGGTGTTAAATCTGATTCATGGATAATCGTTGGTATATTCAATGAGCGTGCTGCTATGACTACAGGAACTGATACAAATCCCCCTTTAGAAAATAGCAAGTCTGGCTTTTCTTTTTTTAATACTTTACGTGCATCAATTATCCCTTTTAAAACTTTGAATACGTCTTTCGCGTTATCGACTGATAAATATCGACGTAATTTACCGCTAGATATTGGATAATATTTAATATTAGGTAACTGTGATTCAATCATTTCACGTTCAATACCTGTTTTAGAACCAATATAAAATGAGTCGTGTCCTTTATCAGTAGCTGTTGGAATTAAACTTAGATTGACCGAAACATGTCCAACAGTACCGCCACCGGTAAATGCTATTTTAGACATAGTAATTAACCTCTATTCTTAAATATTTTTATAATATGCATAGAATGGTGCGCCTCTATCAAATGGATGATAGTCAATTTCTGCTTCACCGACTTTTATGAAACCAAATTTTTCAAATAATCCTTGTGCTGGCTTATTTAAAGCAAACGTGTCTGTTAATATAACATGGATATTATGATCTTCAGCTAACTTTACAGCAAAATCAAATAATGCTGTAGCTGCACCTTTGTATTGTTGTGAGCCAGCAAGTCTATGAATGACATAGGCGCCTTGACGTTCGATTGGCCATTCTAAATCATCATACCATTCTGATTGTTGTTGGTCGACTACGATAAAGCCATAAATTGTGTCATTTTCTTCTAAAACATATAGTGTTTCAGCTTTGATATCCTCTTCAAAATGTTCTGACACTGGGTATTTATCATCCCATTGATTATTATTAAATTCTTTCATTAATGCTTTAGCTTCCTCAACTAATGCCTCTATTTGTGAAATATCTTGTAATTTACCTAACCTAATCATTGTTTTAAAAACACCTCTTTATTTTAATTTGTTTATTAAATCATCTAATACTTTATCTTCTTTATTAGCTTTTTCAACTAATAATTGTGTAAATTTCTCGTTGGTTTCCTTATCAAATTTACCATTCACTTGTAATTGGTGGTCTGATTGGAATGATTTTATAGCTGTTTCTAATTGTGTATCAAATTGATTTGATTCATCGTCAACGTCATAGCCTAACGCATCTAAGCCAATTTTAATTGATTTTACATATTTGGTGTTATCACCTACAGTATATGTTTTATCAGTAGGAATGACACTGATAGATTGATATTTAGGTGATGCAATTTTAGTATCAGGTTGGATACCTTTACCGTGAATATAATGACCATCAGGTGTTAACCATTTCATTTGAGTATATTTCAATAATGAACCATCTTTGAATTCACGAGTTGTTTGTACTATTCCCTTACCAAATGTTTTTGAACCGTAAACTTTTGCTTTATTGTGGTCTCTCATAGCACCTGTAAAGACTTCAGAAGCACTTGCAGAGCCCTCATTTACTAAAATACTGACTTTCATGTCTTTAGCTTCTTTTGTAGCATCATTCGACGTTTTAATGGATTCAGTATCGTCACCTTTTTCTAGTTTGACAACCGTTTGATTTTTATCAATAAAGATATTCGCCATTTTAACTGCTTCATCAAGTAAACCACCAGGATTATTTCTTAAATCTAATACAATATTGCGCACACCGTCTTTATGCGCTTTTATGATTGCTGACTTGAGTTCTCCAGCAGTATTATCTTGGAATTTATTAATTGTGAAGACACCGATATGGCCTTTTTTCTTATACTCCACGCTTTTTACATGAATTTTTCCACGCTTAATATTAATATCTTTTTCTTGTGAAGCACGTTTGATCGTTAATTTGACGGTTGTTCCTTCTTTACCTCGAACTAATTTAACTACTTGGTCTAATGGCTTACCTACAACCGATTTTCCATTCACTTTAGTTACAACATCTTTAGGTTGTATACCGGCTTTTTCGGCAGGTGAATCTTTCATTGGGCTAGTAATCATGATTTGTTTATCTTTTTTCTGCATTTCAGCGCCAATTCCTACAAAGTCACCTGAAACATCCTCATTGAAACTTTTCGTCTCATCTTTAGTCATGTACTCAGAGTATGGATCTTTGAGTTCTTTTACCATGCCATCTATAGCGGCTTCAGATAAATCGCTAGCACTTTGTTTCTTATAATAATCATTATTAAGTGTCTTGTAGGCATACTCGATTTTCTTCATTTCTTGGCGTTCATCTTTATTTAATCCACTTATTTTGTGACTAATACCTATTGTAGCGGCAACTGTTATTCCAGCCGTTAATATTATAATTCCTAATATAAGTAATATGAATTGCCAAGTTTTAAATCGAATTTTCTTATTTGAAGATTTGCCATTATCTTGTTTGGCGTCAACATGATTGTGTCTCTCCTCAGAATGATGACTCATAAAACCACTTCCTCGTATAACATCGTATGTATTTATATTAATTTCATCTAAAAAGATAATATAAGTATGTCGTTATTTAAACATAAACGCAACTTATTAGAAAACAGATAGCTATTTACACATAAAAATGATAAAGGAGTGGAACAGAATTCGTTGTGAATTCAGAGTTCCACCCCGGCAAGGTTAACTGGAATTAATACCTTGTTTCAAACACATGTTTCATTCAGTCAACTAATGCGAATGTACAATGCAAAATATAAAATTATATATACTTGAATTGACTATTTAAAATTTAGAATTTCAGCCATTCTGTATATTCTTCATATAAATCATCAAATACTGACATCGGTAATGTTATATCACTTTGCATTTCGATATAATCAGATAATTGATTGAAATCTTTTTCATGTTTAGGAAAAGATAAATCATTAAATATTTCTTCAGCTAAATCTCCTTTGCTATCTTTACGGCCTCTAGCTGTTAGCGCAAATTGATAAAAAGAATGTTCTTTCATTAGCTCATTGTCACATCTACGACTTTAGTTTCACCTTTGATCACTGCTTTAACATCATTAACATGAATTGATTCAGTTTGATCTGAATTTGTAATAATAATTGGTGAAATGACATCTTTCGCATTATTTTTAATATATTCTAAATCAAATTTAAGTAAAGGGTCACCAACTTGTACAGTATCACCGCTACTTACTAAGATTTCGAAACCTTGACCATCCAATTGAACTGTATCTAATCCAATATGAACTAAAATTTCTAAACCGTTATCTGCTTTAAGACCAATTGCATGTCTTGTAGGGAATACATTATCAACTTTACCTTCGATTGGTGAAACTACTTCTCCTTCAGTTGGGTTAATACCAAATCCTTCACCCATCATTTTTTGTGCGAAAACTGGATCTGGGATATCTTCAATATTGATATATTCACCAGTTAGTGGTGCATAAATTTCAATTTCTTTATTAACTTCTTTACCTTTACCGAATAATTTTTTAAACATTATTAGTCACTCCTATTTTTCAAAATGTGGAATTAAATCACCGTAGCCTAGCGCTTCTAATTTATCATATGGGATAAATTGAATTGCTGCTGAATTAATACAATAGCGTAATCCACCACTTTCTTTAGGACCGTCATTAAATACATGTCCTAAGTGGCTATTAGCTTCTTCTGACCTAACTTCAGTTCTAACCATGCCGAATGTTTTATCAACCAGTTCAATGATTTCATCATCATCAAGCGCTTTCGAAAAACTTGGCCAACCACAGTTAGATTCAAACTTTTCTTCAGAAGTAAATAATGGTTTACCTGAAATTTTATCTACATAAATCCCCTTTTCAAAATGATTCCAATATTCATTTTGAAAAGGAGGTTCAGTACCATTTTCTTGTGTGACAAGATATTCCATGTCATTGAGTTCATGCTTATCTTTTTTAATCATTTTGAGACCCCCCATGTGTTTCGATGAATGATTTTCTTCCTGATCCACGTTGGTATTGCTCATAGTGTGCAGGATTCTTCTTATAATAATCTTGATGATATGCTTCTGCAGGATAAAAATTCTTATAAGGAAGAATTGGTGTTATAACCGGTTTATTAAAAATGCCTTCCTCGTTCAGTTGTTGAATTTTAAGTTCTGCTGCTTTCTTTTGTTCATCATCGTGATAAAAGATAGCTGGTTCATAACTTTCGCCTCTATCGAAAAATTGACCACCATCATCTGTTGGGTCAAATGTTTTAAAATACACATCTAAGATATTTTCAAAGGACGTAATGTCAGAATTAAATTGAATTTGCACGGCTTCTCTATGACCAGTTTGATTAGTGCAAACTTGTTCGTACGTAGGATTTTCAACATGTCCTCCACTATATCCAGATACGACATCTTCAATTCCTGGATATGATGTAAAGGGTTTAACCATACACCAGAAACATCCTCCAGCTAATGTTGCATATGCCATATTATTACCTCCTCTGTCATTAATTAAATTTACGATATAACTTTGTTAATTTAAAGTAATCTACTCACAACGATACTTTTATTTATTTAATATAAATAGGAAGCAAGTAATAAAATGCGTGTTTAGTTTGGTTCACGAACAACAACCAAACCAATTGCACCTTGACCAGTGTGCGTTGATATAACTGGCGTAGTTACATTTACATCATATATTTGCTGCCCAAATGCTTCATCAAACTGTGATTTAAGTTTGTCAACAAAATCAAGTACGTTAGCGTGAGCAACACCAATAGATTTAATTTTATGTTTATCAATAAATTCTGAAATTTCTTTTTTTAAATATTGTATGCTTGAATTTTGTGTTCGTGCATTATGCACAATTTCCAAATACCCATCTTCTAATGTACCGATAGGTTTGATTTTCATAATATTACCAATCAACCCTTTAGTCTTACTTATGCGTCCACCTTTGATTAATTGATTTAACTGTCCAATAACAACAAAAAGCTTGATGTTTTTTTGTAGTTCTTTAAGTTTATCAACAATTTCATTTGATGAAAGATTAGTATTTATGAGTTCAACAAGACGTTGAATTTGGTATCCGAGTCCATATGAAATGGATTTAGAATCAATCACGGTTACTTTAGTGTCGACCATATCACTGGCTTGAAGAGCAGTTTGATAAGTTCCACTTAGACCTGATGACATATGAATACTAAAAATTTCAACATCTTCTTTACCAAGTTCTTCATATAATTCAATGAATTTACCGATTGGTGGTTGACTTGTTTTAACATCTGCATTTTCTTCAATGCGTTGAATATATGCCTCAGATGAAATGTCAATTTGATCGACGAATGATTTACCATCAATCGTTAAGCTTAAAGGTACAACGTGGATATTATATTGATTTAAATAGTCATGTGATAAATCTGATGTAGAATCAGTCACGATAATTTGTTTAGTCATAAGTGCCTCCGGTTAATCAATTTAATTTAATGTTTACGTACTAAGTGTAGAAATGTATGTGGAATTCTGTTTTTATCATCTAGTTCTCCTTCTACTGATGATTCTACTTCCCATTCTTCAAATGTATAAGGTGGGAAGAATGTGTCACCTTGGTGTTTACCATCGACTACCGTAATGTACATATCATCTACTTTATCAATCATTTCTTCAAATAATGATTGGCCGCCAAAGATAAAAATATGACCTTCTAAGTTGTAAATATCGTCAATAGAATGAATCACATCTACACCTTCGACGTTGAAAGAAGTATCACTTGTTAAAACGACATTTCTTCTGTTAGGAAGCGGTTTACCAATTGACTCAAAGGTTCTTCTTCCCATTACCAATGTATTTCCAGTTGATAGTTTTTTAACGTGTTTGAGGTCATTAGGCAAATGCCATGGTAAATCATTCTTATAGCCTATGACGCGTTGTTGATCGTGTGCAACTAAAATGGATAAAGTCATAATTCCCCTCCGTATCTATAATTTATTTAGATTAAATTAGTACTTTTGTTTTTTACACTGCTATAGGTGCTTTAATAGCAGGATGCGCGTTATATCCAACTAACTCCAAATCTTCATAATTGATTTCAAAAATTGAAGCATCAGAATTGATTTTTAGGGTTGGTGGCTCAAAACTATCTCTAGATAATTGTGTTTGAATTGCTTCAATATGATTAGAATAAATATGAGCATCACCAAATGTATGAACAAATTCTCCTACACCTAGATTACATTCTTTTGCTATTAAATGTGTCAATAATGCATAGCTCGCAATATTAAATGGTACACCTAAGAAGATATCTGCACTACGTTGATACAATTGACAACTTAACTTACCATCTTGAACATAGAATTGGAACATCGTATGACATGGTGGCAAGGCCATGCTATCAATTTCTGTAGGATTCCATGCTGAAACAATATGGCGTCGAGAATTTGGATTATGCTTTATTTGATCAATTACTGTTTTAAGTTGATCGAAATGATTGCCTTCTTTATCTACCCAATCTCGCCATTGTTTACCATAAACGTTACCTAAATCTCCGTACTTTTTAGCGAATGCATCGTCATTTAATATATGTTGTTTGAATTTAGACATTTCTTCTTTGTATTGTTGATTAAAATCCTCGTCTTGGAGCGCCCTATGTCCAAAATTAGTCATATCAGATCCGTGGTAATCATTTGATTGTACGTATTTCTCAAATGCCCACTCATTCCAAATATTATTATTATATTTTAATAAATATTGTATATTTGTATCGCCTTTAATAAACCATAGTAATTCAGTAGCTATAAGTTTAAACGATACTTTCTTCGTTGTAAGTAATGGAAAACCTTTTGTCAAATCAAAACGTAATTGATGACCAAACTTAGATATAGTACCTGTATGCGTACGATCATCACGTTGATTGCCAATTTCCAATATTTCTTCACATAGAGCATGGTAGGCTGAATCAAATGAATTTAACATCTTGTTCATCTCCTAGAATTGTTTATATTACTGTTTATTATACTAGATAATACGTACTTATAAAATTAAAATAAAAAAATCCCAAATATAAAATTAACTATTAATTTTATATTTGGGATTGGTAAGTCAAATAGGTTTCTTAACAATTTTCATCAAATGCATCTTTAATATCCATACAGATATCTTGAATGTCACGGCCTTCAATATGCTCTCTAGGAATAAAATGCTTTAATTCTGTCCCTTTGAATAATGCATATGATGGACTAGAAGGCACTTGTTGGATGTAGTCACGCATTGTTTGAGTTGCTTCTTTGTCTTGACCAGCAAATACTGTGATTTTGTTTGTCGGTTTTTTATCATTTTGTTCAGCTACTGCAACAGCTGCAGGTCTAGCTAAACCAGCAGCACAGCCACATGTAGAGTTAATTACTACAAATGTTGTATCTTCTTCATTAACACTATTCATATAATTTGATACATCTTCACTTGTTTCTAAACTTTTAAAACCATTTTCAGTAAGTTCAGCTCGCATTTGTTGAGCTAATTCTTTCATGTATTGTTCATAAGGATTCATTATTTCCACTCCTATTTTAGTTTTTCTTGAAATTTATGACTTATTGCGATTTGCAATTTGTTTCCATACAGAGCCTAACGCTTCTTCGCCTTTTTCAATTCTAGAAATTGCCATTTCTATTTGAAGTTTAACTTCATAGGCAGGATCATCAGCGTGTGATTTTAAACTTGGTAACTGTTCTGGCCCACCTTCATCAAATAAAAACATTGCCGCTCTCCAACGGACTATTTTTTGTGGGTCATTTAAAGCTTGTTCCATTTCTGGTAATGCCTCTTTAAACCCTAAATCACTTAAACAATCTCCAGCGGTGCGTCTAACTGCTGGGCTTTTATCATGTAAGCCTTTATATAAATATGGAAGAATTTCCTTATCTTCAATCATGCCGATTAATACAATGGCTTGTCGTCTTAATGGTGCCTTTTCTTCTTGTAAGGCTAAGTCTAATAAATCTATATCTTCGACTGTTGGTGATGGAAATGCTTTAAGCATTCTTAATTTATCTTTCCAATCAGACGCTGCTTTAAATTCGTTAACAGTAACATGATGATACTGTTGTTGTGGTACTACAACATCTGTCTCTAATGCAGTTTGAACGAGTGCGTCTAACCTTTCAGTTGGGTATAGTGCAATCATTTCTTCATATACTTCATTCATAACGTCATCTAATTCACCATATCTAATGCCAAGATCTTCCCACTTACGTAAGAATACAACGTTGTCACCGTCTTTTTGTGTCTTTAACATTCTATCAACGAAATGGTTTGGCAATTGTTCGCGACGTTCTTCTGAAGCGGTAGTCAGTTTAATTTGATAAGGGATGCCTTTAAACATAAGTGCCTCAGCTTTAATTTCACCATAATGTTCATCAGGCTGTTGAGCACTATCAATTGATGATTCGTTATTTAATGTTGAAGTGATTTGAGGTAAGACCACTTCCCAATCAGATTTCGGTTGCTTATCGATAGCTAAGAAGTCCATTACGTAGAAAATAGATTTGACATCATCGATTGCTAATAAATCATTAATAAATTGAGGTTGATGCTCATCTATTTGTGTAAATGTATTAGATTTATTGTCTTCCCTCTTTTCAGACAAGACGATTTTCATTGTATTAGGACTTGGTGTTGGCTCTACTCGTACAATTTCCATAACTACATGTCCCCTTATAATGCTTTATTCAAAAGTAGATTGAATTTGTGGTAGTACATTATTCCAATCTGCATTGGCTTCTTTATCTACAGAAATAAAATCCATAACATAAAATATTGATTTTACCCCGTCAATTTCGAATAAGTTATTTATAAAATCTGGTTGTCCTTCTTGTGCAGAAGTAAATGTATTAGATTTATTATCTTCTCTTTTTTCACTTAAATTAATCTTCATAGTGTTATGATTTGGTGTTTCTTCGATTGAAACGATATGCATAGTCCTTACCTCCTATTGAAGTTCATTTCCTAATTGTTTGATTTGTTTACCAATTGAACACTCGGAAATACAAAAATGATGTGCCTGTGTTTTACCTTCTGTTTTTCTTATATGTGTTTTTAGTAAGCATTTATCACAATAAGTGTTCATTAATTCATCAATTTTATCAATTGCATTTTTTTCGGAATGTGTAAGTATAACCGTCACTCCTTAAGCACAGTATTACTTTATTATAAGCATGGAACAAGTATAACTTAATTTGGAGTTATTTTGAAATAATCGATTTAATAATTGATAAATGATTGTATATGTGATTATGGTTATTGCAATTGCCAATAAATTGCTATAAAATAAATAAGTTGTTTTTGCGGTTTCTAAACACCCGCATCATCAAAATTTAGGAGGATTTTTATGTATAATGAGATTTTTGGTGTAGCATCGTTTCTTGTTACATTTATTTTAATGGTGGTAATGTTCCGATGTTTTGGTAAACAAGGTTTAATTGCCTGGGTTGCAATTGGAACTATTATTGCTAATATTCAAGTAATAAAAACAGTTCATATTTTTGGCATATCTGCTACTTTAGGTAATGTGATGTTTGCGTCAATTTATTTAGCAACAGATATTTTAAATGATATATATGGGCGCAAAGTTGCTAAAAGAGCTGTGTGGTTAGGCTTTTCATCCACGTTGGTCATGATCATTGTGATGCAAATGTCTCTTCATTTTATACCAGCACCTGAAGATATGGCTCAAAAATCACTCTCAACGATTTTTGATTTGGTGCCTAGAATTGCATTAGGTTCAATTATTGCGTATATAATTGGACAACATGTTGATGTATTCATCTTTTCAGCTATTAAGAAAATATTTAGTTCAGATAAGACGTTTATCATTCGTGCATACGGAAGCACAATGTTAAGTTCAATTATTGATACAGCACTGTTCGTAACAATTGCTTTTGCAGGTACTTTACCAAATATGGTTGTATTTGAAATATTTATAACAACGTATTTATTAAAACTAATTTCGACAATTTTCAACGTACCATTCGGTTATGTAGCTAAATCTATGTATCGTAAAGGTCGAATTCATAAATTAGATGAAGGATATTAAATTTTTTTAAGGGAGTGGAATAGCGTTCTTAGTGAATTCTTGCCATTCCCTATTTTCATATTTCATACTTTGATAAAATTAAAGTAATTAATAAATTTAAAAAGGTGTAAAATTTATATGGCAAAAATTTACTTTGATGCAGCGACTAAAGGTAATCCTGGGAGAAGTGCATGTGGCATAGTTATTAAGGAAGAAGATAAAAGATATGTATATTCACATGACTTAGGTGAATTAGATAATCATAGTGCAGAATGGGCAACTCTGATATATGCACTTGAACATGCTCGTGAGCTAAATGTTGTTAATGCGCTATTGTATACTGATTCAAAGTTGATAGAAGATAGTGTCAATCAAGGATTCGTAAAGAATGCTAGATTTAAGCCCTATTTTGAAAATTTAGAAATACTTGAACAAAGTTTTGACTTGTTATTTGTTAAATGGATCCCTAGAGAGCAAAATAAAGAAGCTAATCAAATAGCTCAACAAACCCTATTTAAACTAACTAAAAAGAAAAAATAGAATTATTTAATTATAAAACGAGTCTGGGACATAATTCCTAGAGAAACAGCCAGTAAATGAGTTTTAAGAAATTCATTTACTGGCTTCTTTATTTACAATACT